>JAISPZ010000005.1 GCA_031274555.1 Bacteroidales bacterium | reverse complement strand
ACATTGGTTATACAGTAACACCAAATTTAGTGAAAATTTTTCAAACGGCAAAGCGTTACAAATATTTATTTGATAACGCTTTGCTTGTTTTTAGCAAAAAATAATTGCGGATTTAAGGTCATATATTTCTCTATAAATTTTGACGAGATTTTTATTCGTTTGTATGTAAATTGAGTAGTTTAATGTATATTTGTAAAGTTATGGAAGATCACTACCGTTTTCTTGGCGATGCCGAGCCAACCGACGAACAATTGGAAATGTTGATGCGAGAAGTAGCCGAAGAAGCAATAAAACGCAGAGAGTTGGCAGACATTAAGTTTCAACAACAGTTGTCATACGAGTTAAAATTAGCGAAGGAAAACTATAAAAAACTTGTCGCTAAAACAGCGTAGTTTTATGGACACAAAGCCTAAACTACTAATTATTGCGGGTCCAAACGGATCGGGAAAGACTTCTGTTACAGATAAAATTCTCAAACACGAATGGGTAGAAGGATGTGTGTATATTAATCCTGATATTATTGCTAACGAAAAATTTGGTGATTGGAACTCTCCCAAAGCCGTAAAAAAAGCAGTCATATATGCTTCCAACCTAAGAAACAAATGTATTGCAAACAGAGAAAGTCTTCTATTTGAAACTGTTTTATCTTCTCCTGATAAATTAGAGTTTATATCAATGGCAAGAGAGGCCGGTTATTTTACTCGATTGTTTTTTGTTGGGACGGATCATCCTGTTATCAATACCGCTCGAATTGCCCACAGGGTAATGGAGGGTGGACATGACGTTCCTATTTCCAAAATAATAAGCCGTTATGCAAAATCTATTGTCCATTGCTCACAAGCAGCACATATAGTGGATAGACTGTATGTGTATGATAATTCTATAGACAATGCTTTTCCGAAATTGCTGTTTCGAGTTTCTGATGGTAAGTTACTTAAAACATACAGTCCTGTAAACGCTTGGGCACAAACTATTTTGCAGGAAATTATATAGTTTTTGCGATTGATAATCGCAAGCAAAATAGTGGTTGTAATATGTGACGGCGGGCGGGGGTTGTGGGGCGGCGGCGCGGGGGGTTGTGGGGCGGGCGGAGCAGGCGGGCGGGAGTTAGGGTGTTTGTTGGATTTGCGCGGAGTGGTGGGGTGTGGGGCGCGGGGGCGGGCGGGATAAGCGGACATAGTTCGTAATTCGTGGTTGATAATTTGTGATTACATAATGCGTTGGGTGCGTGAGGGATAGAGCGAATATCCTTTTGCCTGCGGTGGGATTGAGGATTGCCAGTGGGATAAGGGTATTGGTGGATTTGGGGTGGGTGTTGGTTTTTGCGAGTCGGCGGTGGGATTGAGGATTGCCAGTGGGATAAGGGTGTTGGTGGATTTGGGGTGGGGTGTTGGTTTTTGCGAGTCGGCGGTGGGATTGAGGGCTGTCAGTGGGATAAGGGTGTTGGTGGATTTGGGGCGGGGTGTTCGCTTTTGCGAGCCGACGGTGGATTTTGGGGCGGCGGGTGGTGAGGAGTTTGTTGGGGGATTTTAGGATTGGGTTTTGTTTTGCGGACAGGCAAAAGATAGCAGCGATAGCCCGACCTTTTGTTTGTTTTTATTGAGGTTGGATTGTTTGTTTGGCCTGTATTATGGTGGGAATAATGCTCATTATGAGCTTTTTGCAGGGTTCTGACGGGTGATGTTGGGTGGGGGTCGGCAGGGGGTTTTTGACGGTGGTTGTGGTGAGTAACAAAAGGGCACGCCATACAATCGAAATAAGAAATCATTTATAAATAGCAATTTCTGACCGCTAAAATTTGTTGAAGTCGTATATTTTTGCTACATTTGCGGGATAATTGTTAAATTACAAAAATTATGCAAAAGATATTTTCTATACGCTTTCTATGCGTGCTCGTTGCAATCGCTGTTGTCACAGCTTCTTGCGAAAGTTTGAAAAAGATGACGAAAAATCATCCCGCAATGGCTAAATATGAGGTCAAACCTAATCCGCTTGAAATGCGTGGCGACAAAATACAGTTTGAAATGAAAGGTCAGTATGCGCCTAACTATTTCAATACGAATGCGGTTGTCGTTATTCAACCGTCTTTAAAATATGACGGTGGGTCTGTGCTTTTGAAGCCGTATATTCTTCGTGGCGAAAAGACGAAGGGAAATGGTACTCTTATAAATAAAAAGGCTGGTGGAAGTTTTACGTATAGTGAAACTCTTGATTATAAGCCAGGAATGGAACAGAGTACTCTTGTGCTAAATCCCGCTGCGTACGTGGAAAAGAAAGCAAAAAAACTTCCTGCTCCCACGAATGCCGAAGAAGCAATGAAAGTGCCAAAGGCGATGAATTTGGGTGAAGTTACTCCTGCCACAGGAGCGATGGTAACATCCACACGCCTTGATAACGAAGCGGGATACACGTCTAACGAAAAAGATAAATACGAAAAAGAAACCATTATCCCTAAGGAGGCATCTATATATTTCTACGTGGATATGTCTAATCTTGACTGGAAAATGCCTCTTAATAAAGATCAGGGAGCTGCCGATGCTATCAAATCTCTTGATACGGCGTTGTTGTCGGGTATGCAGATTAAAAAAATCGGTGTTGATGCCTGGGCTTCCCCCGAAGGTGAGGAACTTCGCAATTCTAAACTTTCACAGCAACGTGCACTGACAGGCAAAAAATATGTTGATGATGCGAAGAAAAAAGCAACTGAAGCTCGTGCAAAAAAACTTAAAGTTAAGCCTGCTACTATCTCTCAAGATATTGAAATAGACACTGTTTCGCATGGTGAGGATTGGGACGGATTTTTGTCGGCAGTGGGCAAATCCAATATTGCAGAAAAGAATACTATTCTTAACGTTATCAATTCAAATAAGGATATTGACAAACGTCATCATGAAATCAATAATATGACGGTTATTTACAAGGAAATTGAAGATCAAATTCTTCCTCCGCTTCGTCGTTCTATTTTGAAAGTTGATTTTCTTGAACCGAAAAAAACGGATGAGCAAATTGCGGAACTTTCTCTCACAGCACCTGATTCGCTTAAACTTGAGGAGTTGCTTTACTCTGCTACACTTACCGAAGATAATAACAATAAAATCGCAATTTACGCTTCTGCTGTGAGAATTTATCCTGATGATGTTCGTGCTTATGTGAATTTGTCGTCCCTGTACATTGCTGACAGGTCGTGGGATAAGGCTTCGGAAGTCTTGCAGACAGCAAACGGTGTTGTGCCGAATACGGCTTCGGTGTTGAATAATCTTGGCGTTGTTGCTTTGGCACGAGCCGATTATGATAATGCAAAGTCGTACTTTAAGGCGTCTGCTAATGCTGAAGCTAATAAAAATATGGGTATCGTTGCTATAAAAGAGGGTAATTATTCCACCGCTGTAAGCAGTATGTCTGATGATAAATGTGGATATAATTTGGCTCTTTCACAACTTTTGAACGGTGATATTGCTTCGGCAAAAACTACACTTGGCTGCATGAACCCAATGACGGCAGATGGATTGTACCTGAAAGCTGTTTGCGCTGCTCGCGAAAAGAATGTTGCAGCTGCCATTGAAAACCTTAAACAGGCGATTGCAGAAAAGCCTGCATTAAAGGCACAGGCGCAGAAAGATGTTGAGTTTAACACCGTAAGTGATAATGCGGATTTTAAAAACGTTGTAAAATAGCATTTTAGGCGATAAATTGCAGGTTATGGCTTGTGGCTTTTAACCGCTTGCGATTTCGCCGAAAAATTATTACCTTTGCACCCCTTAAAATAAAAGGCAAAATATATGGCAAAGAAAAGTAAAGATGCACGTATTCAGGTTATTTTGGAATGTACGGAGCAGAAAACGAGTGGCGTTCCCGGAATGAGTCGCTACATTACGGTCAAGAATAAAAAGAATACTCCTGACCGTATGGAACTGAAAAAATATAATCCATTCCTGAAAAAGAAAACAGTTCACAAGGAAATTAAATAATAACAGCTGGATCTGTGGGTTCGCGCTGTGCAGGGGCTGTGCAATGGTTTGGGCGGGGGTGTTGATGGTGTGAGGTTGCGGGGTGTTTGGACAGTGGGGTTTGGCGGGGTGAAGTTGTTTGAGTGGTGGGGTTGCGGGGTGTTTGTGCAATGGGTTTGGGCAGGACGAGGTTGTTTGAGCAGTGGGGTTGCGGGGTGTTTGGACGATGTGAGATTGGGCGGGGTTGGGCAATGTTGGGCGATGTTGTTTGAGCAGTGGGGTTGCGGGGTGTTTGGATGGTGTGAGATTGGGCGGGGTTGTTTGAGCAGTGGGATTGCGGGGTGTTTGGATGGAGTTGTTTGGATGGTGTGAGGTTGGGCGGAGCGGACTTTTAGAATCACATAAAAAAATTAAAGCAGTATGGCAAAAAAAGTAGTTGCTACTCTTAAAACCTCAACAGGTAAGAGTTTCGCAAAAGTTGTTAAGTTGGTTAAGTCACCTAAAACCGGTGCTTATTCCTTCAAAGAAGAAATTATTCCTAACGATAACGTAAAGGATTACTTCGCAAAAAAATAAATTGTTTTGCATGAGATTTTTAATGGGCGACATTTGCTTTTTGAGGCAGATGTCGCTCGTTTTTTTTCAGTTGTAGAATAGTGGTTAATTGTCAATTGTCAATTGTTAATTGTCAATTATTGCTGACACGTTTGGAATTGTCAATTGTTAATTGTTAATTGTCAATTATTGCTGACGCGCTTTTTAATTGTCAATTGTTAATTATTGCTGACGCGCTTTTTAATTGTCAATTGTTAATTGTCAATTGTTAATTATTGCTGACGCGTTTGGAATTGTCAATTGTCAATTGTTAATTGTCAATTATTGCTGACGCGCTTTTTAATTGTCAATTGTTAATTGGCAGAGCGTAGAATAATTGTTAATTGGCAGAATGTGGAATAATGGTTAGTTGTCAATTGTTAATTGGCAGAGCGTGGGACAGGCGGTGATAATTTAGCGTAAAACAAGCATTGACAATTAACAATTGACAATTTACAATTAATAACGTATGGAAAATAATGATGTACTGAAATCAGGACTTGCCAAAACAAAAGAAGGCTTTTTCGCTCGCATGGCACGCGCCGTTAGCGGCAAATCGAAAATAGATGACGTAGTGCTTGATAATCTTGAGGAAATGTTGGTTTCCTCAGATGTAGGTATAGACACAACCTTGCGCATTATTAAGCGAATTAATGAACGGGTGGCTCGAGATAAGTATATGAATACGAGCGAGCTGCAAACGATTTTGCGCGAGGAGATTGTGGCGTTGCTTACAGAAAATGACAGTCTTGCAAACGATGAGGCTGCAAATGTCGCAACTGACACCACAACAAAAAAGACCCACGTTATAATGGTCGTTGGTGTCAATGGAGTTGGTAAAACAACTACTATCGGCAAACTTGCCCTGAAATTCAAAAAACAGGGAAAAAGCGTTGTGCTCGGCGCAGCAGATACTTTCCGCGCAGCAGCCATAGAGCAGCTACAGGAATGGGGTAAAAGGGCGGACGTGCCTGTCGTGGCACAAACGATGGGTTCTGACCCTGCCTCTGTAGCGTTCGATACATTACAGTCCGCAGTCAGTAAAAATGCAGACGTTGTAATAATAGATACAGCCGGTCGTCTTCATAATAAAATAAATTTGATGAACGAACTCACCAAAATAAAAAACGTCATGAAAAAAGTTGTTGAAGACGCTCCTCACGAAGTACTGCTCGTTTTAGATGCTTCTACAGGCCAGAATGCTATCGAACAGACACGTCAATTCACAGCCGCTACCGAAGTTACCGCCCTCGCCGTAACAAAACTTGACGGAACTGCAAAAGGTGGTGTCGTGATTGGCATTTCAGACCAATTCAAAATCCCCGTCAAATATATTGGTGTCGGCGAAAAGCCCGAAGATTTGCGCGATTTTGACCGCAGAGCTTTTGTAGAAACCTTGTTTGAGCAGTGAGGGGGCGCGGGGAGCGGGATGTGCGAGGGGGGTGCGGGGGATGGGTGCGGGGAGCGGGGGAGCGGGGGATGAGCGGTGAAATTGTTTGAGGAAAACCTGTAGGGGTTTGTGGTGAGGAACGGTGGGGCGCGTTAGGGATTGAGCGGAAATCCTTTTTTGTTGCGGGGGATTGTGAAGATTGTTGGTTTGGTTCTGTTGAGTGGAAGTTGAGTTGGGGGCTTGATGAAGCGTTTTTGTGGGATGAGGGCGGGCAAAAAAGATTATTGCTTCGCAATGAAGTCGCTCTCGCTCGGCATAGTCCGCGCAAGCGCGTCCTCTGCCCTCGCTTACTCGCGACTTTGGAGTGAAAGCCCGACCCCGCACCGAGCCTGCGAGGGGCGGGGGAACGCCATAATAATTTTTTATAAGGTAACTATGTCTAAATTAAAACTTATCTCGCTTGGATGTTCTAAAAATACGGTGGACTCCGAGAAAATTGCGGGGCTGCTGCAACTTAATTCTTGGGAAATTATCCCGCTTAACAGTGATGAGCGTTCGGACGTTTCGCTTGTTAATACGTGTGGCTTTATTGCAGACGCGCGGGATGAGTCTATCCAATATATTCTGCAAGCGGTAACACAAAAAGAAACGGGCAGAACGGGGAAGGTATTTGTAATGGGTTGTCTTGCTGAACGTTATCGCGATGAATTGCAAAAAGAAATTCCTGAAGTGGACGGATGGTTTGGCATTGCGGAAATGGATAAAGTTATAGAAATGATTAAGAATGAGGGGGAAGAACGTAGCAATATTGCTGTGCCGTTGGACGAATTTCTGCAAACTGTGACAACTCGCGCTATATCCACATATCCTCACTCGGCGTACCTGAAAATATCTGAGGGCTGCAATCGCAGTTGCTCGTTTTGCGCAATCCCACTTATACGTGGCAAGCAACGCTCGACACCAATAGCAACACTCGTTGAAGAAGCTCGCGGGCTTGCAGCAAAAGGTGTAAAGGAGTTGATTATCGTTGCGCAAGATGTTACGGCGTATGGCTTGGATCTCTACGGCAAGCGAAATATTACAGAACTGTTACGCGCACTATTGACGATTGAAGAAATAGAATGGTTTCGTCTTCAATATCTTTATCCACACGGCTTTCCAGAGGATTTGCTTGATCTGATGGCGAGTGAAAATCGTATCTGTAAATATATTGACATACCGCTTCAGCATATTGATACGGATGTATTACGCTCTATGCAACGTGCTACAACAGAGGATGATACGCTCACACTGCTTGAGGAAGTAAGACGGAAACTTCCCGATGTGGCGATAAGAACAACTTTGATTGTTGGCTATCCGAACGAAACAGAAGAAGCATACAGAAAACTTAAATCGTTTGTCGAAATGCAGCAGTTTGACCGTCTTGGTGTCTTTACATATTCTGTCGAGGATGGAACGCCTGCTTTTCCACTTGGCGATACTGTCAGTGAGGAAGAAAAGGCTGCTCGTGCGAGTGAAATTATGGCACTTCAAGAGGAAATATCGCTTGCCAAAAACACATCAAAAATAGGAAAAGTGCTCACCGTTCTTGTCGATAAACAAGAGGGCGAAATGTACGCGGGACGAACTCAATATGACTCGTTAGAGGTGGATAACACTGTCTGGATAGACACCACAAATAAACTCACTGTCGGCAACTTCTATAACGTCAAAATCACCGATGCCGAAGCGTACGACCTGTACGCGGAGTTGGTGTAGTTTTCGGCAAAGGGCTTTCGGTGGCGGGTTTTCGGCGATGGGTTTTCGGCAAAGGGTTTTCGGTGGCGTGTTTTCGGCGATGGGTTTGCCCTACCTTATGATTATCTTCTGTGTTGTGATTTCACCATTGGCGGCGGTGGCACGAAGCATATAGACACCCGCCCTGTCAATGTTAAACTCGGCAACTTTGGTAACCTGCCTTGACAATATTTTTGTTCCGATTAATGTGAATATTTCTATGTTTGACTTCGTATTAACAGTAACATAAATTTTGCCATTAGACGGATTGGGATAGACTTTTACAGCATTGCTGGCAGAACCTAACGCCTCGATACCAACAGCTTCTGACGTGGTAAATTCACTCTCAAGGCGCAACGTGCTTGTGTCGCCTGCACCACAGACAGAACGAACATCGTAGTAATAAGTCGTTTCGGGGTTTAAATCACAAACAAACAACATTGTATCTGTTGTGAAGAACTTTTCATAGGCTTCGCCCGATTTCCAAATATGCACAACATATTCCGAAACATCGCCATGCCATGATAAGAGAGCACATTCCGCCGTAATATCATTTGCAGCAGCGTTTGTTGGTGGTTCGCATTGTGGCGGCGTAGTTATAGTATAGGTCGCAGTAGCAAGTGAATCGAGCAATGTCCTGTAGCCTGTCTTATATGCTAACGCCTTTACGGTTGCAGTGGTGGCTATTTGCAGCGGAGTGGAATAAAGCGTGGAAGCCGCTGTTGGAGTTGAGCCGTCAAGCGTATAGCGGATTTCCGCGTCTGCGGTGGCACAAGAAAGCGTTACGGTTTGCGCCTCACTGTATTCGCCACCTTGTGGTGAGAATGTTACGCGGGCGATGTTAGGCGTATCAACAGGGGTGAAACTGTATCGTGTCCAAGCAATATTGTCTATCGTAATTTGAGCATTACCTGTTTGTGTCGATGCGAGTTTTATTTTTATAACTACATCACCACTCACATTTATATTATCAACAGTGAAATCATAAATAGTCGCATCAGCTCCAGACGTATTGCCTATTTGTTCAGATGACCCTTTAAGCACATCATTCACATACAGTTCAAGCCACCTTTTTGCGTTACTTGTATATGCCTTGCGGAACTTAACTGTAAAGTTCCCTATACCGTCTGTAAGCGTTTGTGAGAAAATTTGACTGCTGTCAGACTGCCTGCGAAGCAGAAGCGATTTGCCGTTTATGGGAAAATAATCAGTAGTAGCGGTAATGCCACTCGCTTCCCTTGAGCCATAAAACGTCCAATTTATTGCGTAGTTTCCAATAAAGGATGAATTACTGTAACTTGTACCTGTCGCAAGGGGCATACTGTCGAACATTTCTATATAGTCATATCCTTCCGGGATCGGTGGCGGCGTAGTTATAGTATAGGTCGCAGTAGCGACAGCACTCGTGTCCATTCCGCTTTTTACTGCAAATGTACTTACTGTTGATGTTGTGCGAAGCGTTATTGGTTCATTGTATGCACTATATTCCTCACCCAATGAATAGTAGAGAGTCGCCTCTGTCGTAGCGCAAGCGATAGACACAGCAACAGAGTCGGCGTACACTCCAGCTACAGGTGCAAAATAAGGTGTGGCAACATCGGGCAAATCCACCGAGAATGAGCGCGTCTGGCTTACAGGAGGCGTTAAATCTGCTTCGTCCTGTGTTGTGAGGTTTACGGTGACACTGTAACTTCCTGAAACAAGATTAACGCGATAAAACGTATCCGTAGTATAAACAGGCTGTTGCCCCGTAATAGAAATTTTAAATTTTCCGTCCACGCCCGCAACAAAGTTTTCTGTGCTGAACTGAACAAGCACTTCGCCTGTAAACACCTGCTCCGCAGTGGGACTAATTATCGTAATATCCGGTACATCAGGGACAGGGGGAACAATTGCGTAGGTCGCAGTGGCAAGTGAATCGAGCAATGTCCTGTAGCCTGTTTTGTATGCTAACGCCTTTACGGTTGCAGTAGTGGCTATTTGCAACGGAGTGGAATAAAGCGTGGAAGCCGCTGTTGGAGTTGAGCTGTCAAGCGTATAGCGGATTTCCGCATCTGCGGTGGCACAAGAAAGCGTTACGGTTTGCGCCTCACTGTATTCGCCCCCTTGCGGTGAGAATGTTACGCGGGCAATGTTGGGAGTATCAATAGGGGGTGATGTGTTTACAAGTTTGTAGAAGTAAACATCGTTCTGCGAATTTGCAAGTGTCCCACTTGTATAACAGGCAAAAAGTCCATTTATATTTGGCGAAACAGGATTTGTGTTATTATAGCGCATTACAATTCTATTATACGTTGTGCTATTTCCCTCACACCTGACAGTTGCTATGCCGGACGTGGCAACACCAATTGTCCATTTGACTATATTTGCATCTCCCTGCAGACCATTAGCATCATTTGTGCGCGGTCTTAAATACTTTGCATTTACCTCATCGTAAAGCGTATATGCTCCGCTTGTACCGCCAAGAGTGATCTGATAGACGTGAGTTTGGTCTGTTGCACTTGTCGCCGTTTCTACATTCACAGTTGCGGGTGCAGTAGAAGAAGTTGTATTCAATGGAATAGCCCTGCGGTTGTTCTCATTCTGATAACCCAAGCCAACCCACGCATCGCCATTCTTGGATGCAATAATATATTTATCCCCAGCAACAAGCTGACTTGCAGAAGTGACTAACTCATACGCTACGCCACCCGTAACAGGAGGCTCAGGTGGATTGACACTTGTTGAAACCGTATCAATCGTTAAATCGTCTATCGACAAATCGTATAAATATTTACTTGTGTAATTAATAGCTATATATTTTGTTCCAGCGGGCACGGCTTTTTCATATTCTTTCCAACTTAAACTCATCACTGTTTCTTCTGCAAACCATGTAAAGTCCTCTACACTATTGCATATAGATGAATAGCCGATGCGAAAATTTTCGTCATTTTCTCCAATTGTTAAATACCAAAATTTAACATATAACTCTTTTTCTGTTTGAACCGAAATTTTCGGAGTTATCAGGTACTGATAATACTCTTGTGGCAAATTATTTGCTGTTCGCTCGTATGAGGTAAATTCAAACACATTGCTACCAGATTTGGCTGAAAGATCCTCGTCATACCATTCACCAACGGTCGCCGCCGAAAACACTCCGAAACAAATATTATTCGCGGAGTCAGCCGATTGCAACACAAAACAGGGGTTTATACTCTCGAAGTCTTCCACAAAAGGGAAAGATACAATGCTGTCGGCACAAGGCGCAGGCGGAGCAGGTGGCTCTGGGGGCGCAGGAGGCGTACCGCCACCCATAAAATCAAACGACATAGTTTTAGCCGTAGTGTTTTCGGCAATATTTGTGATGGGCTTGTCTGCAACAGCCGTGTCAGTCTGCCAAGCGAACATCATCGGCGTAGTGCTCGCACCAAAAGATGTTTTGGAACTTGTACCCGGAAAAGGACAACCGCCGCCATTAACTGTGCCATACGACTCCACCGCCGAAGTCGGCTTTGAATATGACGAAGATGCGCATACAGGATACACTTCCTGCGGTGCACTCGAATTATCACAATCACCACCAAGCGCATTTTTATGTACGTGATAAATAAGTAAACCCTTTCCCGGAACGTAGCTGTCAAATTTCTTCTTTTGACGATTTTCTAAAACATAATGTTCACCATTGGCATTAGCCTGAATAATATATGCAACAGCACTGTCGGCAGAGGCAGGCATATTTGTAACAGAAGTCGCACTCGTCAAAGTAATCGGATCAACCCATCCATAAAGAATTTTCTGGTGCATATTGATATGTGCGGGACAATTACCTGATCCACCATTCCAACTTCCGCTTGCCATAAGATCCCAGTTTCCAGTACCGGGGTATTCTCCGCCACTTTCCTCATAATCCGTATCATAATAATCAGGTGCACCAAAAGCATGGCACAGTTCGTGACACACAACCCCTATCGCCGTAATAGTACTGCCTGAACCTCCCCTTAATTCTGGGGAGCAAGAATAACGATCCCCGACTTTTACACCGTCGAGAGTAATAGCTGCATATCCCCATTGGTGCGACCATATCTGATCATCATTACCTATACTTTCGTCCCCATATCCTGCAAAAATAATATGATAAGTTGGGACACGTCCACTGACAGCATAGTCAGCATAATTAACCTCAGCATCGGCAAGCTCCGCCGCAACTCTGGCAAATTCTTTGTTTTTGTCGTCGGGAGCATAATAGGATGTCGTATTGGGCAAAGTTACGGGTCCTGCCACCGTCACAACAATACTCATTTTTCCATAAGAATTTTCTTTATAAAAATCCTTTACGCTACCGGCATTTCCTCCTCCTGTGTAACCCTCCTGGTTCATCAGATTCTCAAAATCCGTCTTTGTTTTAGAAAAACTTTTATTGCTGAAACTCGCAAGAATACAGAGTACTTTTTTTTCGCCCAACACCGCCGCCTGCGCTTTCTGCGGACCTGTCGCCGATGTTTCGGCATCAGAAGTCATTTTTCGTATCTGCCTCCTCATCTCTATCTGTTTTGGGCTATAACGAAGTTTAACAGGTATCTTTTCTATCGCCTTTTTATGAACATTCCTGTACGCCTTCAAATCTTGACCACGATAGATAATTTTGGACGGAACAAGGTCGCCCCTGCTGTCATGCGTAGCAAAAACTACTTCCTTTTTGTCATTGTACATCAGCGTATAGCCATCTACACTTTCTAACCAATGAACATGTTCATCACCCTTTATAAGTACTGTGATTTTAGTTCCGTCAGGCTGTGTCTTTTCCACAGGGTTAGGATTTGCAGGTACTGCAAGCAACGCGCTACAACAAAATAATGTAACGCAACAAAGAGCGATTAATTTCTTCATATTATTTTTTTTTACAAGGCAAATGTACAGGATTTTTTTCAATTCATACACACACAAATGAAAAATTTGTTAAAATTACAGGGGAAAATTAAGAAATGATATTAATTTCGATTATTTCTAATTTTATCGCTTAATAACCTCGGTGGTCATTTGTCAGATTTTTAAGCAACATAAATTATAACTTTTCTAATTGAACTTACGTATTTTTCTCACTCTTGCAAAATTTTATGCTGCATTTTTGCTCCTTTTTCTCTGCATATCTTCCTGAAAAACAGCATCCAACACCATCTGCGATTTGTCTCCCTGAAAAAACACGATTTATTGTATCGTGAGAAGGAATACAGTTAGGTAGCCTCAAAAAAAAATTTCAAAAAACGGATGTTCGTTTTTCCGTATAATTCTATACTAAAAAAACAGGGACTTTTGAGTTCGAAATCATCAGCCATAGTAAGCGACAGGACGATTTAAATGCGTTTGCCCTGTGTTTGACACCCACGACAATTGTTGGAGCAGCGAGAGCAATGGAAGCTTGCTTACATTGCCGAGTCGCGAACAACAATCATGTAAATAAATATTTATTGGCGAGTTCCATACGACCTGTTTACAAAAGAAAACACTACTCGCCTATCATTCTCAAACGACAAAATTCGTGCTCAATAAACAGTTTTCCACTGCACTCCTGTACCAAATCCATCTTCCTGTCGCCAAAACGGTTACGAAGAGAAACTTTTACAAAGCGCAATGGAAACTCTAATTAGAAAGCCAACAATGATGACTTACCGCTGCAAAATAATTTTATGCGAAGCTGCCTTATCGCCTGCTCTTACAACGACAAAATAAATACCGCTTGCATAATTTAGATTAATATTTAATTTTCCGTTTGACACGTAAGACTTTAAACGCGTACCCGAAAAATTAAAAATCTCAACCGTTGCCTTAGAAGCGGTTGTTACAGTAAGATCGCCCTTGCATAAAGTGGGAAAAACTGTCGAAAATGGCTTTGTAGCAGCGATGTTTATGCCCACAGGCAATTCAGTTGTAAAAGTTCTGGAAATTTCCTCATTGTAATTTTCAATATAACCTGCGGGAACAATTATTGTGTATGTTGTGTTGTATTTAAGCGCACTGACAGGTGTAATCGTCAATATCCTGTCTTGTGCCTGAACTGTTTTTTCAACAGGTGTATTGTCTTCATCCTTAAATACGATATTGTCAGCATTGCCTGTAATGTTTATTGTTCTGGTAAAGTATGCCTGAAAATCGGTATTGATACTCACACTTTGCGCATTATCGCCAATATTTGTAGATGTAAGCTCTAACGGAGCATCAGCAACCATATCAATGGTAATATCGTCAATGTACATATATTTTCCGCTATACGGCTCAATATAATAAAACATAATATGCTTAACGTTACCTGAAATATTTTTATTAAACTGCTGCCAATTGCTTGTGGCTTGTATAGTATCGCTGAAAGTAAAACTTCTAAGATTGTCGTCTGTTGTAGAATATCCTACGCACATCAGCGCATAGTTAAACATATACGAACTTTTATACCAAAAATTGAGTGTCTTGTTTCCTGCTGTCTGCGCCAACCCTGGTGTGATTAACCATGCGTAAGAATCGTTATTATCGGGAAGATTGTCTGACTTTTCAGAACTAAATCGCCATCCGTATTCACCGCTATGACTGCTCCCCAGATGATCTTCGCCGCTGTTGTCGAAATCTCTTGACGGATAGTCCGACATATCGCTGCCGTTGAAACCGTAGTTCCAACAGGAAGAAGTGCCCGTTTCAAAATCTTCAACAAACGGAAATACAGCTACTTGTTGTGCACAACTTTTAGTGTAAAAAGTCATTTTGGGGGTTTGTACTTGTGTAGAGGCATCGCAAAATGATGTTATCTGCCATGAATATTCCGTACCCGACTGTAAATACGAAACAGTCAGAGTTGTATCAGTCGTGGTATATGTACCAATAACATTTTCACCTTGACTTACTGTCAGGTGGTGAAGAAAGGCACTGCCTGTATTCCATGAAAAAACAACCTCTCTGTAATCGGCATCTGCCTTTAAACCCGTCAATGGATTGCAACCTGCTGTTTTAAGCACTAAGCGAGCTGCAACTGCGCCGTCTTTAGGTTCGAGTATTTCGTAGGATTTTTCGTAGCGTGTCCCCTCGCTTTGACGTGCCAGACCCATATTTTCCGCACTTAACTGCTGTACCGACAGGAAATAGTCGCCCACAGTGAGCGTAGTGTCAGGAAAGGCAAATAAATTCAATCCTGACGTGGTACGTGTTACAATGGCAGAAGCAACAGGTGCAGTTTCTGTTTCGTCATCAAGAACCATACGGTAAAGCTCAATTTTAACGTCCATCGGTGTTGCATCTTTAAAGCCAATTAATGCACCTGAAAGGTCTGTCGGCTTAACGATTTTATAGATTTGTCCTGCCGCATAATCGTCTTGATACGAGTTGCCTACACCGTTCGTAAACGTTGTCAGGTCGTCCGCAGCATACAATGTGGCACTCGTTTTAACGGAAAAAGTAGTGCTGTTGTCTTCTGGTTTTTCCTCCTGTTCGTCGGCAGCAACCGACAAGGTAATAATGTTATTCCCTGTAACTAATGGGACATTGTCTGCCGTTAAATCCTGTGAAGTTTCTCCCGCCACCAAAGTTGGCACAGGGGCGGAAGAATCAACCGATACGCCGTTTACGGAAACAAAAAGTCGCACGTCTGTCTGTGCTGCACTACCGTTATTTACAGCTTTACCTGTAAATATATTTTGTGAAACCGGAATTTGCGTATAAGGCGAATTGTACGGGAACCCTGCAATAATTTGTAAATCATTAGCAATTGCCATTTCGAGAACAATGTCATCAAGATACCAGTCGTGAGCATTAAGTCCCTGCCTGCGGAAAGCGATATAGATAATATCTCCCGCATTGGCAGAAAAATTAGTCGCTTCATTTAAAGTCAGTCTGGCAGTTGAGCTGCCGTAGCTGCTCGGGGACACCCAGATTTCCTGAAAATCACCGGGGATAGTATTGGCTGTCTTTGAAACCAAAATGATGTTTTTGCCACCTGCTGCATAATAAGACGGACTATCTATGGTCGATTTCCAGCTTAATGTATAAGTGCCTGTTGTGGGAATATTTATAGCAGTCGTCACTAACCAGCAAGCAGCTACATTGAAGCCTCCTTTTGCACAGGGGCTACCTGTAAATGCGGACGTACTCGATCTTGTCCATCTTGCATCCCCCTGACCCGAAGTCGGATCAGTAACCCACCCCGCAGGCGGAAATGTTGCTGATGTAAAATCCTCGGTGAACAATGGCTCTGCCTGCATAATAGTTTGCGCAAGTGTCAGTAAAACCGACAAACAATAAAAAGATAATTTTTGCATATAATTAGATTATTAATAGTGTTGTGTTAAACATTTGATTTTATTCAAACGCCTATTTAACGATTAATTTTATTGATGCCTTATTGTCAAGCTGAAGCAGATATACACCAGAGGCAACATTCATACTCAACGAAGTAACAGTGCTTTTTACAGGAATTGATTTTACTGTTTTGCCCATTGCATCGTAAAGCCGAAGTGTGCCACCGATGGCACCACTTGTTTCAACAGTAATTGTTTCGCCCTTTTGTACAAAAGTTGGATATGCTTTTAAATCGCTGTTTGCCTGTTTTGTCTGTTCGTTGGAGTTGTTTTCGATTACAATGCACGCTTCTTTACCCTGCGATGGATTGTTTGTTGTATAAAACGCATGAACTTTGTAACAGGCAGTACCTGTAACAGGTAATGTATCGGTGTAATTGTTCAATGATGTCAGGCTTCCTGTTTCAAGCATGCTCATACCGTCACGGAAGATACGATACCCCATCAGGCGACCTTTCTTTTCAACAGAAGGGTCTTTTGCCAGCGTAGCACGTAATAAAAATATTTGTGGGTCTCCATCAGGATTGAGAGAATCTATAAGATGATTGGAAAGTTTATCCCACGTATTGCCTCCATCCACCGAAAATAAGTTCGCACGACCGTCTGCAACAGGAGAACCATAGTACTCTATCATGCCGTTTACAAATTTTTCTTTCCATATATAGCCTGTAGCAAGGGGCCAGTCAAAAGCGTCATGCTGCGTTACTTCAACGCCGTAATACAGCGGTTTTGTGTTGTCAATAGCGACAGGATTGTCCAATGTAACGGTTTCCCATACACCTGCCTGTGTATTTACGATTTCCTGTTCAAACAACCGTCCTTCGCCTTGTGATACATACCATTTAAATTCAGGCTCATTAGTTATCACAGTGTCGGGATTAGTGCCGCGCAAAAAAGAAATAGAGGTAATCTTGTAACCCTCAAAAGCACTCAAATCTTCTGCAGTATATTTGTTTACCGCAATAATAGACTCTCCCCCATTGCCTACAGAACTTACCATATCCTGGGGACCATCCAATATGGAATAACGTAAACTTACAAATCCACGAGGGTCTGACCACTGAACATGAGCTTTCTTTTCTTCTTCTACGTAGTTTGCCGATACATCAAGAGGGTCTTCTTCTACAAACATATCATTTTGGTCTGCCAACTCTACATTGTCTAAAAACCAGTTTAATGTTGCTCCTACCGACTGTCCTGTAGCTCTGAAACGGATACGGATATTGTCTTTGCCTGCGTATTCGTCAAGATTGTACGTTTTGTCGTGCCAATTATAATCCCCCACTGCCTGTATTTCGTCCACTATATGCCACGCACTGTCTGCAAATATTTCTATTAACACCCATTCGTCACTTGCACCAGCAATGTCACTGCTGGGAACAACCATTAAAAACGACAGTCGCAAAGAAGTAGTTGCTGTGGCATCAAGATACGGCGATGTAAGGGATTCGTTATAAGAACCTCCGACAGGCGATAAGAATTTTGCACACGCAGCAGGATAACCCGATTGCTGGTCAAGAAACCAACTTTCGATGCTTGTGTTGTAAGAAACATCCCATCCAGAGTTAATAAGTGAGGAAATGTCGCTATAGCTAAATTCTTCAAATAACGGAAGACTCTTTTTGTCCAAGTTATAACTTAACGTTTTTGTTTTTTCTGCGTCTTTGGAAGTATAGGAAGATACGATATAATAGCTGTGTTTGCCATTTGGTAAGCCGTCTATCCGATAAGATGTTCCGGTAACAGTGGCAACAGGTGTTGTGGGATTATTTGCGTTAAAAATTTTATATCCTGTAAAATCCACATCTTCTGGCACAGGGTCCCATGTTAAGAGAATTGAACCATACGCGGGGCTTTCGATACTGAAATTCGTTGCAGCAAATACACCTTTGGCGGTAATTTCAGGGATTTCTGCGTAAAAACTTACATTTTTGCCATTATATATGCCATGACCGCAAATCTTTCTTCCATCTGCGGAAATACCTGTCGCTGCTTTAAACACAAATCCTGAAGGATAGGTAATGTTGTTTTCGTCAAAAAAATCTTTCAGTAATTTAGCCCCCATCGTTTTTGTGAAAATATACGCTCCGCCACCGCTAATAGCATCCTCAATATGACGCCCCGGCATTATGTTGTACGGTGAAATAAGACCTCCGTAGTATAATCCTCCAAAATGACCTACAACAATACCACTGTCCGAAACAGCAAGTGCAGCGGCTGGTCCTGTGCTGTTAATTTCAGTTATTTCGCGTGTTTCAATATCATACAAAGTTGCGTATCCAAAATCTTCGCTTTTGATAATTGATAAAGCAGCGTATTTTCCGTTATTGCTAATCGCCTCTACAACGCCTGTACTCTGTCTGGGAATTGTCACTTTACTGTAGGTGACTCCACCATTTTTGCTTGTCCATAAAACAGGCTTCGGAACGTAGCCGTGTTGGTCACATTCAAAACCACCTATCGCTAAACCATTGCCTGATATTGCTTTTGCCAGCGAACCGCGTGAGGGGCTTACATCTTCTGCCAATGCTTTATAAATATAAGTCGATGATACTGTGTCTTTTTTCCAATAACCTGCAATCCACCGATATGCTAAACCGCCTGGGTTTTGGCAACCAGCAATTACTTTGCCGTCGTCCGAAATAGCGTATGCGCATGAACCAAAAATATACTGTAACGGAATAGAAGAAACTATCGGAAGAAAGTCCCATTGCCTTGTTTCAAAGTTGAAAATAGCTGCGGTAGGCACATTATTATCTCCATAAATACCTTCCGGCGACATATCGGCGAACAGATAGTCTGGATTGGGACAAAGCCCTGCAACTAATCCCGAAGGGGTAACATTGAACGCATTTGATCCCATTTGTCCCAAGTTTGATGCTAATTTAAAAGTGTCGTTTTCTATCAACACATTTCCGTCTTTTTTCCATGCGAACAGATGGTGCTGCGCTCCTGCTTGCCCTGTAAGGTAAGTGCCGTCGGAAGAAAGCCCTCTGGCATAAAGACCGTGTGTTGTCAATCCCTGTATTACAGTGATTGAACTCTGTGAAATGGCTGTTGTTACAGATGCAATCAACAGTAAAAAAGTAAAAATTTTTGTTCTCATATATTTGTGATTAGTATTTTTAACCTGAATTTTTGTACGTTAATTCTGCCCATAATATTTTTTGCTCGTATTTTTGAATAAAAAAAATCGCCAACCCCATAAAAAAATGGAATTGGCGATTTTTGAATTTCGGGAAACTTTCATATATTCAGTGTGCTCTCTCTACAACCACAGGGGTTTCAGAAGATACTCCTTCGCGAATTTTCATCCAAAGCGGACTTACGCAAAAATCTTTATTGACATTATATGAGGAAAACACGTACATAGCCTGTAAAATTTTAGACGAAGTTAAGAATATTTTTTCATTTTACCAAACTTAAAAACGGACATTAAATGTTAGAGCATATAATGTTCTGCTTGCTCTAATATCGTCAGGAATTAAAGATGAATTTGGATTATCGAGATAATAAGGATAGTATGTTTCAGGATTAAGTGTATGTACTACACCAAAATCAAGCGAAAGGCTTTTGTTAAAACGTACTCCTATACCACCTGTAATAATATGGCTTGACCAAAGATTGTCCTGTTTATCAACATAAGGATTACTCCGAAAGTTATAACCAAGTCGCAAGCTGACAAAACTTACTCGCCATTCTGTTCCAAACTTTACAGTACCTGATATTTTTTGATATTTGCTTCTGATATCATCATTAACTTTATCTGCAAGGTCATTGTCAGAAATCATCCTTATAGAACGGTAACTTAACAATTCCCCCTCTAATCCGATAACACCATAAGTTCCTATTACAAATCCCAAGCTGAAAAGCCCTTTTGCAGGTGTAAAGTATTTGTAACGAAATTTCTCTTCCTGCTCACCGTAATAAAAGCCAAGTCCGTCCCATCCATACCCGATGTCAGTTACATTGCTCATATATAAATCCAACTTTCTCTCAAATGTTTGATTTATTGAAAAATACGTTGGTGTATGAAATGCAAGCCCTATTCTAACAGAATTTATAGGCTTATAAATAACACCGAGTTTGAGATTTACACCTGTTCCATTAACATCATAATTATGACTGTACACGAAGTCTGTGAAGCCCAGATTGTAAGCATCCTCTGTTTGTGGGGTTCTTTTTTCGGTTAAGGTGGACTTTTCGTTATAATCAAGTATCGGAATTCCTATCGTAGCACCTATATAGAATTTTTCCTGAATATTACCGCTGAACGAAAATGCAATCTCCGTTAGACCGCCTCTCGTTTCTGTCGTCTGCCTTTGGAGCACATCTTTTTTTATAGTGGGAGAATAAATGTTTCTTGTGGTATCAGGTCTGTCTATAAGCCATCCATTATACGCAAGTAAAGTCAATCTTGTAAGATGATCAGGTATAACACCATCTGCATTTGCAGCGATACTATTTGTAAAAGAATTGTTGCTTCTGCCCTCAATAACGGTCTGGGCGTTAAAATCATTAAGACGATTTACCCCAACTGCAAACTGAAAGCGAGCATTAGAAGAAGAAAAAAGATAGTGGAGGTCGTGCAGGTGAAAACTGACATCAAATCCTGATTTTTCTCTATTGTCAGAAGCATAGTTCTTGCTATAAGTTGTTGTGCTGTTCCAAACGCCAAATGCCACACCTGCGGACGCTTCGCTGCGTGTATAAAGCCCCAGACCTGCTGGATTTGTGCTCGCTACTCCATAGTTTGCTCCAAGTGCACCAAATGCTCCTCCCATAGATACAAATCTGGCATTTCCTGCGAGGTTATTTTGTGAGAAAAGAAAAAGTTCCTGATGGGTTTGAGCACTTGCTATTGTAACAATCCCTGCTACAATTAATGCTGCCAAAGTAGTTAAACGTGTCTTCATGTCTTTTAATTGTTAATTGTAAATTGTAAATTGTCGATTATAATTGCCAATTGTCGATTATAATTGCCAATTGTAAATTTTTTAAATTTAGTCATTTTTTCGTACATTCAAAGTTTGCTTGAACGCACATATTTTATTTTTTTTCGTATTCGCGTAATAATGTTCCGACTTTCATTCTAAAAATTGTTCTTATTTATCTGCGTGATGATGACGACCTGCTGCTCGAACTGCTGCTACTGCTGCTTGAGGGACGTGAGTAACTGCTGCTTGAACTGCTGCTGCTTGAGGGACGTGAGTAGCTGCTGCTTGAACTGCTGCTGCTTGAAGGACGTGAATAACTGCTGCTCGAACTGCTGCTTGCAGGACGTGAATAACTGCTGCTTGAACTGCTGCTTGCAGGACGAGAGCTACTGCTACTCGAACTGCTGCTCGCAGGACGAGAGCTACTGCTACTCGAACTGCTGCTACTGCTTGCAGGACGTGAATAACTGCCACTGCTCGAACTGCTGCTACTGCTTGCAGGGCGAGAATAACTGCCACTGCTTGAACTGCTGCTACTGCTTGCAGGACGTGAATAACTGCTGCTTGAACTGCTGCTTGCAGGACGTGAGCTACTGCTGCTCGAACTGCTGCTACTGCTTGCAGGACGAGAGTAGTTACTGTTGCTGTTTCCGCTGTTGTATGCAGGTGCAGTGTAAGTTCCCGACGGGCGCGTAGTGTTGTACGAGGGTTGGGTATATTGACGTGTGCTGCTCGCACCTGTTGAACTACCGCTGCTTGCAGGACGGTCGGTACTTACAGATGTGCTGCTGCTCGCAGGTCTTGCGTAGTTGCTGTTACCGCTGGGGCTTGCGTAGCTACCGCTATTTGTGGGACGCGTGGCAGTTGTCGCAGGACGTTCGGTTGTGGCGGGACGTGTCGCAGCATCATTAACGGTCGAGGTCGGACGAGAAGTCGCACCGCTGCTTACCGTTGTCGCAGGACGAGTAACGCTCGTTGCAGGGCGGGTGGTAGTAGCAGGACGTGCCGCACCGCCACTTATCGCTGTCGAAGAACGAGTGGCTATCCTTTTGTCCGCATTGTCCATAAGCTGGGATGGAGTAGGTCTGACACTTGTCGTTGGACGTGCAACACCACCACTTGTTGTTGGACGAGAAGATGTAGGACGTACAGTCGCACCACTCTTTACAACCTGCGCCCTCTCGTATCTTTCGGCAAATGTTGGACGACTGCCCGTCCTGCTGCCAGAAGTCGAACCTATCGAACTACTCGGACGGACTCCGCTGCCACCGCCACCTGTGCGACCGCCATTTCCTGTACCATTGCGTGGACCGTACGACGAATGTGAATAGGTGTTTCTGTCGTAAGGATTGTAGCAATAGTAATTGTCCCCCCAATGATGACCACCGTAGTGATGTCCATGATGATGTCCATAGTGGTGTCCATAGTGGTGTCCCCAGCCATAATAACCATCATAATAGCCATTCCAATAGCCATAGTAATAGTCATTCCAACCATAATACCAACTTGGACGATAGTAGGTGTAGTAAGGATACCACCAATTGTACCCTAAATAAATACTTGTTCCGTAATAAGCGGGAAGACCTGTGTAGTAATATAAGTTTGTGTTATAGTCGGAATAATAACCAGAAGTGTAATTATCATCGTGGAAACGGCGCAGGCGAGATGTATATTCGTAGTCGTAATAGTTGTCGTAATTAAATTCTGCACTTGAACTGTCAGCAGCTACGTCACCCATATCGTAATAATCGCCAGCCGCAACAGGTTCTTCTGCAACCTCCGAATACGAACTTTCAACAGCCAACTCTTGTTGCTGCTGAAATTTTGCGCGTTGCTGCTGTTTTTCCTGCTCCTTTGTTGGGACGTTGCCGTAAACGTCGTCCGTATTGCTTAGATATGCAGAAGACGTGCAAGATGTCCCAAAAAATAGAAGTAATGTGAGTAAGCCGAAAAATCTTTCAATTGTCTTCATAGTCTTTGGTTTTATAATTCTTTGTATCTTTGTCCTTGATACGCCTTGTTGCCTGCGGAAAAAACTCGCCGAAGCAAGTTGGACTATCGGGTGGTGTCAAAGCAAAAAATATAAAGAACTTTGTTTTGATAATTGTACGACAATAAGCGTGCCAAAATATATAAAATGCTATGGCAAAAGATTTTACATCAAGAGAAGAAAATTATTCAGAATGGTATAACGACATCGTAACACGTGCCGATTTAGCCGAAAATTCAGCCGTCAGAGGGTGTATGGTGATTAAACCGTACGGCTATGCTATATGGGAAAAAATGCAGGCGGCATTAGACAAGATGTTTAAGGACACAGGTCACCAAAACGCATATTTTCCGCTTTTTATCCCTAAATCATTTTTCAGCAAAGAAGCCTCTCACGTTGAGGGTTTCGCAAAAGAATGTGCGGTAGTCACTCATTATCGTTTAAAAAACAATCCTGACGGTAGTGGCATTATTGTTGATGACAGTGCTAAACTGGAAGAAGAATTGATTGTCCGCCCTACTTCTGAAACTATTATCTGGAACACTTATAAGGGGTGGATACAGTCGTATCGCGACCTGCCCATACTCGTAAACCAATGGGCAAATGTTGTACGATGGGAAATGCGTACACGACTTTTCTTGCGTACTGCCGAATTTCTTTGGCAGGAGGGACATACCGCCCATGCGACTAAAGAGGAAGCGGAGGCAGAGGCACGCAAAATGCTTGATGTATATGCTGATTTTGCCGAAAATTTTATGGCTATGCCTGTCATTAAAGGCACTAAAACGCCTAACGAGCGTTTTGCAGGTGCGCTTGACACCTACTGTATTGAAGCGATGATGCAGGATGGTCGGGCGTTGCAGGCTGGTACTTCTCACTTTTTGGGGCAAAATTTCGCAAAAGCGTTTGACGTAACGTTTTTGAGTAAGGAAAATAAATTGGAATATGTGTGGGCTTCGTCTTGGGGGGTTTCTACTCGCCTGATGGGTGCACTTATAATGACTCATTCCGACGATTTCGGTCTTGTTTTGCCTCCCAAATTAGCACCTGTGCAGGTTGTTATCGTCCCTATTTACAAAACGGACGAACAGCTGAAAGAGATTTCCCAAAAGGCGGAAGAAATAAAATGCAAACTTGAGAGTTTGGGTATTAGCGTTAAGTATGATGGACGCGACAGTCAAAAGCCGGGCTGGAAATTTACGGAGTACGAGTTTAAGGGTGTGCCTGTGAGGTTGGCTATCGGACCGCGCGATATGGAGAATGGGACTGTAGAGGTTTGTCGCCGCGATACTCGCGAGAAGTCCGTTCATGGGCAGGACGAGCTGAATATGCTCATCCCACAGTTATTAGAGGATATTCAAGATGGGTTATTTGAACGTGCAAAAAAACTTCGCGAGGAAAATACGGTTAGGATAGACACTTGGGATGACTTTAAGAGCGCGATAGAGAGTAATAAGTTTGTGATGGCGCATTGGGACGGTAGCGGCGAAACGGAAGATAAAATAAAAGAGGAAACAAAGGCGACTATTCGCGCTATTCCGTTTGATACTGTTTCCGAAGATGGAAAGTGTGTGTATAGTGGAAAGCCGTCGGCGCGGAGGGTTTTGTTCGCGAAAGCATACTGATGCAATTGTCAATTGTCAATTGTTAATTGTCAATTGTCAATTATTAGCAAAGCGTAAAATAGGCGATTGGTCGTTGATAATTAACTAAGCGTAAAATAGGCGATTGGTAATTGGCAAAGCGCAGAATAAACGATTAGACATTGAAAATTGGCAAAGCGCGGAATAAAAAACAGAAAAAACATTGACAATTGACAATTGATAATTAACAATTAATAACGTGAAGTATCTTATAGCAGGATTGGGGAATGTTGGTGACAAATATGCGAGGACACGCCACAATGTGGGGTTTATGGCTGTGAGCAGGTTTGCGGCGCAGAATGATATGCCTTTTGTTACGGAACGGTATGCAATGACCGCAACGGTGAAAATTAAAGGACAAACGCTTGTTCTAATCAAACCGACAACGCTGATGAATTTGAGTGGAAATGCGGTGAGCTATTGGATGATGATCGAACGGATACCAATAGAAAATGTGTTGGTGATTGTGGACGATATTGCACTGAGTACGGGTGTGCTGCGGATGCGCCCCGCAGGTAATGCGGGCGGGCATAACGGTCTTCTGCATATTTCGCAGATACTTAACACTAACGGTTATGCCCGGTTGCGTATTGGAATTGGAAATGATTTTCCAAAAGGACGACAGGTCGATTATGTGCTCGGAAAGTTTAGCCCTGACGAGGAAATAATAATACAGCCTAAACTTGATACTGTCTGCGAAATGATAAAAAGTTTTGCTTTGGCTGGAGTTGAAAAAACAATGAATTTATATAATGGGATTATTTAATCTTACATCGAAAACGAAGAAGAACGAACCTGCCGCTTCAGAAGAAATTTTAGAAGGGGCACTTCGTTTCTCAAACACTGAAACTGCGAATATAATGAAACCTCGCATTGAGGTTACAGGTGTTGATGCTACCGCCGATTTTAATGAATTAAAACAGATTTTTATTGACTCTGGATATTCTCGTATTCCTGTGTATAAGGATAGCTTGGACCATATTGAGGGGGTTTTTTATATCAAGGATTTACTTCCGTACCTGAATGAAACATCTCGCTTTGTGTGGACGAAACTTGTACGTCCCGCTGTGTTCGTTACGGAAAATGAGCCGATAGATTTGGTGTTGAAAAAAATGCAGACAGGGAAAATACATCTGGCAATAGTTGTTGATGAATATGGCGGAACAAGTGGAATTATAACGCTGGAAGATATTCTCGAAGAATTAGTTGGGGATATTGCGGACGAAGCCGATACAAAAGAGGATACTCACTTTTTTAAACAAATAAACGAAAATACTTTTTTAATTGATGCAAGTATTCCTCTGCACGATTTTTGTAAAATATTTCATTTGGAAGATGATTTTTTTGATGGACATGACGGTGAGTTTGAGTCGCTCGCAGGGCTTGTTCTCGAAAAATTGCAACGTATTCCTGAAAAGGGAGAGAGCATAGAAATTCCTCCGTTTACTTTTATTGTTGAGGAAATTGGAATTAGAAGAATTAATAAGATTAGAGTAACAACCGGTGGGCGCGTTAGGGATTGAACGGAAATCCTTTTTCGGCTGTTCCTTTGCCGAAAAAGATTGAAGTGAAAGCCCGACCCCGCGCGAAGCTCTGCGAGAGCGGGGGAACGCCCAAAAATAAAATAATAATATTATGAAACGAATTTTTTTTACAGGTGCTGCCGTTCTGCTTTCTAACATTGCAGTTGTTATGGCGTGCACGAATTTTCTTGTGACGAAAGGGGCATCGGTGGATGGCTCTACGTTTATTTCTTACGCGGCGGATAGCCACGTTTTGTATGGCGAACTGTATTTTCGTCCTGCGGCGAAATTTCCTGCGGGCACTATGATGGACGTGATTGAATGGGACTCGGGCAGGAAATTGGGGCAGATACAGCAGGCGTTGCAGACGTATTCTGTTGTGGGCAACATAAATGAGTATCAGGTTGCGATTGGTGAAACGACTTTTACCGGACGTGAGGAGCTTATAGACACTACTGCTATAATAGACTATGGTTCACTTATTTACATTACGTTGCAGCGTGCAAAAACTGCTCGCGAAGCGGTCAAAATTATGGTTGAACTTACAAATGAATATGGCTACGCTTCTTCGGGGGAGAGTTTTTCTATTTCTGATCCTAACGAGGTGTGGTACATGGAATTGACAGGTCGCGCAATACCTGTTGCAAAATCGTCTTTGAATAAAAAGGGGTTGCTTATGGTTGCGTATCGTATTCCTGACGGTTATGTTTCGGGACACGCTAATCAGGCGCGTATCACGACTATTAAAAAGGCTGACGGCAAAACGTCTATCACAACAAATCAAATCGACAAAATTTTTGGTGCGGATGTTAGCTGCGTTTATACTGCGGATATTCTTGAATATTGCAAAGCGGCTAAACTTTGTGATGCAAATGCGACTTTGGACAATTTTATTTTTTGCGATGCTGTTTATCCGATGACACAAAGTGGAAATCGCAGCTGTGAGGCGCGTGTCTGGGCGGGTTTTATGAAGTTTAACAGTGCGGCGGTTGTGGAATATGAGGATTATGCCCGCGGTGATAATTTGCAACATCGTATGCCTCTCTGGATTAAACCTGCGGAAAAAGTTACGTTGAACAAGATGTTTGATGTTATGCGTGACCATTATGAGGGTACTTCGATGGATATGACAAAGGATATTGGCGCGGGTCCGTTTGCTTGTCCTTACCGCTGGAGACCGATGCACTTTACGATTGACAGTGTTAATTATGTTCATGAACGTGCGACTTCTACGCAGCAGACGGGGTTTTCGTTTATTTCGCAGAGCCGTTCGTGGTTGCCGAACGAAATAGGCGGTATCCTTTGGTTTGGTGTTGATGACAGTTATACTTCTGTTTATATGCCTATGTTTTGCGGTATTACGAGTATTCCTGAATTTATAAGAGTGGGAAATGGGAATATGACTACATATACTCGTACTTCGATGTTTTGGCTTTTTAATCGTGTGAGCAATTTTGCGTATTCTCGCTATAGCGACATGATTGTCGATATTCAAAAAGTACAAAAGGATTTGGAAGATAAATTTCAAAAGGATGTACAGGAAATTAGTGAAAAATATAGGGATGAAAAATCTCACGAAACTCTTGTTAGACTTGCAAATAATTTGTCTGACGAGAAAGCGCGGGAAACGTTTACCAAATGGGACGATCTTGATAAATTTTTGCTCGTAAAATATACTGACGGTAATATCAAAAAGACGGATGGAAATGGGAATTTCAAGACGACTAAATATGGTAAAAACTATATTGAATTTCCTGCTCAACCGCAGTATCCCGAAAAGTGGTATCGTGCGATTATTAATGATGTGGGAGGAAATATTCGGGTTGAAGACTGAATTTAATTGTCAATTGTCAATTGTCAATTGTCAATTAGGCTGACGCAAATACGAATTACGGGGGGGGCGGGGTGATGGTTGTGGG
>JAISPZ010000140.1 GCA_031274555.1 Bacteroidales bacterium | reverse complement strand
GGGGGCGAGCGGCGGGAGCAGGGCGGGGTTTCGGCGGGGGGCGAGCGGCGGGAGCAGGGCGGGGTTTCGGCGGGGGGCGAGCGGCGGGCGGCGGCGTTGGGCTGCGGGCGGCGGCGTTGGGCTGCGGGCGGCGGCGGGCAGCGGGAGCAGGGGGCGGCGGCGGGCGGCGGCGGGAGCAGGGCGGGCGGCAGGCGGGCGAGCGGGGGCTGCGTTAGGGATTGAGCGGAAATCCTTTTTGCTAACAGGTTGGTTTGCGAGTGATTGTGGGCGTTGTCTGTCGCGGCGGATTGGGTGCGTTTGCAAAAAGATTGAAGTGAAAGCCCGACCCCGCACGAAGCTCTGCGAGGGCGGGGGAACGCCATAATGAACAACTTAGATGATTTGCCCCGACCATAAATCCTGAAAAAATTGTGAATATGGCATTATATCAACATTGCCTTTTTTTCGTGCAACGGTGTCTAACGAAACGATTATCAATCTCGCTGCGGGATATTCTTCGGCAAAAAGATTTACGCCCTTGATATGGCGGGGCTGTACTTCGCTTGAAGATTTAACTTCTATCGCTACCTTTGCATCTCCCAGAATAATATCAACTTCAATTCCTGTGCTTGTCCGCCAATATGACATTTTGTTTTCGTTGTTTGTATAATTCAAATACGCCATTATTTCCAAAATGACAAACTGTTCAAAGGCTTGCCCGAAGTCAGTAGAGCCGGGCTGTAAGTTTTTTCTGTTGAGCAAATAGTTTGTAATTCCAACGTCAAAATAATAAAATTTCGGTGCTTGTATAATTCTGCGTTTGAGTGTTTTCTGAAAAGAGGGAAGCATAAATCCTATCAGAGTGTCGGATATTATTGAAAAATATTCTTTTATCGTATTAATGCTGACCCCACAATCAGAGGCGATGTTTTGGTAATTTACAATCTCCCCATTGGTTAATGCTGCAACCTCTAAAAAACGATTGAACGAAGATAAATTCCTAACTAACGCTTCTGCTTTTATTTCTTCTCCAAGATATGTGCCAACGTATGATTGTATTCTACGCCACGCATTATCAATTAAATAATGCCTCGGCAACATCCCGTTATTAACAGCTTTTATTATATCAAAATCTGGTATTTCTATACTGACTAACGGAAAGAGCCTGTTTGTTAATGCCCTGCCTCCTAACAGGTTTGCGCCTGTCCGCTTCAATTTTCTCGCACTCGAACCACTTAGAATAAATCTCAAATTTTTATTTACTATAAGCCACTGGACTTCATCTAATAATTGCGGGATTTTTTGAATTTCGTCTATTATTACTATCTCGTTTTCTGCGCATGACATTAATTCTTCCCGTAATAGCGAGGGATTTCGACTTAATTGCTCGTATTTATTTACTTGCAATAAATCGTAATATTTTGCATTGGGAAAATTTTGCTTTAAAAATGTTGTTTTTCCTGTTTGACGTGCCCCAAATAGAAAAACACTGTCATTTTCAATGTCTTGTAATTTGAAAAATCTTGCGATATTGCTTTTGTACTGCATATTATCCTGTAATTTCATCAGTTTATCTGCAAATTTACATGAAATTTTCGAATTATACACCAACGAATGAACTTTTTGAGAGGGGGAGCGGCGTTTCGGCGTGGGCTGGCGCATTTTCAACTGTTTTATTTACCTTTGTATCTTATTATTTAACACCTTTATCAAAATGACTTTATTGTTCACATATTTGTTCCTCGCCCTGCTTACTTCATTTTTATGCTCAATCATGGAGGCTGTATTGTTGTCGATTCCTATTTCGTATTTGAAATCAAAAGCCGAGCAAGGGAATAAAAAAGCCGCCACGATGATTCGGTTGAAAGAAAATATTGATAAGCCTTTATCAGCCATCCTTTCTCTGAACACGATAGCGCATACAGTCGGTGCTGCCGGTGTTGGTGCTCAGGCAACCGTCATTTTCGGCGAAGCCTACTTTGGCATTGTATCCGCCATACTTACGATACTGATACTTGTCTTAACTGAAATTATTCCTAAAACCATAGGAGCGAACTATTGCAAAGATTTGACGAGTGTATCTGCCGGAATAATCAAAGGGATGATTTTTATTACCTATCCTATTGTTATCGCTTCCGCTGTGCTCACCAAATTGTTGTCCAAAAACAAAAAAGAATTGACTACCAGCCGAGAAGAAATATCCGCTTTAGCCAGCATCGGAACGGAAGAAGGCATTCTTGCGGACAAGGAAAATGTAATCATTCAAAATTTAATCAAATTGAAAAGCGTGAAAATCTCCGAGATAATGACACCGCGAACAGTAGTCGTTATCGCCAATGAAACAATGACTTTGCAAGAGTTTTCGAATAACAAGGATTTTCTACACTTTTCGCGGATTCCCATATACGACGAAAATCGGGATGATATTTCGGGATATGTCTTGAGGGATTTGATTTTCGAGAAATTGGCGGAAGACCATTTTGACTTGAAGCTGAAAGATATAAAAAGGGAGATCGTAACGTTTCCCGAATCCATCACTTTATTTGATGCCTTGGACAAGCTGTTGTCCAAAAAGGAGCACATCGCTTTTGTCGTGGATGAATACGGAGGAATGAGCGGCATTGTGACCATAGAAGATATTATTGAAGCGTTGCTTGGCGTTGAAATCATGGACGAAAAAGACACGGTGGTGGATATGCAGCAGTATGCGATGGACAGATGGAAAAAGAAACAACAGAAATATAAACTATTGAGCGAAAAAAGGGTGAATTAACCGTGCCTGACTTTGACGGTTTTGAAAATTAATCAAGTTTTATCTCGCTGATAATCATTCGCTTGGTTTTCGGGGTCGTCAAAATCAGAACAAAGGACGAATTTTATCGAAAAATTACGCGGAAATTTTGCAGATAACATTTATACTGGGTTTTTATGTATCTTTGGGGTAATTTTATTTTTAACTATGACAAACGTGCTTACCATCGGAAAAATTACATCCGCACTCGAAATGTGGGCTCCGTTGTCGCTACAGGAACATTACGACAATTCTGGACTTATACTTGGCTCGCCGTCTCAAGAGGTGCGAAAAGTTTTAATCTGTTTTGACCTTAAACCCGAAGTTATCGAGGAGGCAATAGCCGTAAAAGCGGACTTGATAATCTCCCATCATCCTGCCATTTTTAAGGGGCTTAAGCGAATAGACCCGCTGTCTCTGCTTGGAAAAATGCTTAAACAGTCGCTCGAAAATAATATTTCGTGGTATGCAATGCACACAAACCTTGATAATGTGATAGACGGTGTTAATAAGGTGCTTGCCGACAGACTTGGTCTTAAAGACCGCCACCCTGTTTTGCCCGCCGAAACAATACGTCTTGAAGATCGTCCGGGAGCGGTTACTGTGGAGGAAACGGGAGCTGGTGTTGTGGGAAACGTTGATGCTATTCAGGGCGTGGATCTGCTCTCGCTGCTTAAAGAAGCTACAGGCGTGCCTGTCGTTCGTCATTCAGGAAACTGCCCTTCTGTTGTGCGCCGCGTGGCACTCTGTGGTGGTGCAGGTGCGTTTTTGATGGATAATGCATTACAGCTTGGAGTGGATGTTTTGATTACAGGCGACGTGCGGTATCATGACTTTTTTGATGCTGCAGCCAAAGGACTTTGGGTCGTTGATATTGGACATTTTGAGAGCGAACAATTTGCAAAACAAACAATACTTAGGTTTTTTACAAAAAATTTTCCTACCTTTGCCGCCCTTGTTTCCGAGAAAGAAACGCCTACTGTGTATTATTTTTAGTGCTGCCGAAGTTATGGTGTTTTAAACTGTAACGATGGTTGCGCAACGTCCTGAACTCGGATAACAGTAATCCTGAACTCGGATAACAGTAGTCCTGAACTCGGATAACAGTAATCCTGAACTCGGATAATAGTAATTAAAAATCAAAGATTTATATATGGCAACAAAAACAACTAAATCTGCTGAAAAGGCTGCGACTACAAAAAAGTCTGCTGCCACTAAAAAAGTGGCTTCTGCCACCGATAAAAAGACTGTGGCTACCACGAAGGCTGCCCCTACTAAAAAAGTGGCTGCTGCCACTACTGAAAAAGTGGCTGCTGCCGCAAAAGCTGCCCCGGCAAAAAAAACTGATGAAGCGGCTGTGGCTGCTGCAACAGCTCCCGTTAAAAAAGCGACTTCCACCACTGCTAAAAAAGCGACTTCCACAGCAAAGGCAGAAGAAAAAACTGACATTACAACGAGAATGAAGGCGTTATATGCTTTGCAGGTTGCCGATTCTCAAATAGATGAAGTTCGTACACTGCGTGGTGAATTGCCGCTTGAGGTTACAGACCTCGAAAATGATATTGCCCGCCTTGAAAATCGCTTGCAACGTGCTAAAAAAGACGTTAAAGACGTTAAGGAAGATGTTGCTAATCGCAAGGAAGAAATTGTGATGAAAACTGCGCAAATTGCCAAGTACAAGAAGCATCTTGACTCTGTAAAAAATAATCGAGAGTACGAAGCGTTGAACAAGGAAATAGAGTTTCTTGGATTAGAAATACAGTTGCACGAAAAGCATATTCGTGCAGCTGGTTTTACTATTGAGAAAAAACAGAATGCCGTCGATGAGATTAGCGAGATGTACAATGAACGCAAAAAAGATTTAGACGCTAAAAAATCCGAGCTTTCTACTATTATCAACGAAACGGAAACGGAAGAAAGAAGTCTGCTAACAAAATCGGAAAAACTACGGAAAAATATTGATGAAAAATGGCTTTTTACATACGACCGTATTCGTAAAAATGCTCGCAATGGTATTGCCGTTGCTCGCATTGAACGCGGGGCGTGTGGTGGCTGTTTTGCAATTATTGCACCACAGCGTCAGATTGAAATTCGTATGCACAAAAAAGTAAATTCGTGCGAATACTGCGGCAGATTTCTTGTCGATGATGAAATTGCCGGCATCGCTAAGCCAGCTCCTGCCCCCACTCCTGACACAGTTGAGATATAATTGTTAGTCCCAATCCATCAAATAAAAATATTTGAAATAAATTTATTTGAAATAAAAATATTTGAAATAAAAATATTTGAAATAAATTTGTTTGAAATAAAAATATTTGAAATAAAAATATTTGAAATAAATTTATTACATTTGTATAAATTTATTTGTGATGGAAACACCTTTTATCTACGGACGTATTGCTAAATCGGACGATTATACCAATCGAAAAGAAGAATTAGCTCGTTTAAAAAACAATTTTACGGGTCTTATCAATACAATCATCATTTCCCCACGCCGCTGGGGAAAGACTTCATTAGTAAACAGAGTTTCGGAAATACTTCGCAAAGAGCAAAAGAAAAAGATGTTCATTTGTAATGTGGATGTTTTTAATTGCCGCACCGAAGAACAATTTTACACCGTTTTTGCTAATGCCATATTGAGAGCATCGTCGTCTGGATGGAATGAATTTGTTTCAGGTGTAAAAAAATATCTTGGTCATTTCGTCCCAAATATTACACTTTCAGATAAAACTCAGGTCTATGAGTTTTCGTTCGGGGTTGATTTTAAGGATAAAAATTTGTCTGTTGATGAAATTTTAAATTTACCACAAACTATCGCTAAAGCCACTGGAAGAAAAATTATTGTTTGTATTGATGAATTTCAAAATATACATAATTATGATAATTCTTTGGCTTTTCAGCAGACTTTAAGAGCGCATTGGCAATTGCATGACAGTGTTTGTTATTGTCTTTTTGGAAGTAAAAGACATTTGCTAATGAATATTTTTAATAATTCTGATATGCCGTTTTATAAATTTGGTGATATTCTTTTTTTGCAAAAAATAAAAAGAAGCGAGTGGGTTTCCTTTATCTCTAAACGATTTGCATCAACAGGGAAATATATTTCCGAAGATTTGAGCGGGGAAATTGCAGACGCGATGCAAAATCACCCTTACTACGTGCAACAATACGCTCAACAAATATGGTTGCGCACAAAAAAGAAGTGCGACGAAACCATTCTGCAAGAAGCATTGTCTGACTTGGTTGATCAATTGAGTTTACTTTTCGCCAATATTGTTAATTCATTGACAACAAGACAGATTAATTTTCTGTTCGCTATCACTGATGGTGAAAAAAATTTTTCATCAAAAGATGTTTTGGAAAAATATGATTTTGGGGCTTCTGCTAATATTAAAAACATCAAAAACGCCTTATTGGAAAAGGATTTGATAGATATTTTGCCCGATAACGAAATTGTTTTACAAGATCCTGTTTTTGGCATTTGGCTACAGCAAAATTGGAGGGTTTAAGGGGTTTACTGCTCCATCAGGTAGGCTTTCATGAAGTCGTCGGGATTAATTTAGGCGTATTCAATAATTGTTTTTGGATCAATTCGTAGCTTTTCGTATAATTTTTTTGCTAATCTCATTGATACGTTCCTTTTGCCTGTCATTATTTGACTGAAAGTGTTTTCCTTTATATTCAACATCTGTGCCGTTTGACGTTGATTAAGTTCGTTCTTTTTTATCTCGTTTTCTATTGATAAAATTAACGGACTTTTAACTTTTAGTGGCTTAAGATCCATAAAAGTACTTTCATAGTCTGCACATAGATTTCCTAACCGACTTATTTCATCTGTATATTCATTACACAACTCTGGATTAGTTAAAAATCCCTTTTCAGTTGCTTCGTTAATAAGCGTTTCAAGGGATTGTACTGCTTCCGAATAAGCCTCTTTGGTATCAATCTTTTCAATATCTATATATTTTTTCTTCATCGTTTTATAAATTTTTTATGTTCTCAATTTTGTCATATTCTGCGTGTGTTCCGCAAAATCGTATCTGCATAAACCCACTAATAAAAACAACTAAAACCAGAAATCTATATTTATTTCCTTTAATATCCTTAAATCCGCAATTATTTTTTGCTAAAAACAAGCAAAGCGTTATCAAATAAACATTTGTAACGCTTTGCCGTTTGAAAAATTTTCACTAAATTTGGTGTTAGCACACAACCAAT
>JAISPZ010000137.1 GCA_031274555.1 Bacteroidales bacterium | reverse complement strand
TTTAACAGTAGCGCAACCATTTCTTCACAAAAGCGAAGCATTAGGATTTTGTAACTTTCCTCTATAAATTTTAGAATTTTGACAAGATTTTTATTCGTCTGTGTGTAATTCAAAAATTTCGTGTATATTTGCTGTATGCTTAACAAAGAATTTAAATTTTATCTCGACCATCAGGACGAATTGCTAAAGAAATATGAGGGACGATTTATCGGTATAGTCGGCGAGGATGTTGTCGGTGACTACGATGATTTTGAGCAGGCGGTATTTGATCTTGAGAGCAAGTACAAATTAGGAACATTCTTGGTTCAGGAGTGCACAGCGGGCGAGGATGCCTACACTCAAACATTCCATTCAAAGGTTATTTTTGCGTAACGTATGAGTGATAAAAAGACAGTGCAAGTGCACGCCTTAACGCACCTAAACGCAGGCATTGCTCGAAATACAGCCGCTACATTAGGGCTACTCCCTGTTAAGATGACTCGCGTTCGTGGCGTTCACGGTGAGAGGGAAGTGAATGTATATTTTGTGAATATCACCCTCGACAACAGGAATATTACTATTAACACTCAAGTAACCGAATGTGATGAGTTGTCGGCTGACAACAGCGTTGGTTTGCTTATTGGGATGAATATCATAACTATGGGCGACTTTGCCGTAACCAATTTTGGAGGTCAAACGCTCATGAGTTTCCGTGTTCCATCTCTGCAAAAAATCGACTTTACAGCCGAAACGCAAAAAGCGTAATATCTCACGAAGAAAATCACTTCCCCTTATAGACAATCTTTAATTCTGACGTTTCGTTGTTGATTTCGATTTTGGCGAAACGCTTGAGGGCAGTTTGACCCAATAATATCGGAGCATTTTGATTGTGCACCACAGAGGCTTTAACATTTTTAAGAGAAAAATCACCAAGTTTAACTTCCTTTAAGTTGATGACTGTACCCTCTGCAATATCACCATTAGCTATGAGATACGAAGTTTTTCCCAAGATGTCGGATTGTTTGAGGTAATCATTTTTCAACATAAAATTCGCCTCTGTCAATGAAATCGAAATATCCGAAGCCCCACTGTCGAAATAACCCTTCAACTTCAAACCGTTGATTTCACAAGGAATTTCAAAGATACCACCCGCTTTCTTCATTTTAATGACAGTTGTCTTCTCTACATAATCATTATCATCTATCAAACCGCCTGCAACATCCGCAAAGCTGTTTCTATTATCATACTTGCTTATAAGATTTTTGTATTCAGCTGTTTCTCGAATATTATCCAAATCATCATCCATACTAACATGATAAAAATCTCTTTGCTCACCACTCTCAAAAGAAATTTCCAAATATTTTATCGCGCTATCTTTGTTGTTCATCAGAGAATACAGACAGGCAGCCTCGTAAGCCGCTTCTTCTGGATATTTCTCAAGGATTCTATTTAACCATGCAATCGCTTCATCAGTTCTACCCAAGTGAAACAGTCCGTATATCTTATAAGAAATATAATAAATTGCCGTATCAATGCTAACAATTGCCTCGTAATCTTTTTTTGCCTGCTCTTTTTTACCCAATTTATCAAGCACCCGACCCCTATACAGCAAAGCAGTAACATCTTCTTCATCAATATCCAACGCCTCGTTAAAATCTTCAAGTGCCCTGTTGTACTGTCCCAACGCTCTATATGCACGTCCTCTACGCGTGTATGCATAAGCATAAGTAGGATACGCCTCTATCGCAGCACTGCAATCTTCTATTACTTTATCAATATCCCCTAACCCCCAATTGATAGACGCTCTAAGTACATAAAGATTTGGACTATCATTGATTATATCCTTATCCACAGCCACGCTTATTGCCTTGTTGATATATTGCAATGCGGTTTTATAGTCGCCCATAGCTTGGTAAACATACATTATATTTTTGTATTGTCCCGCATCGTTATTTTCCAAAATTTCTTCCGCTTTGGTGTAATCTTTGATTGCTTTATCGTACTCTTTAAGACTCAGATAAGCAGTACCTCGACCCGAATACCAAGCCCAATTATCTTTGTCGTCACGAATTTGTTGGTTCATAACCCTTACAACATCGGCAGGAGAATCCCGAAGTATTGAAACAAACAAATAATTTGTAATTTCATCACCACTTTCAGAATTAGTAAGCACATAAATAACTTCGTCAAATGCTTCTTTGTAGCGTTTGAGATTGTAAAGGGACTGTGCTCTTTGCGAATGTGCGTACGTGTACGAGGGCGAGTATTTTATTGCCTTATCGAAATACGTTATTGCTTTATTGTTATCGTTATCTCTCTCCCTTGCAATTACTCCAAGACCGACTATAGCCCGCACATCTGAATCGTCTATTTTAGATAATTGTAAGCAATACTGTTCGGCTTTGTCGTATTGTTCTCGACGTAAGTACATATTGATAATATCCATCAATAAATCAGTTGATTTCGGATTATATTTTAATGCTGTCAAATAGTCGGACTCTGCTTTTTCGTATTCTTCAATTTTTTCATATATTGAAGCCCTCATTTCATACGCCAGACTTAGCGGACCTTTGTCATTTGAAGGTACATATTTTATAGCATTGCTGCAATCCGATAAAGCAAGTGCATACTCCTCCAATTTATAGTTATATGTTAATGCACGCAGATAGTATCCGTCTGCATCTTTCGGATTATCCAACAGGTATTGATTTAGGTATTTTAGACCATTATCAATATCTTCTTGTTCAACGATAAGCTCGTATGCGCGTTGATAGTTGTAGGCGCTTTGTTTTTGTGCGACTACAGGCTGCGCCAATACGATAGCGAGCATGAGCGTAAGTAGTGATTTTAGTTTCATTGGTGTATTGTTTTTATTTGTGTGTGTGATAGAGTTTAGACTTTTTATGTATTAGATAGGTAATCAGCAATAATATCCATATATTCAGGCTTTAGCCTTTTATTTGAATGGTGTAAATTAACTTTTATTTCTGTCTTAAAAAGTCCATTATTTACTCTTTCTAAATACTTGTTTAATTCGTGTAGCTCGTCAAATAGATACTGATGCTTTTTATTCATCCATTTACAAATAAACAAGCAATCTTTTTTACATTGATTATCGCCTATCATAACACAAATCTTTTCGCCTTCAACAGTCATAGACCTATATTTACAAGCAGCAGAAATACTATTCGTAAACTGCTTTATATTTAAATATATGTCTATTATAAACGATTCTGTAATACATCCATCTGTTAAAACAAATTGCGTACTATCTGCTGAATTTGACGATATATTGTAGTTGGAGGTAACATCACATTTGGTCGTAACATAATGCGATATCCAATGGAATTGAGAAACCTTATCCATATTTTTAATATTTTCTTGAAGAATATACTCACTTATTCTCTCTCTCTACAACCATGCTGGTTTCAGAGCATACATCACCGCAAACGCTTGCTACGAGCGGGCTTACGACAGTGTCGTTTTTGCAATTACAGTTATATGAGAGATACATTTGTATTGTTTATCAGATTTCTGCCTGCGCAGAAATGACAGGTTTTCGCAAAGATACTAATAATTAACAATTTTTAACAGTTCATCATTGTAAAAATCAGATTTCGTTCGTTATTATAATAAATAAGAATTGAATTTATGAAACGAGCATGACAAATTGGGAAAAAACAATACGCATGAAAAAATTGCGCAATAGCAAACCGATTGAAATCACAGGCGAAGAAATAACGCCAAGCGAAGACTTAAAGCAATATAAGAAAAACGCGCTCGAATATGGAAAAACTTTGCGTGGCAAATATACCAATAAGGATACGAGTAAATCCATTTTGCTTGGCAGAGGCAAGAAACATGGCGGTTTAAACGAAGTGCTTCATCATGACTACAAAGATATTGAACATCTACAGAGTGTTGCTGCAATACCTCAAATAATTGAAGACAGTATATTTATTGACAGTATTGCCAATGAAGATAAAACAAAAAATCCCGACATTGAAGGTTACGACTATTATGTTGTTGGCTTAAAAATAAATGGCGAAGACTATACCGTAAAGGCTGTTATCGCCAATGGAACAAACGTCGAACAATATTACGACCACAAACTTACACAAATAGAAAAAGGGAAACTCCTCGACTTATCCGCAGGGATAACAAGTCCCCCGACAAATAAAGATGCTCCCCTCTCTGACTACAAAGATAAGCGTTTAATTTCGATTTTGCAAACAAATTTTTCGAAAATAATCGACGAAAACGGCGAACTGTAACACTTCATTATTGTAAAAATCAGATTTCGTCCGTTATTATAATAAATAAGAATTGAATTTATGAAACGAGCATGACAAATTGGGAAAAAACAATACGCATAAAAAAATTACGCAATAGCAAACCTGTTGAAATCACAGGCGAAGAAATAACGCCAAGCGAAGACCTAAAGCAATATAAGAAAAACGCACTCGAATATGGAAAAACTTTGCGTGGCGAATATATCAACGAGGACACAGGTGCAAAAATAAATGTGGGGGTGAACGGCTTAAAAGAGGTGTTGCACCACGACTACAAAGATACTGAACATTTACAGAGTATTGCTGCTATTCCGCAAATTATCGGAAATAGTATATACATTGACACGGTAGAAAATGAGGACACTGAAAAAAACAACAATATTGCTTCGTATGATTTTTATATTGCAGGATTAAAGATTGGTGAAATTGATTATACAGTTAAGGCTGTTATTGCAAGCGGAATAGACGGCAATAGATATTATGACCACAAGCTAACTCAAATAGAAAAAGGAAATCTTCTTGATAAGGTAAGGGATAACAAGTCCAATCCCTATCAAGAAGATTTCCTCTCTGACTGCAAAGATAAGCGTTTAATTTCGATTTTGCAAACAAATCAGGGCAAACGAAGGGCAAACGCATTTTAATTTCAACCGAGAATGTTTAATATCGTTTTTTTTGTTAAATTTACGCTCTGATAAAGAAAAGTATAAGGGAGTATGTTTGCGATATGTTGTTTGACATTGCAAAATATGTTTTTACAGGGGTTATTGTAGCATACTTTTTTGACGATATAAAAAGTGAACAAAATAACACATGGTTATCATCATGGTGGATTGTTTATGTTACAGGGTTTATGGTTGGTTTTGGGCTACTATTTATTGCTGTTACTGTTCATAAAAAAACTAATAAAAAAAGAAAAAAATGAAAACATTAATTATTCTAATAGGGTTTGTGTTGCTTATGATTGTATCTTACTTTATAGCTAAAAATGACACTCATGATTTTGCGAACCCAAAGGTATAAAGACATCTATTTTATAGAAAAAAGCAGCCTTATTGGTGCAACACGATTACCAAACTCGCTTGACAACAACAAGGCTTGTTCCTGAATACGGAGATAAGCGTTTAATTTCGATTTTGCAAACGAATTTTTAGAAAATCGCTGACAACAACCGTGAACCTTCGTAAAACAGACACCCTACCCCGCCAACCCATCACGAATAATCCCCGCTTTTGAAACCCCGACCACCTCTGCCAATTGCTCCAACGAGGCTTCGCGGACTTTTTTCACACTCTTGAAATGCTTTAACAGCAGCGCAGCGGTTTCTTCACCAATGCCTTTGATAGATGTCAATTCGGTGCGGACAATGCCTTTCAGATGACGCTTGCGATAATTCGTAATCACTGAAAGGCTTATGTGTAGCTACACATAAACCTTTGAAAACCGCATCTCCCACATTGGAGGAATTGGCTAAACGGCTTAATACCAACGTAATCCAATAATCTTTTTCCACAAAGGCAGGAGTGATACTAAAATGTGTAGCCACAAAGGTGATAAGTGCTGTAAAATCTTTTGTATGTGTATGTAAATTCATCGTATATGCCATTTTTTTTGCGTGGGTAAAATTTTATCTGAAATGTTTAATTTGTAAGATGATTGATGATTGAGTGCCTTGAAAAGCACCGTTGTATCTTCATTTTCATTCAAGGTATCAAGCATTGCTCCCAATAAGGCGATAGTTGCAGGATTGTATTTCAATGCCAAGCGTTTAGCTTGGTTGAGTTGTTCCGATATTAATTGTTTGAACAAGAATAACAACCGCGCACAAATCTCATCCGGCATGGCATCGGGAATATCTTTGAAAAAACGGAGGCAATCCAATAGTTGCAGTACAGGGATGTTCTCTTTCGTAATCGTATTAGATTGAATTACAAAGCTAATCCGGTAATTTCCGCGAATAACCGTTTTTTTTTCTTTTTTTGTGGCAATTTGCAAAGCAACAGGAACTTGGCTTGTTAGTCCAAATTTATTAAAAATAGAATAACCTGTGAGGTATCCTGTTGTTTTGCCATTTTTCTCAATCAAATCCTTTACTATCTGGAATGTATCGGGCGGAAGTTCCCCAAATTTGCTCATTTGCGGTTTATAAAAACGTCCTTTGGACAAACGGCGAATTTGTCCCGCTGCCATCATATTGTTCAAAACCTTAGTGACAGTATTCTGTTTCTCTACCGGCAAAGGAAAATCATTTGCGGTAAAAACAAAACCTAATGCGAATCGATTAATAGTATTTCTTATTATATCAGTCATTTGATATTTCTATTTCCGATTGCAAAGGTAATACTTTTTCAGGTTTTCTCCCGAAAAAGCATGAAAAAGCATGAAAAAGTATTGAATATATTTGGCACATTTCCTCTATAAATTTTGACAAGATTTTTATTCGCCTGTGTGTAATTCGAGAATTTCATGCGAATTTCCTCTATAAATTTTGGAAAGATTTTTATTCGTCTGTGTGTAATTCGAGAATTTCGTATAAATCTGCAAAACACCACCACAGACACCCTACCCCGCCAACCCATCGCGAATAATCCCCGCTTTTGAAATTCCGACCACCTCTGCCAACTGTTCCAACGAGGCTTCGCGGATTTTTTTCACACTCTTAAAATGCTTGAGCAGCAGCGTGGCGGTTTCTTCACCAATGCCTTTGATAGATGTCAATTCGGTGCGGACAATGCCTTTCAGATGACGCTTGCGATAGTGCGTAATTCCAAAGCGGTGGACTTCATCCCTTAGAGTTTGAATATGCTTTAAAGCCTCGCTGCGCTTGTCCAACATAAGAGGATAAGGATCGCCGACACGAAAAATTTCTTCAAGCCGTTTCGCTATGCCGATGAGGAAAATTTTATCACTCAAACCAAGCGCGACAATACTTTTATGCGCCGCAGCAAGTTGCCCTTTCCCACCGTCTATAACAACGAGTTGAGGGAGTTCTTCGTTCTCTGAAACAAGCCGATGATAACGGCGATAAATTATTTCTTCCATAGAAGCATAATCGTCCGCACCCTCTACCGTCCTTATGTTGAAATGACGATAATCCTTTTTTGACAGTGCACCGTTTCTGCTCACACTCATCGCTGCGACAGGATAGTCACCTTGAAAATTAGAGTTGTCAAAACATTCTATATGCGTTGGCGGAACAGCCATGCCGAGTGCCTTTTGAATTTCCGCCACAATACGCTTGCCATGCCTGTCAGGATCGACAAGGTCTTGACGCTTCGTCTTTTCAGAAATGTAGAACAAAATATTTCTTTGAGAAAGATCTAAAAGATGTTTCTTCTCACCCACTTTCGGAACTGTCACAGTGATGCCCTGAAGCAAAGTGTCAGGCAGCTCATTTGTTACAATTTCGCGAGCGTCACTCTCGTTTCGCAAACGAAATTCTACAATCATGGAAGCAAGCAGTTCCTGCGAACTTTCGTCCAAACGAGGCTTCAACTCTACCGTTTGCGCCTGCACAATACGACCGTCCTCTATATGTAAAAAATTGAAAAAATATATTTCGTCCTTCTCTATAAACGAAATAACATCAAGATTTGATAATACCTCACTTACAACAAGAGATTTACTCTGATACTGCTGTAAGAGTTCAAGCCTCTCTTTCACACCCTGCGCCCTCATAAACTCTCGCCTTTCGGCAAGCTCATTCATTTCATTGCGAAGCGAACTAAGTAACGGTTTTATATGTCCCCTCACAAAACTTTTTACTTGAGCAATATCAGAAAGATATTCTTCTTCGCTCTGTAATCCCTGACAAGGTCCTTTGCAACGCTTCATTTGATATTCAAGACAGAGTTTAATTTTTTTGGAAGCGATAACTTCTGGCGATAGATTAAAACGACAATTTCGTATGGGATAAAGCTCGTGAATAAGATCAAGCAAAACGTGGATAGTCTGCACTTTTGCATAAGGACCGAAGTACGTAGCATTGACATCGTCCTTTCGGCGTGTAGGATAAATGCGCGGAAAATGTCCTGACGTAAGACATAACCACGGATATGTCTTGTCATCTTTGAGCATTATGTTGTAACGTGGCTTATACTGTTTTATAAGCGAATTTTCGAGAAGTAGTGCCTCGTATTCGTTATCGACAACGATAGTTTCTATTCGATGAATTTTATTTACAAGAACACGAACTTTACCTGTCTGCTCTTTTGTGAAATATGAATTGACACGCTTCTTTAAATTCTTTGCTTTCCCCACATAGAGCAATGTTCCGTCTTCACCATAATAACGATATACTCCGGGTGCTTCGGGAAGTATTTTTAAAGTATCCGCCAAATTAATGTTTGACGAAACACCCGAAACACCCGAAACAGCAGTATCCGCCACATCATTTGCAGCAACATCCACAGCAGTATCTGCCAAATTAATGTTTGACGAAACACCCGAAACAGCAGTATCAGCCACAACATTTGCCACATCATTTGCAGCAACATCTGCAATAGTATCTTTCAAAGCCATAGTTTCTACAAAAATACATAGAAAATCGCTAAATTTGCCCGAATATGGATATAATATAATATATGTGGCAGGTAGTAATTCAAGGTGTCAGTGTAGGACTTGGTCTTGCACTTCTTATAGGACCATCATTTTTCGCTCTTTTTCAGACAAGTCTTGAGCGTGGGTTTATTCCCGCGTCACAGTTAGCGCTGGGAGTTTTGACTTCCGATTTTTTGATGGTAGTTATTGCTTTTATGGGTATCTCTCGTCTATTTACGTTTTCTATAACAAAAATCATTTTTACTATTGTTGGAGGATGTGTTTTGGTTGGTTACGGTGTTTATATGTTTGCAAAAAAAACACAACTTCAAGGGAAAACTGTGCAGGGTGAAAACATAAAAAAAATCACTGTTTGGACTTACTTGGTACGCGGACTAATGACAAATATGGCAAACCCGGGTACATGGTTTTTTTGGATTTTTTGGGTCGGAGTTATAACAGCACAACATACTGTCGCAAAAACAGTAAATTATATCGAAGTCATTTTGTTTTTCGCCATTGTACTTATAACAAATCTAATGTGCGATATGTTAAAAGCCTACGGTGCGCAAAAACTTCAACGGTGGATTACACCTAAAAATATTTCAATCATAAATAAAGTTGTTGGTGTTTTGCTTGTCGGTTTTGGGCTATACCTTATGTTGGATTTGTATTTTCACTTTAATCTTGTACCGGAAACGACAGTAGCAAGAATATAAAAAACGGCAACAAAGACAGCAGCAACAGCAAAAACAACAACAGCACAAACAACACAAACAACACAAACAGCACAAACAGCACAAACAACACCACCAAGAATGTAATGCAATTTAAAGACATCATATCACAACAAAAACTGATCGCTCGGCTTATTGAGGCAGCGGGGCAAGGGCGTATCGCGCATGCCCAGCTTTTTTTCGGTCCCGAAGGAAGTCAAAAATTGCCTGTCGCTCTGGCGTACGCACAGTTTATAAATTGCAAAAATAAAATTCTCTCATCTGATGGAAAACCTATTGACAGCTGCGGAAAATGTTCAAGCTGCATAAAATTTTCTCGTCTTGAACATCCCGATTTACATTTCTTTTTTCCGAATAACGATAACGCGACAATAGAAAAATCAAGGAGTTTAGATTATCTTCCATTATGGCGCAAAATATTTGCAGAATATCGCGGTGAGTTCTCGTATCAAACATGGGTCAATGCAATGGAAATCGGAGTAAACAGGCAAGCCATCATAAATAAAGCCGACTGCGACACTCTGCTTGGTGCACTGAATTTACGCAGGTTTGAAGCCGACTACAGAATTGTCATTATCTGGATGGCAGAAAAAATAAGCGACACTATCTCTGCGACACTACTAAAAACACTCGAAGAACCCGAAGACGGAACTGTCTTTATTCTTATAACCGAAGACCCCGACAATATAATCGCCACTATCCGCTCTCGAACCCAGCTTGTACGCTTCTTCAAACTATCAGAAAGCGAAGTTGAACAGGAGCTTGTTTCACAATTTGGAATATCACCGAATATCGCACGTATAGCCGCACAAAAGTCCAACGGAAATATTATCGAAGGTCTAAAAAAAGCACAGAATAACGAACAGGACAACGAATTTCACAAAGAATTTGTTTCGTGGATGCGCTACTGTTACGCTGTGGACGTGCCGTCTATTTTGAATTTTTCCGAAAAAATGAAATCGCTCAGCAGAGAAAAAATAAAATATTTCCTGTCAAGCTCCCTCGAAGAGTTTAGACGTTGTCTTCTCATAAGATACAGCGCAGAGAAACATATCAAGGTGACGGATGAACAAAAAGTTTTTTCGACAAAATTTTCCTCATTTGTCCACAAGAATAATATAGATAAATTTTATTCCATAATAAATCAAACAATTTATAATACAGACCGTAACGGCAACATACCATTACTGCTTACGGACGCGTCGCTTCGTTTCTGCAAAATATTTGAAGCAGAAAAGAAGCGTAATAATTAATACAATGGCTGAAGAAAAAAGTAATACAGTAACAAATTTTATAGAGCTTGAAGACCCGCAAATATTTCCACGAACAGTAGTGGAAGAAAATTTGTACTACTGTCGAGGATGTACTCACGCACCAACGTTGAACGAAAGCAGCAGGGAACGCCACTGCCAGATGTGCCGTTGCGCTCAAATGCATGCAGAGGGTGATAATACGCCAAGTAACTACCCTATCGTAGAAGTCCGTTTCAAAAATACGCGAAAAGGTTATTTCAGAATACCAGACGACCCCGCGCAATATTCATGTGGGGACATCGTTGCGGTAGAGGGCGACAAAGGGCACGAAATAGGGCTTGTTTCATTGCAGGGGGATGCTGTAAGGATAAGATTAAACCATATCGGTATTGAGGAAAATTCCGAGAAAATAAAAAAACTTCTGCGCAAGGCAAGGCAGCCTGATATAGACAAATGGATTGAAACAATCAGGATAGAACGGGAGACACAGCGCAGAGCACGTATTATTGCTGCTGAACTTGGTCTTGAGATGAAAATTAACAGCGTGGAATATCAGGGCGACCGCACAAAAGCTATTTTTTATTATACTGCTGACGGACGTGTTGATTTTCGTCAGCTCATTAAACGTTATGCGGAAGAATTTCGTGTACGTATCGAAATGAAACAGATTGGCATGAGGCAGGAAGCGAGCATTATTGGCGGGATTGGTCCATGTGGCAGAGAGTTTTGCTGTGTTACGTTTAAGCGTGATTTTAATTCTGTAAGCACAGATGCTGCCAGACCGCAACAACTCTCACTAAATCCCCAAAAACTTGCGGGACAATGTGGAAAATTAAAATGCTGCCTTAACTACGAAGCAGAGGTTTATGAGGAGGCGTTAGCAGCATTGCCCGATTCCAAAATACCGATAGAAACAGAGGACGGCACTGCACGTTGCGTAAAGATTGATATTTTTAAGCGTGTATTCTCGTACGTTTACGACAACAGGCAAAATGATTTTATTGACATTGCAGCAGATGATGTTGCCGTTTATCTTGAAATGAACAAAAACGGAAAGAAAGCACCCAATCTGCAAAAGCATGCACAGAAAGAAAAGAATATTGCAATAGACGTTGCAAGTCAAGACGACGTAAAAAGATTTGACAATTCGGAAAAACATATTCATAAAACACAGCAACGTAAACCAAAACATAAACGTCCCATCTCCATGCCAACTATTTCAAAACCTGTAATCAAAAGTGTTATTCTTCTTTGTTTTGCTGCAACACTTTTTTCCTGCAAAAACGATACGATTATAGACGGGATGTACGAAACGCCTGCACCATTCTGGTCACCACGACAGGCAATACCGATTGAGGCGAACATATCAGATACCGCTGCGCTTTACGACGTATTTTTTTCAGTCAGAAATACTACGGATTATCCTTATGCTAATGCGTTTTTCCTCGTAAAGACTACGTTTCCATCTGACGAAAAATATACAGACACGATAGAATGTATTCTTGCAGATGCGACAGGCAGATGGCTTGGCGGTGGTATGGGACATTATCGAACAAGAGTATTTTTGATGAAAAATCGTATTAAATTTCCACGTGCGGGAATATATCATTTCGACATTCAGCATGCTATGCGTAGCGATACACTTAAAGAGATTTCGGATGTGGGAATTAAAATCAAACGTTGTAGATAGACATGGACAAAAACAAGGAAAATAACAGCAGTGGTCGCAAAAAAATATGGATTTGCTACATAGTCGCGCTTGCGCTCGTAGTCGCTGTTTTTGTGGGTATCAGTTCAGGTATCTTCGGTTTTATGCCGTCTTTTGAAGAACTCGAAAATCCTGAAAGCAGCCTTGCCACAGAAATAATTTCATCCGACCAGCAAATACTCGGAACATACTACGTAGAAAATCGCTCAAACGTAAATTACTCCGACCTCGCCCCCTGCCTTGTTAATGCTCTCGTTGCCACTGAAGATGCCCGCTTCTACAATCACAGTGGCATAGATATTCGCTCGCTCGCTCGTGTGATAGGAAAAACAATTATCGGCGGACATAGCAGCTCTGGTGGCGGAAGCACGATAACACAACAGTTGGCAAAAAACCTTTTTCCACGTAAAAAACAAAATAAAATCACTATTGCATTTCGCAAACTTAAAGAGTGGGTCATTGCAATAAAATTAGAACGTAACTATACAAAAGAAGAAATTATTGCGATGTACTTCAACACAGTTGATTTCGGCAATAATGCTTTTGGAATAAAAACGGCGGCAGTAACTTATTTCGGAAAAAGTGCGTCAGAACTTAAAGTCGATGAGGCAGCAATTCTTGTAGGTATGCTCAAAGCAACGTCAAGATACAATCCTGTACAAAATCCAGAAAATTCATTTAAGAGAAGAAACATTGTTCTTTCTCAAATGTACAAAAACGAGTATATTTCAAAAGAGGAATACGACCATTATTCATCTCTTCCAATAGATATGAGCAAGTTCACAAAGCAAAATCATCAATATGGACTTGCTACATATATGCGCGAACATCTTCGTATGTGGCTCGGTGCCTGGTGCAAAGGACATCGCAAGCCAAACGGTCAGGAGTATAATCTCTACAAGGATGGATTAAAAGTTTATACAACCGTACACTCCAAAGTGCAACGTTATGCCGAAGAAGCAGTTGCAGAGTGGATGAGCAAAGAAATTCAGCCCGCGTTCTTTAAGCAAAGCACAGGAAGAAATGCCCCCTTTATAGACATTTCCGAAGAAGAAATAAATCGCGAAATGAGGCGGGCAATGCGTAATTCCGACCGCTATCGCAGCATGAAAGAGGACGGCAAAAGCGAGAAGGAAATAGAAAAAGCATTTCATACAAAAGTAAAAATGCGCGTTTTTTCGTGGAATGGAGAAAAAGATACAGTCATGAGTCCTTGGGATTCGCTTCGTTATCACAAATTCTTTTTACACGCAGGTCTTATATCTATTGAGCCGCAAACGGGCTATATTCGTGCCTATATCGGGGGTATAAACTACAAGTATTTTCAGTACGACAACGTTTCGTCAGGTCGCCGTCAAGTAGGCTCAACATTCAAGCCATTTATTTATACACTTGCCATACAAGAGAGAAATTACAAACCCTGCACAAAAATCCCAAACGTTCAGGTCTGTATCTCTCAACCAAATCAACCCGACTGGTGTCCTAAAAATTCGAGCACAGCCCACGAGGGCGAAATGGTAACGCTCGGCTGGGCATTGGCAAATTCGGTAAACTTCGTTTCTGCCTACCTGATGAAACAAATTTCCCCGCAGGCAGTTATAGACCTTGCACGTCATTGCGGTATCACCGCTCCAATGGAAGCAGTGCCATCTCTTTGTCTTGGTACGGCAGACATTTCGGTAAAGGAAATGGCGAGTGCCATGTCCACATTTGCAAACAAAGGCATACACGTAGAGCCTCTGCTTGTGACAAGGATAGAAGACCGTAACGGAGTTGTGCTCGAAGAATTTTCCCCAACAAAAGAAGAAGCAATGAGCGAAAACACTGCATACACAATGATTGATTTGATGAAGCATGTCGTAGATGAAGGAACTGCTGGACGTCTTCGATACAAATATGGAATTACTCAACCTATCGCGGGCAAGACAGGCACAACTCAAAATAATTCAGACGGATGGTTTATGGGGCTTACTCCCGACCTTGTTACAGGAATTTGGGTCGGAGGCGAAGTACGCTCAATACACTTCCGTTCCACCGCTCTTGGTCAGGGTGCAAATACTGCACTTCCGATATGGGGTATTTATATGAAAAAGATATACAGCGATCCTGCCCTGAAAGATGAAATCTCGCAAGAGGATTTTGAGAAGCCTGAAAATTATGTTCCGTCCGATTGCGCGGGAACAGAAGATGAGGTGTTAGAGGACAGTTCGACTCAACAAAGTTTTGAAATGTAAAATCGCTGCAAGATGTAAACCACCGCGAGCCGCAGGCAACAGGCAACAAGCCGCAAGCAACAAGCAACAAACCGCGTTCAACGCTCAACAAATATGGATAGAAGAGAATTTTTGAAAATAGCAGGCACAGCAGTAGCGACTCTCGCAGTCAGAGAGGGTGTCGGTGCACTTGTAACAGAGGGTATGAAAAAAGGTAAAAAAGTAGTTGCCATAAATGGCAGTCCAAACCTTGAGGGCAACACTCACTATGCCCTTTCCCTTATGGGGGATGAATTTGCAAAAGAGAATGTGGACTTTTCCATTCTTTCTATCGGACGGGAAAAAATAAAAGGTTGTATTGCATGTATGACTTGTAAAGAAACAGGCGAATGTCCTTTTGCAACCGACAGGGAGTTGGAAATTATCGAACAGATGAAAAATGCTGACGCAATCGTTCTCGCTTCCCCTGTCTATTACGGCGGAATTGCTGGTACGATGAAACAATTTTTAGATAAAGCATTTTATTCTGCCGGGGATTCGTTCGCACACAAATTAGGTGCAAGTGTTGTCACAGAAAATCATTCAGGCGGGTCTGTAACGACAGAAAGTTTAAATCAATATTTGCTTATACGTCAAATAAACGTCGTAGCGTCTTCTTATTGGAACGTCATTAAGGGACACGGCAAAGAAGCAATACGTGCAGACGAAGAGGGCGAACGCACAATCCGCACTCTCGCCATTAATATTGCAAACGCATTAAAAAATCAATAGATGAGGAAAATATTAACATTTGTAATATGTATTTTCACTGCCCAAATAGCTTGGGCAGAGGTGGATACCTGTCTTTCTGGCTCAACGCTCTACGAGGCGGGCTTTCATGATACAATAATTAGCAGTTCTCCATATATAATTTCGCTTCCAGAGCACTATGATACTGTTTCGACCATCTTGAAATGCAGATATTCTTCAGCTAATGATACTACAACATTCTACGACGTTTCACGTTACGTTATTGATGTGCCTGTTATGGAACGAGTCGTTGTACTTTTTGCAGTAACAAGTCTGTCGGGAAAATGTCGAGATACCTCCATATCTTTTATTGTAAGACATTTACCAAATACAGAAACAGACACCTGCCTTTCCGCCTCAATGCTCTACGAGGCGGGCTTTCGCGATACGGCAATTTGCAATTCCCCATATCTAATTTCGCTTCCAGAGCATATTGATTCGATTTATACCCGCTTGGAATATTCTGATACTGCAATCTATAACGCTTCACACTATGCCATTGACGTACCGTCCGACACGAACGCCGTCACTGTGGACTTTACAGTAACAAGTCTGTCGGGGAGATGTAAAGACACGTCAATAACTTTTGTTGTCAGCATAATCAAAAATTTGACGACACCTTTTCTTCCGAACGACACCACGCTGTGCCCAAACGATACTCTCAACATTACATTTTCCGATACTAACGGATATTACAGTTGGAGTGACGGTGGACCCTTTGAAAGCGATACTTTATATGACACCAGATTTCAACGGCGATTTATCAACGACACTCTAAAACTGAGCAGCTTCGTCTATTTTTATGAAGTAACTTTCTTCCATAACGACTGCCCTTTAAATCCTGTAAAAGACAGTATATATATTTATTACGCTACTCCACCCAAATTTTCGCTAATGAATGATACCGTTATATGTCGCGACAGTGGCTACGTTCTCGAAGCGTTAGATATTAATTTCTATCCCGAAAAATACGATTACAGGTGGGTATGTCCGACTTCCGAAAGAGAAGATAAAAGTTTCTACACTGCCGATTCAGGATGGTACAAATTAAATATTTCCCTTGAACAGTGCGGATTGTTGGGCAAAGACAGCGTATATTTGGAGTATGTCCCCCTGTTTTGGACTGATATAAATCTTCCGCAGGACACTTTCCTTTGCGACAAAACATCTCTGCTGCTCGACCTCTCGACAGGGCATGACAGCACGATGTACCTGTGGCTTAAACCGTCCGACACCACCCTAAGTTTTGACACTGTCAGCAAAAATGCCACGATGAAATTTGAAGAAAAAAACGTCGGCATATACACCATAGTTTTGAGAGATGAGAAAAGCTGCCACAACAGGCAAAGCATTGCTATCACGAACGATCCCTGCACGCCCCTTTTAGATGCGCCGAACGTTTTCACCCCCAATGGAGACGGAATTAACGACATATTTAAAATCAAAACGGCAGACTACATTTACCAGTTTGCCATAAATATTTACGACCGATGGGGAGTTCTCGTCTATAAATACAACGGAGATTTTGAAAATTTTTCGTGGGACGGCACTCACTTCGGAAAAGGACGCGCAGTGCCCGATGGTCCGTATTTTTACGTTACGACCTTCAAGGACGCGAGAGGCAAGAATAAAAGTCAGGCGGGCAGCATAGCGATACTTCGTTAATTACGAATTACGAATTACGAATTACGAAACCTGCGCTTTAGTCAGTAGGCGCGTAATTACGACCGTCATGCGTTTATTTAATTGGGCGTTCCCCCGCCCCTCGCAGAGCTTCGTGGCGGGGTCGGGCTTTCACTCCAATCTTTTTTGCCCACCCCACACGCCCCCGCAGCAAAAAAGGATTTCCGCTTAATCCCTAACGCAACCCAACTACGAACTACAAATTACGGATTACGAATTGAAACACACACAAACTATATACACAAACAACAACCGCAACCACAAAACAACAATACTCAACCCCGCCCCACACCAAAACCAACACAACCATTATGGAATATAAATCAATATTTTTCAGCGATTTGAGCGTTAATGTTCATGTCGCCTCGTTTATGAAAAATGGCGCAGGCGAATATTATTTGTCGGCGAATTTCGAGGAAGTACCTGCGCTTAATGCAGAACTTCAACAAGAAATTCTCGAAGAAGCAATTGAAAGAGCGAGCAACGAATATTTCAACGATTTACTTCTCGTCTGGAAGCGATATTTTGTGAGCGACTCATTCAATCAACGACACTTTCTTACTGACACTTGGTCTATTGTGCAGCAGCCACCGTTAGACAGAAGCAAAATTTCCGTTATCGCATATTTTGTTTCGGGCAAAAACTCCGATATAAATACTCTTTCCGACAACAGCGTTATGCTCGTTCGTCCCAATTACAATCATCTTTTCAGCGGACAGATGTACAGTCGCGAGGGCAATACTTTTGAGCAGACCACCGCCATATTTGAAAGTTATATGCAATCTCTGCTGCAACACGGAATGTCATTACAGGACAATACTGTTAGAACTTGGATTTACGTTCATGATGTTGATAACCGTTACGCTGATATGGTTGAGGCACGCAACAGAATTTTCGACAAAGTCGGGCTTACCACACATTCCATTGCGAGCACAGGGATAGAGGGCAGGTACGTCTATCCTGACGTGTTTGTTCTGATGGACGCTTATTCCACGAGTGTTTCAACAGACCAGATAACTTTTCTCAAGGCAGAAACACATCTCAATCCCACTTGTGAGTACGGAGTTTCGTTTGAGAGAGGCACTGCTGTCGATTATGCCGACCGTCGTCACATATTTATTTCGGGCACTGCGAGCATAGATAACAACGGCGAGATTGTTGCCATTAACGACATTGAGAAGCAGATTGCCCGCACGATAGAAAACATTGAAGCATTATTAACAAACGGCAACGCCAAGATAGACGATGTTGCGCATTTTACAATTTATCTGCGCGACAGTGGCGACTATTCCATCGTCAAAGATTATTTCGACAGTCGTTATCCTGACACTCCCAGTGTCATAGTCCTCGCGCCCGTCTGTCGTCCGGGTTGGCTAATAGAAATCGAATGTATCGCCATCACCGACCAACTCTCCCCCCACCCCACCTGGCATAAATTTTAACGGCATATTTTCGTTTTGAGGTGTTGAGTGTAAGTTATTAACAATTTGCAGTACCTCAAAATGAAAATGTGCCACAAAAAGGGGTCATCGTAGTTTTGGCTAAAAATGGTTATCTTTGCAGCGTAAATCGTGGTGAGATAAACCCCTGATTTGGGGGTTTATCTCACCACAAAATGCGCAAATATGGCAAAAAGCGGTAAGATAACAAAATTATTGACTGTCCCGCAAATGGATCTTCTCAAGCGTTTGGACGAGGAAGAAATCCAAATTTTCACGTTTGAGAATGTATTGAGCAGTATTGGAAATACTGAAAATCTAAAAGAGATACTTGATAATCTCGTGCAAAAAGGTTTTTTGTATCGCCTCGAACGTGGAAAGTTTTGTCGTTCGACATTCCGAGATGAGAACGTTACAGGCACATTTGTTGTTCCTGATAGCGCAATTGCTTATTGGTCGGCGTTGCATTTGCATGGACTGACGGAACAATTTCCAAATATTGTTTTCGTTCAGACAATACACAAGAAAAATCCATTGTCAATTTTAGATACTGATTATCGATTTATTAAAATCAGTCCTCAAAAGCGAACAGGCATTGTATTTAATGGTTATGGAAATTACCGTTACCCAATTACGGATGTGGAAAAAACTATTGTCGATTGTTTCGATTTACCGCAATACAGTGGCGGTTTTGCCGAACTCATTCGTGCTTTTTATCAGGCTGAATTAGATGCAAATAAATTGATAAATTATTGTATTGCAGTGGGTAATATCGCGGTTATCAAGCGATTGGGATTTCTCGCGGAATTGCTCGACAAGAAAGCGTTACTCCCCTTCGTTGAATTTGCACGAACAAAAATCAATCGTACCTACAATCTGTTTGACACCTTTGGCGAAAACACAGGAATGACGGAAACGGCGTGGTATTTGCGACTGAATTTATCGAAAAAAAGCATTTTGGGAATTGTAGAAAATATATACTAAATGATAAACAGAAGCGAGATAAATAAATTAGCCATAGAAAAACAGGTAAAAACAAGCACGATTGACAAAGATTGGGTATTGGGACATTTTGTGGATGCTATTTTTTCCCTGCCAGAATGTAGGGATAGCCTCATTTTCAAGGGGGGTACGTGTCTCAAGAAATGCAGATTGCCCAATTACCGATTTTCAGAAGACCTTGACTTCACCTCGAAATCAGATACTTTTAGGCTTGATATGCCACTGCTGGAAAAAATAGTTGCTTTGGTTACAGAACGTACTGAAATGCCGTTATACATACAAACGATTGACCCATTGTTTTTTAATGATAGACTTACAGGCTATTCAGCGAGAATAAAATATTGGGGTGCAGACCACCGTAAAGACCAGCAATTACTAGAAGCAACACGTTGGCTAACAAGTATCAAAATTGAGATTATTTTGTATGAAACTATGTGTTTTGAGCCTGAAATATGCGCTGTTTCTCACCCTTACAGCGACAAATTAAGCGAAAACGCCACAAGTATTCCTGTTTATAGCATTTGTGAAACACTTGCCGAAAAAATCCGAGCCTTGATACAGCGTTCTTATACTGCGCCACGCGACTATTATGATATATGGTATTTGAGCAGGTATATTGAAAACATTAATTGGCAGGAAGTTGTTAGAGCATTTTATGCAAAGATGGCATATAAGGGACTGTCATTCACAAATATTGACCAATTAATCAACCCGCAAAACGACAAGATATTGAAAGCTGCTTGGAAAAACAGCCTCGAACATCAAATTCCATTCGGAGCTCTCCCCGATTATGAGATGGTAAGAAAAGATTTAGTGGAATTGTTTATCCGTATATTCGATTAGAGTTAGTTGGTCGTACAACTCCGTTGAATTATTTGAAAAATTACAAAAGAAATTCAGAAAAAATTCAAAAAATTTGACGTTTGTGATTGAATGTTAAACAATGTATTATCGTTTATTTTTTGCGTGAAAGTTGCGCGAAAGTTGCGCGAACGTCCTTTTTGCGGTTTTTTGACGGTTTGGCACTTGACAATCTCAATTTTTTTCGGCATATTTTCGTTTTGAGGTGTTGAGTGTAAGTTATTAACAATTTGCAGCACCTCAAAATGAAAATGTGCCATTTTAACGCTATCTCGGTTGTTTTTTGTATATTTGTGCAAAAGAAAACGATTAAAGTATGTCTGTATCAGTTAGCACAAATTCTTTCAAAGAGAACCAAAGAAGTTATTTAGACCTTGCTGCGGCAGGGACTCAAGTAATATTAAGGCGTACCTCTCGTGGGCAGAAACAGTCTTTCGCCATCGTACCAATTGATGAAGCCGATGACGATTACGATTCATATTTCACGCCCGAAGTACTAAGCCGTTTAGACCGCTCCCTTCAAGAAGCGGAAAGAGGCGAGGTTGTCATCTGTTCCACAGATGAGGAATTAACACATCTACTTGAAAGTTTATGATTTATAGCGTTGGCTTCACGAAAGCCGCATTACGGGATTTGGAAAAACTCAAAAAAGAGAGCGTTTCTATTTTCAAAAAGCAAACAGTTTGCTTCGCGAATTAGAGGAACATCCCTACACAGGCGTTTGTTGCTTCAATCCATTTGCGCGGGGTCATATTAAAACGGTTGGCTCCGGCTTCGTGCAAAAAGGTGTCGAATTCGACACCTTTAAATGCCGGATTGCGCATCAATTCCTATGTACCGAGAAACTCAATTGTATTGCGGTTACGCATCCAATTACGAATATGGTCTTCGCCTTCCTGACCTTTTACCATATCGGTCAGGCAGATGTAGTCATCGTTATTTTCCGTTGCAATGGATATTTGTATGTCCTGAACGGTTATAATACTAATTTTTGACATCGTATGCTGTTTTTTATCTGCAAAGATAGACATTTTTCCTATTTTACGGACAAAACCATCAGGCAAATAACCATCTGAAAACAAACACATCAAACCACTTGTAGCCACAAGCTACAGGGCGTAAACATAACGAACATCCCAAGACTAAAACCTGCACCTCTGCGCACAAATTTATAGATGATTGTTAATAATATGTTGATAATTTCCTGCAAAATACTGTGGTTGTAGTTGCTTTTCATATACCTTTGCTTCATTGTGAGTTGCAGACAACAATATAGCAGACGAAAAACAATCTTCCTTTGAAGATTCAATATAACAATATTCAGTAATTTAATATCCCTAATTTTATGAAAAAAAACAAACAACTTTATGTTATTTTTATTTGCTTATTACTTCTGTCTGAAACTCTATTTTCTCAGGGTCAATTCAGAATAAAAAATGACCCTTACGTTCAAATAGGTTATTCTACTACCAATTCACTTACTTTTGGACAAGGCACAAGTACTCCAAATAACGGTAACTTCGCATTAGAATATTGTCTAGGATGTTCACCTGCAGGTTTTAATGTGTGGAAACCATGGCCAACGGCCGGCAGTGGAAACTATTTCCTATTTATTCGTAATGATGGAAGAGTCGGTATCGGTACGAGCGGAGATGCCAGCTTTAAGTTATTTGTAAATGGTAGTGTTCGTGTTACAGCTCTTCTTCAAACATCTGACGAATCTGTCAAGAAAAACTTTGCCCAAATTCAAGATGCCTCAAATTTACTAAATTCTCTCACTACATACAGCTATTTTTACATTAATTCAGAGCATGTTGCACCAGATTCTCTTTCGGTAAACGTGTCAAAGACACCGACACCACTCTCTTTTGACGACAATCAGCATTTTGGTTTTAAGGCTCAGGAATTTCAAGAAATATTACCATCACTTGTGGTAGAAGGCGAAGATGGGATAAAGAACATCAATTATATAGAGCTTATTCCTTTTTTAGTTAAAGCCAATCAGGAACAACAAGCGCAAATAGATCAGCTAAAAGAAGAACTTCAGCAACTAAAAAATACTGCTTCTACAGATGAGGCAATGATGAATGCGCCCAAGTTATCAACGGACGAAGTAACATTTTCTTCAAGCAAAAATATTCTATATCAGAATGTTCCAAATCCTTTCAATCAGGCAACCACAATCCAATACAAAATATCAGAAAATACATCTTCTGCTAAAATTTGTCTTTATAACCTTAATGGAACACAGTTGAAATGCTTCAATCTTGATAAAAGCGGTTCTGTCGAGATACGTGCCTCTAGCCTTAAGGCTGGCATATATCTTTATACATTGATCGTAGATAATAGCCCTGTTGATACTAAACGAATGATTTTAACGGAATAATTGCCATACAATCTAAAATATATAAACAATGAAAAAAATATATGGTGTAGTTGTCTTGATGTTTCTGTGTATTGTTTCTTACGCACAAATGGGTTTACCGAGTACTTATTGTGCATTCGAGAATGATGTTACCGACACGACAGTTCAAGTGTCTTCAAGCAGCTCTTGTTTTGTAGCAAATATAAATAATCCAAATGGAACAAAATTTAAACCATTTTCAAATCAACCTGTTATTTATGTTAGAATAAATTTGATTTTTTTGCAACGCGATAACGGTACAGGCAATTTTCAAGAAAACAGTGCAGAGCATCAGATTTTTTTTGATGAGGTAATAGATGAGTTAAATTATACTTATGCTAATTTGGTGTCTCCAAATGATGGACACGATGTGGTTTGCAACAGAACTGTAGATTTTATCCCTAATACTAAAATCCAATTTATAGTCAACAAAATTTATTGGCAAGATAGTTATGGTTGGGATAATCTAAATAACCCTGATAAGGTACAGTGTCCCGGTGACGATTATCCAGGATGGCATCTTGATTACATAGACAATCAGATTATAAATGATCCAAGTATTCCGAGAGGCATTAATATTTATTTTACAGAAAATTCCAACCACTATCATCACATTGTTGAGTTACAGGATTCTGTGAATTATTTTGGTGCAACGTATGCTTGCTCACAATTTCCTGATTATTCGCAGTATGGACGAACATCTAAAATTCACATGCCGGACGTGTATTCTAAATATTGGTGGATGAAAAACGTTTATAGTACCAATTCAGGACTTTCTTGGAGCAATCAAGTGCGAGAATGGTCTGTTACCGAAATAGGCAAATGTTTAGCACACGAAATAGGACATTCGTTGTCATTAACACATCCTAATACATCATGCTTAAATGTATCGGTGGCAGAAATAATGAATAATAGCGCGGTTTTAAGAAATTATTTCTCATCACTTGAAATAGGAAAAATGTATGCTTCCCTTTCAGTGAGTAATGTACGTACTTTTGTGCCAAACAGTACTTATTTAGGTGTAAAAACAATCAGAGATATAGAACAGCAACGATATAACACACGGCTATATCATAGTTTGAATATAGCAGACACCGCTTCTTTGACCGTAACGTGCAACATGATTATGCCATCGGAATCGGAAATAGAAGTGCATGGCAGTTTAATTATAAATAATGCAAATATAACTTCCGTTGGTGGGGGGTGGAAAGGTATAAGGGTTAAATCGAATGGCTATTTAGAAATAACGTCAAGCAATATATCGGATTATGATATTTTTGTTGAAAATGGCGGTAATATATTAATAAATAATGGCGTTTTTGTTTCAGGAAATCATAATATAACAGTATCATCCGGTGGATTTATTTGCTTACCATCAGGAACAGTCTTAAATCTTATAAATACCAAAAGTGTGTTGAGATTATCAAAAGGTGCGTATTATGGAATAAGTAGTACTGCACATGGTTCTGGAACAAGTAGTCCAACTCCTTCATCTTGTGGTTCATTATCTATAACAGTGATAAATGGAGAAGGGAGTATCATAAGGGACATTGCAGATGTTTATATTCAAAATCAAACAATAGAAGATGAAAGATATATAGGTGGAAAGAAAATTTACGTTGGGGAGCAGGTGACTAATACACAGTCGTATGGACCTGTGCTAATGCAAAACAATGCAGATGTAATTTTGGACGGAGAGGAAATAATCTTTTTGCCTGGCTTCACAATAGAAGGCGGAGCATCACTCGAAATAAAAAATATGGAGGAATAAATAATATGAAAAAGTACAACATAATTGCAATTGTTCTATTATTTTTCGCTGCATCTACAACCACAGTGGCGCAAGATTTCTCGTTCCGTTTGTATTTAGAAACAGCAAATGGGGGAAAGGATACTTTGGAATTGGGATATGACCCAACCTCTACATGGGGAGCAGACAGTATTTTTGATGAGATTTCATACAATTCTCCCGTAAATATAAACAAGTTTGAGGCTTTTGTTGGTGTTTCGCCAACTCAAGATTATGACGGTAATTACACCACATTTCAGAAAAAAGAAATAGTTCCGATAAACTTAGGTTGGTGCAGTGCCATACATCTTATAGTTCCCTTTGATTCCGTCCCCATAAAAGTGAGTTGGGACAAAACGCTGTTTAATAATGATGAACGTTATCGAAGCGTGATTACTGATTGGTATCCCGGAGGTTGGTTTGATGTTGGACCTTCAACCTTTCTCGAAAACATGAGGGATACAGATTCCGTGATAGTGGATACTATGTATGTAGATAAATATTATCAGATATTTTATTATGATGACACTATTCCTTTTCTGAAATTTTACGTGGCTTTTTGGAGTAAACAAGGCTTTGCAATAGAAGATAAAAATTTGGATGTTAGCAGGTTTTCTTTATACCCAAATCCTGTTACTGATGTTTGTTATATACGAAGTAAAACAACCGCTGCAATAAAAAACATATTCGTTTACACGCTACAAGGACAACACGTTCTATCCTTTAATAGCAAAATCACAGAATTTGACTGTAGCAGTTTGAGAAAAGGGATTTACATAGTAACAGTCGAAACAGAAGACAAGGCAAAGCAATATTGCAAAATGATAAAAAATTGATAAACTTGCCTTACTTCGGCTGCTTGCCGATGTAGGCGAGGATGCCACCATCGACGTAGAGGATGTGACCGTTTACGAAGTCGGAGGATTTTGAGGCGAGGAATACTGCGGGACCTGCGAGGTCGTCAGGTTCGCCCCAACGAGCAGCAGGGGTTTTAGAGATTATGAAAGAGTCAAACGGATGGGCACTGCCGTCCTTTTGTTTCTCGCGCAACGGAGCTGTCTGAGGCGTGGCTATATAGCCCGGGCCAATGGCATTACATTGTATGTTGTACTCGCCATACTCCGAAGCAATGTTTTTTGTGAGCATTTTTAATCCGCCCTTTGCAGCAGCATAAGCCGACACAGTTTCTCTGCCGAGTTCGCTCATCATCGAACATATATTTATGATTTTTCCCCCACCCTTTTTTATCATTGAGGGAATTACCGACTTTGCCATAATAAACTGCCCTGTGAGGTCAATGTCTATAACTTCACGGAAGTCTTCCGCACTCATTTCAATCATTGGAATACGCTTTATAATACCTGCATTATTTACGAGTATGTCTATCACCCCTACTTCCTGTTCTATCTTTGCGACAAGCTGTCCTACGGCTTTCTCGTCCGTAATGTCGCACACGTATCCATGCGCCGTTATTCCCAATTTTTTAAACTCCTCTACCCCCTGTTTAACCAAATCCTCTCTGCGGGCGTTAAATGCAATTGTTGCGCCTGCTTGAGCCAAGCCCTTTGCTATCGCAAAGCCTATACCGTAAGATGCCCCTGTTACAAGGGCAACCCTGTTTGATAAATTAAAAATATCCATACTGTTTTTTTTAATTGAGAATTTAGAATTGAGAATTTAGAATTTTGCTTACGCACTCGCTATTTGTGCATATCGTCCATGTTATCGTTTGCAGTTTTCGTTCGTTCATATCGTTTGCAGTTTTTGTTCGTTCATATCGTTTGAAGTTGTTTTAATTCGTAATCCGTAATTCGTAATCCGTAATTGGGTTTGCGTTAGGGATTGAGCGGAAATCCTTTTGCAGGGTGTTGATAGGTGACGGTTTAGTGGAATTTTATGATGGCTTTTTGTTTTTGTCCGAGTGCAAAAGATTGGAGTGATAGCCCGACCCCGCACCCGAGCCTGCGAGGGGCGGGGGAACGCCCAAATTTACATTCTATCTGACGACTCTGCCACTGCCGTCCCCTTTCATCAAATTTTCAACTTCACTGACGGAAACAAGATTGTAATCCCCATAAATTGTGTGCTTCAAACATGAAGCCGCAACAGCGAAGTCGAGCACCTTCTGGGAATTGTCTGCGTGAGTGACAAGACCGTAAAGCAGCCCGCCCATAAATGCGTCCCCACCGCCGACTCTGTCCACAATGTGGGTGATGTCATACCTCGACGACTGATAAAGTTTTTTGCCGTCATATAGACATCCACCCCAAGTGTTGTGATTTGCATTTATCGAGCCACGCAGAGTTATCACCACTTTTTTTGCGCGTGGAAATTTTTTCATAAGCTGGCTGCAAACATATTCAAACTTCTCCACATCAACCTTGCCACCTGTATTCTCCACATCGAAGCCGTCAGGCTTAATCCCAAAGACCTTTTCAGCATCTTCCTCATTGCCGAGAATAATATCACATCCCTCAACGAGAGCAGGCATGACTTCTGCAGCTTTTTTACCGTATTTCCACAGATTTTTTCTATAATTCAGGTCGCACGACACAGGAATATTAAGGGCGTTTGCGACCGATATAGCTTCCATACACACGTCCGCCGCACTCTGCGAGAGAGCTGGCGTAATGCCTGTCCAATGAAAAAACGAAGCACCTTTCAGAATTTTTTCCCAATCAAACATCCCTGTCTTTACTTCGGAAATTGATGAATTTGCTCTGTCGTAAATCACCTTGCTCGGACGTGATACCGCACCTGTTTCAAGGAAGTAAATACCAATTCTGTCGCCACTTCTAATGATATTCGATACACCTACACCATATTTGCGTAGGTCCATAATACAGGAATTTGCGATGTCATTTTCTGGCAAGCACGTCACAAAATCGGTTTCAATGCCATAGTTTGCAAGCGATACGGCAACGTTTGCCTCGCCACCGCCAAAAGTTGCGACAAAATTTTTTGCCTGCGAAAAACGTTCAAAATGGGGAGTTGCCAGACGGAGCATAATCTCTCCAAATGTTACTATTTTACTCATAATTTTACTTTTTTTACAATAGACAGCGTGTTTCTGCAAATTTCGGAAATTCCCTGCCAATTTTCATTTTTAATCATTTCGTCAGGAAATAAATAACTGCCTATTCCAACGCATGACACACCTGCATCAAACCACGAACGAATATTTTCTTCCTCTGGCTTTACGCCACCTGTAACCATAAGCATTGACCATGGCATTGGTGCTTTTATCCCCTTTACAAAGTTTGTGCCGAGCATATCGGCAGGGAAAATCTTGCATAAGTCGCAACCGTGTTCCTGCGCAGTGCCTACTTCCGATATTGAACCACAACCAGGAATATATGGCATAAGACGACGGTTTGCGACCTTTGCAATATCAGGATTAAATAACGGTCCGACAATAAAATTTGCACCTGACTGAATATAGAGTGCTGCCGTTGGAGCATCGACAATAGAGCCGACACCAAGTATCAGCCCCGAACATTCCATACGAACAAACCTGACAAGTTCGCCAAATACTTCATGGGCAAATTCGCCGCGATTTGTAAATTCAAAAACACGAATTCCGCCATCGTAGCATGCCTTAATTACATTTTTTGCTGTGCTAAGGTCGGAATTATAAAACACAGGAACAACACACGTTTCAAGCATTGTTCCGAGCACCTGAATTTTATTGTATTTTGCCATAAATAAATGTTTATTTCATTTCATTAACAGGTGTGCTATCAACATCACCGTAATCAAGATTTTCGCCACCCATGCCCCATATAAACGTGTAGGCGCAAGTTCCGGCAGCAGAATGAATACTCCAATTCGGCGATACAACAGCATCTTCGTTATGTAGCCATATATGACGTGTTTCGTCTGGTGTCCCCATAAAATGGGCTATTGCCTGCTCCTGCGGCACTTCAAAATAAAAATACCACTCCATGCGCCTGTCGTGAACATGAGTCGGCATTGTATTCCACACGCTTCCGGGCGCAAGTTCTGTCATACCCATTTGCAATTGGCACGTTTCTATCGCTCCCTCTACAAGAAGTTTGTTTATAGTTCTTTCGTTTGATGCTTCTAAAGAGCCGAGATGTACAACGACCGCGTCTTTCTTTGTTACTTTTTTATTGGGGCAAACTCTGTGAGCGGGAGCGGATAGAAAATAAAACCGCGCAGGATTTGCGTTATCGACACTTATAAATCTAACATCTTTATTTCCTCTGCCGAGATAAAGTGCCTCTTTATAGTCGAGTTCATACTCTTGTCCATCTGCGACAACTTTTCCTTTTCCGCCGACATTAAAAACGCCAAGCTCCCTGCGCTCTAAAAAATAATTTGCTTTCAGCGGGTCTATTGTTTCCAATGGAAGTTCCTTGCTCGCGGGAACTGCGCCACCTGCAATAATACGGTCATAAAGTGAATATACCATATTTACTTCGTCTGCCACCATTACGGTATTAAAGAGAAAATGCTTTCTCAATTTTTCGGTGTCGTAATGTTTTACATCGTCTGGATGTGCTGCCTGTCTTACTTGATAATTTGTCATAATTTATTTATTTATTTTTTCTATGTTTTGTCCTGTTAATTTATCCATGCGGCAGTTAAGTATTTTCTCTAACTGTTCTGCTGCAACGAGATAATTTTCTCTGCCGTCAATATTTTTTCCAAACCAGTATAGAAGCGGTATCACACGCTCGTACTTGAACGACTTTATCTGCTGACCGCTCCATTTTTTTTCCTGCAAATAGAACGGCAAAAGATAATCAATATATTTTTTTATTGAACTGCCGTCCACATCGCTATAATTATAAAGGTCAATGCCGATTTTTTGAGCGAACATACAGTTTAAAAGAAGTGCCTCAAGATTGAAAGTGTGATAATGCAGAGATAATGTTCTCGTCATTTCTTCTTTCATTGAACCGTCTTCATTCTGCTGAATAAAAATACGGTTTACTACCGAACTGTCTATTATATTTCTCGCTTTATCGTACTGATTTGTATAAAAACATATTGCGAGCCGAGTCGCATCGTAGTAAGTGCCATGATTGTTTTTTGCCCTGTTTTCCTGTAATCCCACCTTTGACGTTTCCATCCATACAAGAAAATCACTGAACCATTTTTGCAACTGCTGACGGTCGTTTTCCGTCCATTCTTTTGACGTTTCAATAAGTTTTGCAACGTCAAGCACACGGTAGAACACACGCGCTTCTATCAGTCCTGCGCCACGCCCTGTATTGCGCCCTTTGACATACTGTGCATAATTAAAATTCGGGTTCATTCCTTTTTCACTGTTAAGAAACCATTCGCGGATAAACTCCGCTGCTTTTCTCGCGTATTTATTTTCGTCTGTAAAATAATATGCGAGTGCGCAGTTATACGCATTTCTTGCCATTGTTTGAATATCGTCTTTATTTTCGCCAAGATTATCGTTTCTGATACCGTCCCGCCTTATGTACGGCAATCCGTCTTTTTTTGTAGTGTCGGGAAACCAATACGCGGCAGCACTCATATAGTCGCGCTTTGAGCCACTCGGCGGAGTGTCTATTTTTTGCACTACGTAAAGAATATCTTCTTCGAGTGCTTTATCTGCCTTGCGAACAACTTTTTTTAGCTCTTGCTGCGAAATAATATCGCCGTTTTTTATATTCTGTTTTGCTTCCGCGAGATAGTCGTCATTGAGCGTGATAACTATGCGCTGCACACGTTGGGCATTTTGGGCATTTTGGGCACGTTGAGTATTTTGCGTACTTTGCGTATTTTGCATACTTTGCGCACTTTGCGCACTTTGCGCACTTTGCGCACTTTGCGCACTTTGGGCAAACACAAATAGCAGGACAGTAAAGCCTGTTAAAATCTTCTTCATAGCAATAAATATTTATACGTAAATACTCCGTCTTTCGTTTTAAGTTTTATAATTACAATTTTATTTTTAAACTTATCTGTCATGATTTCTTTACTTTCGGTCTTTAACAACATATTTCCAAGAGTATCGTATATTTCCACAACAGCGTGTTTCGGATAAAAGATATTTATTTTTCCATCTTCCACACTAATATACTTGTCGTACCCTGCGGTGATATTTTCATTATATACAGGTATCTCAGGCTTGGTCGATGTGTCTTTTACAACAACAAAATCGTTAAAGTAAACTGTTTCGTCCCTTAAATTTGCCGAGTCGAGCAGGCTGCGATAAATACCCCACTTTGGACGTATAAAATCATTACTGCCACGTATCATTTTAATATTGCCATTCTTGTATGACAGAATTGTATCACCATCCGACACTTTTGTTATAAGCATGGATAAAGACCCATGAACACTGTCAATAAAAATATCTTCCACAATCTTTACCCACTGCCCTGTAAATTTAGAAAGGTTCGCCTGTGCAACGGTAACTTCGTTATCGTGTCTAAGTTCTATCCTGTTCGGCGATGCTTTTCGTGCAGTTATTGTTACTATCGGCATATCATCATCCCCGCCCACTGCCTTTATTTGATGTAAGTGAGTAAAATTGCTCGACGGCTTAAAACCAACAGGAAGTTTAAACAACCATTCGTACCGAACTCTGTCGCCATAAAATCCTTTTTGAAAAGAGGGAGATTGATCATAAGTTTTTATTTCGGTACGCTGGCGGTCAAATTTCTGACATCGGTCGTTGTCGTAGTGCACGTGTGCATGAAACGCAAAAACATATTTTCCAAGTTCGTTATCATAAACCTGCGTTATATGTTCGCCAAAAGCAGGATGAGCACAGTCGGGTGTTTCACACACATCGCCACTCGTTGGAGCAAACACTGCATTTATTACACCATACGCACTACCCACACCTGTTGCACTCAAATGCGCTTCCTGTGCTCTAACCATCATACACAGACAAACCATTAGACATAATATCAAAATTCGTTTCATATTTTTAATAAATTAGACGGACTCCTCAACAAATCTTACTTAACAATTTTTTCTACAACTGTATTTTTTTCTGTTTTTATTCTTACAAAATAAATTCCATGTCCGTAACGCGACATATCTATTTTATTTGTATTTCCGTAAAAAATATTTCTGCCATTAACATCAAAAATTTCAACAGACAAAATATCACCACCAACGATGTTCAACACTCCGTTATCAATAAAAACATTATGCTTTTTATCGTTTGGAACAGCGGACTTATTCTCTATATCGACAGGAAGCTCGGCAAGCACTTCCGACAGAAACTGCACTATCTCATTATTCATTTGCGTATTGTATTGCGCAGGAAATCCACCATGTCCGCCATCGGGAACAGTCGTAAACATATATTTCACGTTGTTGTTTTCGAGCGTGTCGGCGAGCAATTCCGACTGGTGATACGGAACTGTCGGGTCAGCGTCACCATGAATAATATACGTTGCAGGTGTAACATCCTCTCTAACCATAAGCGCAGGGGAAATTGAACGCACAAATTCTATGCTGTCTTTCTTATCATCAAGCCAATTTACGAGCGACGAGTAAAACATAAATTCTTCCAAATGGGTCGGTCCATACTTGTCAATAATAGCAATTACGCGATACGGTTCGTTAAACTCAATACATCCGCCATCAAATTTTTCGTCTGTCTGTAAATACGCTGCTGTGAGTGCCAAATGCGCTCCGGCAGAGCCACCCTGAAAAACAATTTTCATCGGGTCTATATTAAGTTCGTCATTATGAGCGAGAAGATATTTCATTGCACAGCGAATATCCTCAACCGCAGCAGGTGCTTTGGCTGTGGCAGTCATTCTGTATTCAACATTACATACGGCAAATCCCATATCAAAATAAAGCGAAAAACCGCCCTGCGACTCCTTGTCGCCGTGATTCCACCCGCCACCGTGCATATTGATAAGAACAGGTACTTTTGTGGCGGATGACGTTGGATAATAAATATCCATTCTCTGCCAAGCCGTATCGTTTGTCGAATAATGAACATCTATTTGAGAGGAATAATTTGACGGATACGCCACTGTTTTTACTGTTGAAAAATGCAGCACTTTTATATTGCTCAAGAGTGAAGTATTGCCTTGCTCAACAAACGCGCCTGCGGGAACTGTCAGGGTGTATGCCTTGCCTGATGTGGTACTTGTAAGCGTTACAGGAATAGTAACTTCCTTGCCGCTTATTGTGCACATATTTACATTTACAGAGTCGGTATTTATTTTTATATATCCTGTTCCATAATCAACTTCTTTGTTAAAGTTTAATGTGATGGTATGTGTGAGGTTGTAATATACAGCACCTCCCTCGTCTGGTACGGTTGATACAACATTCAGTTCCTGATTTTCCTGATAAGTTGTTGTTTTTAATTTATATAGCTGGATACCGCCGCCCGAATTATTTGATATTCGCAATCGTGTATAAGAATTTTTATCAACAGAAACAGTAAATACAGAATCTGTTGTTTTTGACGGTGCATAAGTGCCTATCGGCGACCACGTACTCATAATCTCTTCCTCTAAAACAAACGTGTTGCCCAATGTGCCAGCCTGGGCGTGAATTTCAATCTCACCCACCGTTTTTAACAGTGGCAAAATAACATAACCGCTATTTGCACTCCTGTCAATAAAAATTCTATTAACGTGCGTAATTCCTGTCGGACACGCCATCCCGGAATATTTGGTAACGGCAGCCCTGTTAAGGATAAAACCATTGATAGTATCTGTTGGAAAAGTACCTGCTGCTGGCTGCGTTTGATATATTTCCCCCCAGGAGCCATCACCAAAATTTGTATTTATCTTATTAATCCCGCCAAGCGTATCGTCACCACCGCCACCACCAACATATTTTGTGAGTTCTATATCGTCTATAGCAAACCACGCCAAATTTCCATCTCTTATGGTTGAATAAAACTTTATTGCAACAGGATCTTGCTCATCCAAAACTACGACATACTTGGTCCATCCTGTATTTTTATGAGGAAAGGCATTAGCATCGAACGACTTTATTTCTGTTTCTACACCATCCACAATTTTTACAATATGCAAATCCATAAGCGTACTGTTAGCGTTTCTCTGCGCCCAGAAAGAGAGTATGCCCGCATTTGGTGTTTCAGGTGCTCGTAAATAGAATGTTTCGTCTATACACGTTGCATCAAACTTTGCCGCATTAGCTCCCTCAAACGTTTCGCCTGTATGGTTTAAAGATGATGTAGTTGCAGACGTGCGCGTCCACCCCGAAGGTGTAGTGGTTGCAAATCCCTGTTGATAGTGGTATTCCTGCGCAAAAACAGGAAATACCGTTATCGCTGTACAGACAATGGCTGCAAATAATTTTTTACTGTTCATAGTTTTAATTATTATGTATATTTAACTGAAAAACATTCCGCCGTTAATATCAATATTGCACCCTGTGATGTAAGACGACTCGCTGCTGGCGAGAAAACTTACCAAGTCGGCAATATCCCCTGCTGTTCCCTCTCTGCGCAGAGGATATATTCCTTTCATACGCTCACGGTTTTCGGGTGTATTAAATTTGTCGTGGAACGAAGTCGCTATAGTGCCCGGGGCAAGCGCGTTGCAACGAATACCGCGAGGTCCGAGTTCCTTAGCCATTGCGCGTGTAAATACTGCCACCGCTCCTTTGGCTGTTGCGTACATGGACGCACCCGGTCCGCCACCATCGCGGGCAGCAAGGGACGAAAAATTAACAATAGCACTTTCTTTCGGCATATATGGAACTGCTGCTTTTGTACAAAAAAAGCATGACTTCATATTTACGTCCATAAGAAAATTATACCACGCTTCGTCCTGTTCTTCGATTGTCTTGCGACCAACAAGTCCTCCAACAACATTTACAAGAATATGAATTTCGCTGCCAAACTTTTCGGTTGCTTCTTTAAATAATTTTTCCACATCCGACCATTTTGTCATATCGCCATGTACTGCGATTGCTTCACCGCCAACTTCCCTGATTAATTCAAGTGTTTGGTCTGCATCGTTTTTGTTGTCATAATAATTGAGCACAACCTTTGCGCCCTCTTTTGCCAATTGAACGGACACTGCACGTCCAATGTCCCTTGCGCCGCCTGTAACTACGGCTACCTTTCCTTGATGTTTCATCTTTTTAATTTTTTTTTATTTATCACGAATTTAATTTTTATGTCTATTTTTAACCGCCGTTTTTTAAGCAAGACGTTCGATTTTTTTTGCCGTCAGCATGATAGAGCCGAGCGAAAGTGGAACAAGTGCCGCGAGCATAATGAAAAAGTACGTCCAATTGCCGCCGCTTGTGAGTGCGGGCACAATAAACATACAGCTGATAGTGCCTATTACTGCTGATATTCCGCCAAGCCCTGCAAGAGAGCCTACCGATTTTCCACTTAAAAGGTCACTCGGAATTGTCTGTATGTTTGTCATCGTAAATTGATAGCCCCCAAGCACGAAAGCCATTAAGATTACTATGAACCAAACATTATGCACAAAGAGTATGCTCAACATCGCGAAAAGCGTTATTAATCCACCTGTGAGCATTGCTGCCTTGCGAGAATAATTTATACTGTGCCCCTTCTTTATAAGAAAGCCTGACATCCATCCGCCTGCGACACTTCCTATCGCTGCGCCAAGATAGGGTATCCACGCTGTTGCGGCAATTTCTTTTATATTGAGGTCGTGTGCCTGCAAAAGATATATCGGCAACCATGTAACGAACATCCACCAGATAGGGTCCAAAAACAGACGACCGAGCACTACCGAATAATTTTCTTTTTTACGCAGTAGTTCCCCAAACGATTTTGCCTTGTCCTGCGCTGCATCTATCTTCGCTTCTGGCTGTCCTGACAGAATATATTCGCGTTCTTTATCTGTAATCCACGGATGGTCTTTCGGTCCTTTTTTGTTTATAACAATCCATGGCAAAATCCACGCAAGTCCGAGGCAACCGACAGTAACAAAAGTCATCTTCCATCCAAAGGCGAGAAAAAGCATTGAGATAACGACAGGCGCGAGAACAGAACCGACAGAAGCTGCCGCACCAAAAAGCCCCTGCGCCAGAGCGCGTTCTTTTTGAGGAAACCATTCGGCATTTGACTTTGTCGTCCCGGGCCAGGGTCCCGCCTCGCCAAGTCCGAGCAAGCCCCTGAAAAACGCCATTGACTTAAACCCGACAGCAGTTGAAGCAAGTGCATCTGCTGTCCCCCACACCGCCACAGATGCAATAAAGCCTTTTCGTGTGCCTATTTTATCATAGAGTTTTCCCGAAAAAAGTTGGCTCATTCCGTAACAAATCATAAAAATAATATTTATGAGAGCGTATATTTTTTTCTGTTGATCTTGCTGCTCCTCTATGGAAAGTGTTCTATCAACAAGCTCCAAGTCAAGCGCAATGCCCACATATTCATCCTGCTGTGGAACGTTTGCCGAAACTTCCGTTTTCGGTGCGGCTTTCTTTGAAAACCACATATAATTTAGTGTCCCTCTGTCAAGGTAATTTATGATGGATATAACTATAATAAGTCCCAATATCCACCACCGCAATCCTCTTGTTTTCATAAATAGTGTTGTTACTTGTTTAGAAAATCGGCTCGCATGGGCGAAAATACATCAATAAGCCGTCCTGCTTTTTTACAAACGCAGCCGTGAACTTCGTCGGGAGCAACGTAATAGCCGTCGCCACGTTTTAACGTTCTTGTCTTACCGTCAATAGTAAGCTCAAACTCGCCGCTATCAACGTATGTTGCCTGCGAATGATAATGTTCGTGCGTTGCTCCTATCGCACCCTCCTCAAAATCGACTTTGACAAGCATAAGTTGCCCATCATATCCCATTACTTGACGTTTTATACCGGGGGCAGGATTTTCCCACTGTATGTCCTGTTCAATCTGATACATTTCGCTTTTTGTTCTCATAATTTTAATTATTTTAGTTAGTGAATAATCGTTACTCTGTGATAGTCGTTTCGTTGATAATGTTTCCATAGAAAGAAAATATTTTTCCACTATTGGAAAATATATTGTTCCTTATTTTTATAATATCAAAACTTGCTTCGTCAAAACGTATTGAACAGCCACCTCTGCCACTGTTTAAAAATTCCGAATTTTCTATCAAAATATTTTGTACGCCTGTAAGCCTCAAGGCAGCACCGCGCTCTCTGTTGTCCACCGAATTTATTTTATTACCGCTAAATATTAATGACGGTCCTGCCGTACTCTCGTCACTTCCGCCACGATATATGTTTACCGCAGAAGATAAAATGTCGTGGAAAGAATTGTTTTTTATTAAAATATTTTCTGCATTGTATGTGCCCCTGTCGTCTTTTTCCGTTGCAAGAAAAATAGCGTCACCGCTTATATTAAAAAACTCGCAGTCGCTAAAAAACAACGTATCGGCAAACGTACCTTTCTGCGCTCTAAACGCACTAAAACTGTTTTCGTAAAAATCAGAAAATTTACAATTGGTAAAATACGCGCTGTAACTGCCAGACATAACGGTATTGGGGGATACAGCAGCAACAGGCGGGGCATTTCCACCAACAGGAAGTCCACTAAACCACACGCCGTTCACGCGTAAATTGCCGTTATCCATAATACGTATAACAGGATTTTTACCCGCACCGCCATACTTAAAAATAACTTTTCCAACTAAATCCTCACGCACACTTATAACAATCGTTTTATCTATTTCTATCGTTTCTTTAAAAACATATTCCCCTGCTTCAATAAACATTAATGTATCGCCCTCGTTTGTATTTTTCAAGGCACTGACAAAATTTGCGATGTCGGCAAACGCAGTTGCAGCAGAAACAGCAGGCACAGTTGCCACAAGCATATCTGCACTAAGCCACCGCGCCCCGCAATCACTTTTTTTCGCAGCACTTTTTGCGGGATTGTTTTTTACAGCAGCAGTGAGAGTTTTATTATTCTTAAAATGATAACCGCTGTCAGAAGAAAAAAAACGAAGATTTGAATTGCAAAAATAATTATCCGCAATTGTAACATTAAAAGGCGCGAGTGTTCTTTCCAAATCCGCACCAACGCCAAATTCAATATTATCACAATTATTCCACACGTTGCCGCTTATCTCAACATCCACAACCTGATGATACCTGTTCGGCAGAGAGTTAGGCACTGCGTTCATAATGGCAAGTGCTGCAAAAAATCTGCGCCCTGTAAGAAATTCAAAATAATTATTTTTTATCTTGTGACCCGCATTGACAATTCTTATTCCACCTGTGTTCTTAATTTCACCACCGATAAAAGCATTGCCCTCTACAATATTCCTGTTCCCATGCCTTAGCGCGAGGACTCCCTGCGATAGATAAAACGTGTTATTTCTTATAATGTTGTCGCATGATTTTATTGAAACAATTTCAACCTCACCATCACAATTTTCAAAATAGTTGTTTTCAATAATCGTCTGCGAGGATACGAGAGAATACTGCGCATTGCCGACCCTTATACACTCCCCTCCGTTTGAGCCAAGCAGAGGACGCGAAAAATAATTATTTGAAATACGATGTTTATTCTGTTCGCTTCGCTCATCGTTTAATTGGACAACGAGGATACAGCCGAGATTTTTTTTGCCGACAAGCGTATTGTGAGAAAATTCATTTTGTTTGCCGTAAAGAGATACCCAAATGTTCTCGTCTGTTCTGTCGGGCTTTGTATAATTTATAATTGCACAATCTGTAATCTTGCAATTATTGGCGACATCTTTTCCATTGCGAAACTCTATAACCGCACCTTTTGAGGCGTAGCCGTCCGTAAAAAGAATACCGCTAATTTCAATATATTCGCCAGCAAGACGAATTGTCGAATAGCCCGAAAACACTACCCCACCCGCTGTTTGCGCCTTTATAACAATCGGCTTTTTCGCTGTTCCAGTAGCTGTAATTTTTAAGTCGATATTGCTGTACTTTCCGTTATCAATAACGAGTGTGTCGCCCGCCTGTACCGTTTTTAATTTTTCAAAAACATCCTTTATGCTTTCCGCCTGCACGGAAAACAAGAAAAATGTACTGCATAAAAAAAACAGAAAAGAAATAAGTACTTTATTTTGCACCATTTTTCCGCGTTTGTTTTTTAGCAAAAACCATAATGTTTTTAAGATGTTTTTTCATTAAAAGCGATGCATTGACTTCGTCCTGTGCAACAATATATTCATACAGTTTTTTATGTTCTGTCGCAGGTCTTTCGTAGTTTGATGTGCAGAGGTCATACTTTCTGTAATGATTGAGCATATCGGGTATCATAATAGACAGGAGTGAAACAAGCACCTTGTTCTTACATGCCTTTGCTATTGAGAGATGGAAATTGAAATCTTCATCAACGGCATCTTCATTTTCGCTTGTCTTTTTTACATAAGCGTCCAACGCCTGTTTTATTTCCCCCAATGTTTCCTTTGTCCTGCGTTTTGCTGCAAGATTTGCGGCTTTCATTTCGAGCAGTGTGCGTATCTCTACGAGCGAAAGGAAATCATAAGAGTCCATATCTAAAATTTCGGAAATAATATTTTTCACCGCACTGTCCCCTGCGCCGACAACTATTGTTCCACTCTGCGGAAGCGTTTTGAGATGTCCATAAAATTCGAGTTTCTTTATAGCGTTGCGCACAGGCGTTCTGCCAACGTTAAACATTTCCATAAGTTTTCTTTCACTCGGAAGTCTGTCGCCTTTCTTTAATTTTCCACACAAGATAAGTTGCTTTATTTGTTGAGCAATTACTTCGTCTGGCTTTGCAAGTTCAATCGGTTTTACATCAATCATTGCTGTCATATCTCTACGTCTTTTTTATTATTCTACATTTATTCTAAAAGGGCTTGCGTATAGACCGTCTTTGTTTGTCAGGCATGGTTCAAAATAATTTGCCCATCCATAGCGCACTTGCTTTATCTGCTGAATGTCGTCACAGAAGTTACAGAAAATTTCTATCTTGTCTTTGTCCAATATCACTGCTTTTACAGAAAGAGCAGTGCCATTTTTGAGCACAACTTCAAAACCACAATCACTCGCAAATGCTAACCCCTCGCTACCAAATATACTAAAATATAAAATAACACGATTGTCATTTACCGTAACGCGCGAAATTTCAGGACTTCTAAAAACTATGTCTTTACCGTAAGCAATGCCCTCTGCGGCAAGTGCCATACGTTGCCCCACAGGAAATTTATCTGTCGGATGTAAATCGTTTTTATCTCCTGCATCTAAAATAACCGCCATTGCCGTATTTTCTACTGTTTGGGCTGTTAAAAGTTGTGACTCTCTCAACTCTGCCCACGCCGCATACTTAAAGTTCGGATGTTCGTATATGGGTAACTGCGCAAAAATAAACGGTGCTTGGGGTACTGAAAATTCATTTCGCCATTCCTCTATAAGTGCAGGAAAAAGTGTCTGATACTGCTTTGCTCTCGCTGCGTTTCCTTCCCCCTGATACCATATAAACCCCTTTACGGTATAAGGTATAAGTGGTTTTAACATAAGCTCGTAAAGCCCTGTCGGACGTTTATAGTTACGCCATCCGTACGGTTCTACAGGCTTCACTTCGCCACCTGCTTTTTTATCGGCAAGATATTTTTGATATGCACTTTCGTAATCGGCAGGAACACGTTTATTAAAAAACTCCCAGACAGCACTATGCTCCCCACATTTTTCGAGTGTTTCCATGCTCATCCAACTTTCAACAGGAGTGCCACCTTTATAACATAAAATAATTCCCACAGGTACATCTAAATCTTTTTGCAGTTTCATTGCAAAGTGATAAGCAACCGCCGACACACGTCCTGTCATACCGCTACCGCTTTTTATCCACTGCCCTTTTTCTTTTACCTTATAGCCCTCATAGTAGTTGTGTGGAGCGTAATAAAAACGAATATTCTCGTTATCGCTTATGTCGGCATCCTTACTTTTTTTAAGTTCAAACGCCATATTACTTTGCCCACCTGCAAGCCAAACTTCGCCAAAAACAATATCGTCATATTCTACCGTGCTTGTTTTGTCGGTAACGGAAAGCGAATACTGTTTTTCGCGTTCAGCGTTTAATGTCTTTACACGGACAATAAAATCACCACTATCATTACACTCTGTCGTGATTTTTTCCGAAAGCCACGAACAGGAAACGGTGATTTTTGAATGTGGCTCACCCTTGCCCCATACAGCAACTTCGGCATTTTGTTGCAGCACCATATTGTCGCTGAAAACTTCGGGCATAACTATCTGCGCCACCGCCGTGTTAAACACGATTAATATTACTGCAAGTATTTTTTTCATCTTAATAGGTCGGTTTTATGTAATTATACCATGTAACACCTGTTTCGTTTACCGCAGGCACATTATATTTTTCCCTTATGTTTTCAATATTTACCGCACCGACTTCCTGAAAATTATTTCGGTTTTTGCCCGAAATATCGCCTGTAACATAGTCAAGCCCTTTTTCCGCAAAAAGTAGCGGCATACAGTAACCTACAGCAGGTCCTTTCAGATACATAACACCGTTGCTGTTTGCAGTAAAGTCAAAGTCTTTTTCTGTAAAACCGTTCTTTGAAAAAGAATTTGAAGCACTTATTTTATAAATATTTCCCTTAAAAGCGACACCGCCTGTATTACCCTTGTCTATGTATGCTTTTGTGAGCGAAGTATTATAGATAAGATTATTCCAAAAGCGTGTATTTTCGGGAGCGAGCGGCGCGTCCTCGCTGTTGTAGCTTGCCTTTGTCGCAATTTCTATTGACGTACAATTCACAAAAGTATTAAAAGAAATATCTACATCTTTTACCTGATAATAGGAATTAAGCGGGTAGGACTCGTCAAAGCCTGTCATTACACAGAGTGCGGAACGCGATTCTGTCCCTTTAAGTCCCTGAAAAAAGTTATTATAGATCTTATGTCCACTATTTATAACCCTTACACCACCGCAGTTTGCCTTATTATTGCCTATAAAAACATTGCCATAAACAATATTTTCATTTCCGTGACGGCAGACAACCATTCCTGCACATTCGTAAAAAACATTATTGCTAACAATATTGTCACACGATTTTAGAGATAAAATTTCAATCTCGCCATCGCAACGATAAAAGACGTTATTCCTCACAATACATTTTGCGGACAGTTGAGAACGCTCACTGTCGCCCGGACGAAACGTTTCAGCACCATTGCCGGGTGCGTATTTTGGACGTGGTCCAAAAAAATTATACTCCAAAATATTAAAACTATTTTGAGAAGCAGTATCTCTAATATCGTCCATTATCATTACTCCGCCAACTGTTTTATATCCAAAATAGCAATGATCGATACGGTTGTTTCTGCCAAAAAGCATAATCCAGCGTTCTGTTTGGTTTTCGTTAGTGATGCTTTTATTGGGGTTGTTCAGGGAGTCAAAAACACAGTTTGTCACTCTGCAATTATTTGCAAAGGCAGTGCTGCCTGTTCTAAATTCCAAAAGGTCTGACGTGCTATTTGGGTCGCTATTTTTCGCGTAGCCGTTTCTGAAATGAAGTCCGTTAATCTCTAAATAACGCCCGCTCATTTTTACATTTATCTGCCCCTCTATCTTTACTTTTCCCGCTTCTCTTGCCATAAGCACTATTGGATTACCTGCCGTACCGTTACCTTTAAACTGCACTTGAAAATTAGTATATGTTCCGTTTTCCATAAACACAGTATCGCCCGCCGCAAGCCCGCTGCTCAACGTGGAATTCCATGTAGAATTTCCCTGTGAGGAGTTAAGCGTTTTATTTGCCGCAAAGACGCTCCACATCATAGATAACGCAATAAAAAAAAACGCAAATCTCATTTATTTTATAACTTTTATTTTCAAATTCATCTTTTGAAACGCACCTTGTCCTGCCTTGTCCTCACGCTCATCGTCATCCTCTATCGCGCCTATCTTTATAAGCCCTTTTTTATTTGGCGTTACTGATGTTGCCGCTGTTTCAAAAACAACAACGTCCCCTTCGCTTAAAGCACCTGTAATATATTCGTCCCTTACTTCTATTGCAGCAATCGTTGCCCCGTCTGCCTTGTCGAAATCAACATCTTCCACCTTGTGCATTTTTGTCGCATTGCGAACATCCCAATTCTTTAACCACGCTGCACCCTCCGGGTCTTTCGATGAAGCAGTAAAATAACGAAACGGAACTGTTCCCTCTTTGTTGTCCCAATTTATCTCGCCCTCGACAGGCATACCGGGCGCAAAAAGATAAAAGCCCGCAACCTTATTCTGCTTTCCGTAAAAAAGCATAAAGTCGATTGCCTTTGGAGTTGTACGCTTTATGACATCGTTCATGGAATATGTCATACCATCTCTTATGCTTAATGCAGAACCGTTAGTACTCTTATTGCGCTGCGAATGTCCGAAGATATACGCATTTTTGTACGTTTGAATATTCTGTGCAGAAACACCTGCGAAAAAAAACATAACTGCGATAAAAATAATTTTTTTCATACGTTTATAAATTATTGACATTTTTAATTTTTTATTTAACGTTTGTACTTGATTTCTACGCCTGCTAATTGACAATTGACAATTATTTAACTCTTGTAATTGTTGCTTTACCTTTATCAATATTTAGCAGCCACTCTCTGTCGTCTTTTGTGCTGACGGAAACTACAACGGCATTTTCGCTATCCCCAACGACAGAAATATTTTTAAAATTAGAATACGCTCCATTGACATATTCAAACGGTTCGTTATATTCCCCATGCGGTTCTAAAACTGATGCAACAGTATAATTGCTTACGTTTTTATTTCTTATTATAAATGCTTTTTCGGGTCGGAGTGACATTTCGGGGTCTGTCGCGCCAACCTGTACAAAAAACGCTTCCGTTACCGGAACGGCTGTCGTCAAGAGTGTGTAAAAACGTTTGTCCAAATACCATGTGAATGAAATATTATTTGTGTCGGCAGTTCCGTCTGCAACGTTAAACAAATGCTGATAGCCATATTTCTTTCCAAGCGGTACCCACTCCCTGTTGGCACTGTACTTTATACTCGTTTCTATAAGCGTTCCTGCATAATAGTACGGCAAATCATAAATATGCTGCTCGTTTGACACAGCCTTAAATACATCAATTATCACAGGTTTTGCAGCCATATCATATCTGAACATTGCCATTGTGCGCCACAGGGAAACCCCGCTGTATGCAGTTGTGTCTATTGCAGACATCACTTGAAAATTGCTGTCGTCAGCATTAAAATAAAGCGCGTTGCTATGCTTGTCGCCAGCCGTTTTTGCGTTTGCATTATACTGCGATTTTTCATCAATAACCATTGTATTATGGGCGACCGTCTGCTTGCCAAAACTTTTGTTTTCGGGCAAATATCTGCCACCGCGCTTTTGAACAATATTCAAATAACGCACCGCCCCATAGTCCTTTATAATCTCTTTGTTCTGGTCATACATCATAAAAGAGAGTTTGTCGTAATGACCATGCTCCATTCCATATACACCGTATTTCATTACTATACTCATCTGGTCGTCATCCTGTCCACTGCGCAAAATTCCTACTCCCCCCTCGTCCCCATTTGCGCCGTCACGCAACACTATGGAATGTCTTTTAAACTGCTTCGGTGCTTTCCCCTCTGCGATTGCCTTAGCGACTTTTACTCCCTCTGCCGAAAGCATTACAGTTCCCTGCTGCATTGCAACGTAGAGCAAGTTCGTATCCTCTGTATGTGAATAAGCAATATCAACAGCAGAGATAACTTCCTGACTTGTCCACGCTTTCTCTTTTATTGCATCATTAAACGGCAGGAAATTGCCTGTGGGATTAGTCATCTGCAACATCGCAAGCGGTGCTTTTAAAAGAACAGAGTCGCGGTAGGCAAATATATTCACCAAAGGCAGATTGTTTGCAATAGCAGTTGCAGTAAGCCCAAAGGGCCAGTAGGCGTAGCGCAAATAATACGGACCCTCAATATAGTAACCGTCTGGCGAGTATAACTTGTTTACGAGCGCAAGGAAACCACTGTTCTTATCTAAATTACTGCCGTTAAGTGCGTGGGAAATCATAGTGCTGTCGCCAAGAACAAATCCTGTCATCATTACTCCCGCCACATTCCACGCACCGTGATTGTGGATCATATCAAATACTTTTTTACAATCAACAGTATTAAACTTCACGGCATTGCGAAATAAGCCGTCCTCTATAATTTTTCTTTCCTTTGTATTGCAAAAATCATAAACAGCATCATAAGCCTGTATCATGTTCACGAGAAACACTGCATCATTTAGCGACTGCCAAAACACTTTTCCGGGTGAGCCTGAATTTACACCTTCGGGGTGCAATCCAAGCGAGGGATAAAGAGCTGCGTATTTGAGCAACATATCCCTCGCAAAAACAGCGTATTTCTTTTCCCCAAGCACTTGCCATAAAACACCTGCCTTATTCGCTACAGAGTAGTTATGCTTATGCTTTTCGTGAGTATAGCCACCGCCTGCGTCTTTTGGAACAGGGACTTCAATGCCACCCGCAATACTTGCATCAACATCTCTTTTTGCTTCATTAAATGTTACGTCAAGGAGTGGATATTTTCCAAGTCCATCCCTTATGGCAGCAACACCGTCTTTTGTCAATACAAGATTAGGATGTTCCCCCTGTGCAGATGTCGTCAGCACTAACAACCCCGCAACAAACACGCAGAAAATTTTATACATTATCTCACAATTTTGCAAGTTCTAACAATACCGTTTGCCGTTTCTATCCTTACAAAATAGATACCGCTTTTCTGCCCCTGCATATTTATCACATATTCGTCCGCGCCACCTTTTTTGAGTGCTACGCTCTTGCCTGTAAGGTCAAGCACCTCTACACTTTTCATGCTGTTGCAACGAATATAAAGATTATCCCTTACAGGATTTGGATATATTGTTATCACATCAACATCAATTTTAACAGGGTCAGTAGAAACTGTTATTCCTTGATTGGCAAGCGACCTTACGTCAAACGTATAGTTTGCGGCAAGAGAGAGTTCCTGCCCTGTTGTTTCCTGCCTTACAGCACCAACGGCAACATTTACTTCAAACACAGTGTCGGTCCAGCTTCCTGCGGCAGCATAATAAATTCTTAGTGCATTGCCTATCGCTTTAACACTATCTACACTGATTGCCGCAACACCCGAAAGAGTGATAAGCGTAACGTCTGCAAGTTCTATTCTCTTGTTGAAGCGAACATCAATATATCCTGTTGTGTCAAGTGCTGTTTCTTTCGTTGGATTAAACCAATGTGAGTACAGTGGCGACACACTGTTTTGCTTCACACTTTTTATTACTTCGTAGTCGTGAATTTGAGATGGCTGCGATTTTGTGAAAAGGTTAAATACTTTTGACTCGCTTCCCAAATATTCATAATGGCAAAGTTTTGCATTAGGTATTGAGCCGTCGCTATTAACGGAATCGACCTGCAACTCGGTTTCACCATCTCTTAATGATGTAAGACGAAGTCCTGTATTTCCCGCTATAGACCACATAAGTTTTGCAGGACCTGTAACTTCGGGCAAACTCAATGTTAGAGGTGCGTTCGATAACGCAAGTCTGCCCCACGACAAACCGTATTGCTGTCCATGCGCACTATTGCTGTTATAACCGTAAAGTTCTATCTTGCGAGTCGATGTATTTGTTGTTGAAATTACAAAATCGTCAAGTTTAACAGTGTCGGTATTTGTAATCTCGTACGTAATTCTGTCGGTTGTGTAGAGTGTCGATTTATATTCAACAATACTGTCGGCTAACTTTGCTAACACTGGAGTATGCTCTGCAACAGTTGAAAAATCCGTGTAGAAAACAATATCCTCTACATAATTCGGTACAGTTGTAAATGTGACCGTGTAGTTGCTTTCCTGCTCAAGTTTTAGCCCTGCTTCGTCCACAAATGCATTATCGGAAATGACAAGATTGTAAATTGTTTCCTGTTCCAAATCGCCGATTTCTATGCACCATGCAGTGCTGTCACTGCCTGCGTAAACAGAATTAATTCTGCTTTCAACCTGCAATCCGTCGTTCTGATAAATAACTTTCTTTGTGAAATTTACTGTAGCTACAAGGTTTTCGGTAAACGGAATATCTTCCGCACCGTCAAGGTCTTTGTCCTGCCCATATTTCACGGAAACAATAACAGGTGGGGCTACAGGATTTTCTGCCCTGTAAGAGAATTGTACGGCTCTGTTTGGAACACCTGCCGCAACTGATTTTACAAATCCATCACCAATGTTTATTGTGTAAATGCTGTCGGGTGTGAGCGCGTTTACATAAGAAAGAGTGATTACAGTTGGAGCTGAACTTAAATATGATACTTTCATATTTTCTGCTGCAACATCTGACACTTTTTTCATTGTTACAGAATATCCTGTCACAGTGTCTATCGCCTGATCAAAAGTGAGTTCTATCTGACCGCCGCCAAGAGGGATAACTACTGCTGCGTTTCCTGCGTCAGGATTCGTTGCAATCACTTCGGGTGCGCCATAAGTTGTGGCACTATCAACGTCAGACTGCAAGGAATATAATTTTGTTCCTGCTTCGCCAGCAACTTCGCTGCCCTCAATAGCTGCAATAACCGTAAAGTAATATTTTGTTTTTTCGTTAAGTCCACCTATTCCTAAAACAGTGTCCTGAACAAATTTCATATTGGCAGAACCATTTTTCACATTGTCGTAATAAACATAATATCCATTGCTGCCTGTCGGGTTTTGTTCCCACCCTGCAATTGGTTTCCACGATATGGTTACACTGTCTGTATTGTTCGTTTCAACACTTTTTATTTCTGGCTTTTTATTTTGGATTGGGTGAGTTGCGCTTACGTAGTAGAGTGTTCCGCTCGCTGTTGTAACATTACTTGCATTTGGGCGACCATAGTCTCCAGCATTACCCAAAAAGCCCCATACTTTAACCTTTACCGGACCCTCACTATTGATTTCTCTTGTAAAATTACCGTTGCAAGTCGCATCATACCATCTTATGTACGTTTCTCCTGTGTAATTGTCGGATATTGCTATAATACGGTTTCCGTTAGCTGTCACTTTTAGTTGAAGTGTGCCGAGTTTTTCAAAATACATTTCAATAGTGTCATTTGCTTCAAAACGATACGCACCTGTATCAACACCTGCGCAGTCACCACTCTGCTGCCAATCTGGTCGAAACTGTTTGCCGTTGTTCATTGTGATCCAACCCGGGACATCATTAAGCGTTTTGTAATTGGTGTTAAGTTCGTATGGAAATACACCCAATGGCTTATCTATCGTAAAGTGTAATGTGTCATAAGAGTTGCTTCTGTGATAATTGCCAGACATATCAGAAAGGACATTATCTTTTAAAAGTACGCTATAAACATCACCAAAATTACCACTATAATTTGCAGTAATTGTTTTTCCCGAATATGTGTAGTCAGTTCTGAAAACTGCATTTGTTTCTACACCATTCTTAATGATTTTTACGGCGTCAGCAACTAAAGTATCCATTTTTATATTTTCGTCAAACACTACTTTTACTGTTCCTGTTGGCGTTGCATTGCTGCTACCCGGCATGGGCGTAAACGATACAAAAGACGGTGCTGTTTGGTCAAATACAAGATTTCTCACCTGTGCTGCGGTGAAATTATTTTGCCCATCGGTAAAATAACCCGCAGGAAGTGTGAATTGCAGTGCATCCGTTCCGTTCCAATCTGACATTGTAAAGGCAAGCGACCACGAGAGTCCGTCACCAGAAAGCACTCCTGTATTTGCAGGAGTTAAGCCGTTGAGCAGAACTGCATCAGGGCAGAAAGCATTTAATAAAATTTTCTCGCTAAAATTGAGTGTGATTGTCCCTGTTCGGTTTACAGATGCACCCTCTGACGGCGAAATTGACGTTACAACAGGTGCGATTTTGTCTTTTATAAATCTAACTGTATATACTGTTTTATTTTCCGAATCGGAATTGTCGGTTACAGTTATGGTTACTGTTGCAGTATCGTTAATATATTCTGCTACTGCTACACCACTCGGTACAGCCAATACTGTAACTCCTGATGTTGCTTCCGTAGTGTAGCTTACAACTTCGGGGGCTTCTTCTTCCGTGTCATTTCTCGTGTAAATAACATAGTCGGTTATATTCTTATTAAAGTTGTCTATCGTTACTCCGCCAACCATCAGGTCGGAAAGTTTTGTTGATACGGATGTCGCTGCTGTTATATATGTTTTTATGCCAAAGAGATACCATGTTCTTTTGGTTGTCAGTCCACCATCTGCCCCATACCCTCTGCTAACGGCAAATTTTGTTAGTCCCGCAGGTAGATCCACTTTAACTTTTGTTCCATGTGTCTTGTCCGTAGCCAAACTGTCATTGCGATATACCAGTACGGCACTACCACTTGTCAAGTTATAGACACTCAAAGTTGCTGCGTTACTGCCGGCAGTTGTAATCCAAAATTCCGCCTGCCCGCCGTCAGCAGGAACAGGATCTGTCAATTCAACAACTATGGAGTTTGTACTCATATCAACAGCGGCATCCGTGCCAAATCTGTAATAATTATACCCATGCATGGAAACAGAATCAGGCTTCGTTGTATGGTTATAGCTACTAAATCCGCTCGTAACAGACATTGTTCCGCCCGTCCTTGCAATTGGATTGCTATTTGAAATTGACGCTATCCCTGAAAAATCGGCATCAAAACTTAATTCACGATAATCCTTGCGAATGGAAGCCGCAAATAGGTAAAAGTTCGTACCACTCGTAAGATGCGTGACTTTAACATATTTTGACTCCTTTTTGACGGGCACGGCAACATAGCACAACCTTCCAGAAGCAAACGCATTATATGACTTTGTGCAAATTCCGAGTGTTCCGACAGAGTCAATTGTTTCCCATAAAGAGCCATTTTCCGACTCCTGTATTATTGCGCAATACTGTGCTGTTTCACCGCCCCACCTAAATCGAAACTCGGCAAGTTTGTCGTACGGTGTTGCTTCAAAAAAGAAAGTTGCTTGCTTGCTTACTCCAAGTGCTAATCCTTGGTTGAAAGTTCCATCTGTTGTCATTCCTGTGGGATAAGTGCTGCCATCAACAGCCGCATTGTAATTTAAAGGCAAAGTTCCCTGCGAAAATATCGCTCCCGAAAACATTGCAAAAAGAGCTAATGTAGTTAAATGTTTCATAATATTATATTTAAGTATTATTATCTTTCAAATCGGATTTGTAAATGTATAACTTTTTTTTAACAACTGCAACATTAGGCAACCAATTTTTTATATACATATTTATATATAATTGATTTTCAATAAATATTTACAGGTACTTGTATGTATGAAAAAAATTACTAAATTTGCACTGTTCAATTAGTAAACCAATTTATATTTAATTTAAAGATAAAATAAATGAAACATTTTTGCTTGCCTGCGTTTTTTTTCGCACTTGTTATTGTTTCTTTACCGCTACATGCACAAACACAAAACCGCACACTCACAGGGCGCGTTGTATCGGCAAATGACAATATGGGTATTCCCTTTGCCAACGTCCTCGTAAAAGGAACGTCCACAAACAGTGCCACAGATGTAAACGGCAATTTTAGTATTGAAGTGCCTGCCGATGCCAAACAGTTAGAGGTGTCGTTTCTCGGTTTTAAAACATCGGTGATAGACATAACAGGCAGTTCCTCCTACACGATAACAATGAAAGAGGACGCACAAAATCTCGACGAGGTTGTTGTTATCGGCTACGGAACACAGCGAAAATCGCACCTTACAGGGTCGATTTCAAAAATCAACGACAACGAAATAAAGGAATTGCCGGTGTCAATGCTTGGGCAAGCACTTATTGGAAAAGTTGCAGGTCTTAACATAAGCAACATCACATCCGAAGCGGGCGTTACGCCGTCTATACGCATACGCGGAGTCGGCTCTATAACGGCAAGCAGCGAACCGCTTGTCGTTGTTGATGGCGTTCCCATTCAAGACGGACTTAATTTTGTTGAGGCTTCGGACGTTGAGTCGGTAGAAATTCTTAAAGACGCTGCCTCTACAGCTATCTACGGCTCACGAGGAGCAAACGGAGTAATTCTCGTGACAACAAAAGGCGGTCAAGTTGCCAAGCCAAAATACACATTTACCACAACACAGGGCTACCGCCGTCCCTATAAACTAAATGAAAGATATACATATACCGAATATGTAAATCAACTTTACCGCGAACGCGACCTGCGCCGAAACGATCCTCAATATTTAGAGGAAAACGGCTACACAAGCCCCGAACAGGTGCAAATCACCAATCAAAAAAATATGAATGCCGCCTATATTTTAGAAAATCAAATTGTGGGTTTTGCAACAAATTGGGAAGAACTTTCGATGAGGGACTTTGCATATAACGGCAGTTACCAACTCTCTGTAAGCGGTGGCACAAAAGACGTTAAATATTACATATCGGGAAATTACAGCAGCGACGAGGGGATTATGGTGCACAGTCAATATGACAAAATAAGTTTCCGTGCAAAAATAGATGCAACTCTTTCAAAGTATGTAAAGGTTGGTGTTAATCTTAATCCGTCATACAGCAAAAGAGAACGCCCTTTCCGTCAGCAGACCGACTACACAAGATGGTGGTCATGCTTTCCTGTGTATCACACGCAAGAAACGGTCGATTTTCTTGCTCAACAGGGCATATTTGTTAATGTCGGCGACTACACCCAAGCTCAGGATTTTGCAGGACTTCTCTTTACAGGCACAACAGTCGATGGGGAATATTGGTCTGATATAGGCACTATAAGTACAACAAAAAATACACAGCCTGCATGGATTAACAATAACGGCAAAAGACTTCAAGATGACTATCGCTTGCAATCGTCTGCATACGTTGATGTAAATATTTATAAAGGGCTTACGTTCCGTTCTACAAACAGCGTTTACGTTAGCTACCTGAACTACTCGGAATTTAAAAGAACAGACCTGACTAAAATACCCGAAATGAACCAGGCAACCGAAAGAACAGGACTGACTGTAAATTTTTTAACAGAGAATTTGCTGCATTATAATACCATAATAAAAAAACATCACAACATCTCTGCCGTTGCAGGCATAACATATCAGACGATAAACTACAAGCGTTCACAAATAGTTGGACAGAATTTTCCAACCGAAAATATACAATCATTAAATCAGGCGACTGAAATTTTGCCCGACCAAACATGGACAGTGATTGATCCCGCACGTACCCTTGCCTCATACCTTGCACGTGCAAACTATGCATACAGGGACAAATACTTGTTTTCGGCGAGTATTCGTGCAGACGGCAGCTCACGCTTCGGACCAGAAAACAAATGGGGATGGTTTCCTTCTGTTTCTGTTGGCTGGCGATTGTCGGAAGAAGACTTTATAGCATCCCAAAAGGCATGGCTCGACCAGTTAAAACTGCGCGTAAGCTGGGGACTTACAGGCAATGATGACATTGCGGCACTCGCTTATGAAGATATAATTTCATCGGCGAACTACGAACTTGGCGATGGCGATGTTGTCCCTGGTATGTCACCCACAGATGACGCTCTCGGCAATGCATGGATTGGTTGGGAACAGACAAGCGAGTGGAACGCAGGGTTTGATTTTAGTGTTTTTGGAGGACGTATAGGACTTACAGGCGACTTCTACTACGCTATCACAGACGGACTTTTACTGAAACAAACGTCTATGGCATTTACAGGGCATAATCTCTTTTGGAACAATATAGGTACAGTAAGAAATAAAGGACTTGAATTTGAATTAAGCACAGTTAATGTTGATATGAAAAATTTTAAATGGAAGACATCTTTTAACATATCGCATAACTCTCCTCGCCTGCTCGGTCTTGGTGGCGAAACGCAGCTTATAAATCAGGGCGAAAATTTTGATGAGTATATCTCTCTTATTGGAGAGAAGCCAATTCAGTACTATGGCTACAAGACGGACGGCGTGTGGATTTCAATGGCAGAAATAAACGAAGCAAGAGCAAACGGATTGACCTCGACACTTAGCAACTATTTTATTCCCGGAGGATTAAAAATTGTCGATGTACACGAAGACGGAATAATTAACGAATTGGACAGAACAACCATTGGTGACCCATACCCCGATTTTATATGGTCGATAACTAATTCTTTCAGCTTCTTTGGTGTTGATATTTCCATTATGCTGCAAGGAGTTCAGGGCGTTGAGATATATAATGACGATGGCAGATACAATGAGAATGTACGCACATCTGCTACATGGAATACGCCCGACAGATGGGTTTCTCCAAATAACCCTGGTGATGGATATACTCCTTTTGAATATAACGGTTTCCAAAAAGGATCGACCGACTATGTTATTGAAAATGGTTCTTTCCTTTCTATCCGCAATATAACTGTTGGCTACACTCTGCCGTCAAAATATCTGAAAAAAATTCCTGTAAAAGGATTTAGAATATATTTGACAGCCGAAAATCCTCTCTACGTATGGAATATTGGCAACAAGGATGTCCAGAAATATAGAGGTATTAACCCCGAAGCAAGAAAATCGAACGACAATCCTCTTATGGATGGACTTCAAAATGGCTCTTTTGCTATTCAGTCGTCATACGCCGTTGGTATCAGTTTAACATTTTAGTTATTTAAGAATATGAAGAACATAGTTTATATTTTAGTCGCCGCTTTTGTTGCAACATCCTGTAACAAAATGCTTGAAGTAATTCCTGAATCGGACGTTACAGAGTCGAGTTACTACACTTCGGATGAACAGCTTTTTACCGGCGTTATCGGCTGTTATAGCGGTCTTATCAAAGCAGTTTCAAACGAGTGGATGCTCACCGAATTGCGCTCCGACAATTCATGGCAGAGGGAAACAGGCTCATCAACACGCTCCAACCTTGATTTGGATGATATTGATATGTTTCGTCCATCTGCGTACTATGAAGCATTTTACGATTATTGGTACGCTACATATCAAAATATTGCCTCATGCAATAAGGTCCTGGAACATCTTGACGTTGCCAAAACAGAGGAAAATAAAAATCAATACGAAGCCGAAGCGCGATTTATAAGGGCTTATCATTATTTTAATCTTGTACGTCTTTTTGGACCTGTTTTTCTGTGCGACCATACTATTTCCCCACAGGAAGCAAAAAAAATGAACCGAATATCTGTTGAGGAAATATACGATTTTATAATATCCGATTTAACTTTTGCAGCGGACACACTTCCCACCTCATATTCCGCCGACCAAAAGGGACGTGCAACATCGTGGGCTGCAAAGGGGCTTCTTGCAAAGGTATATCTAACGCTTGGCAATCATCAGGAGGCAAGAGAAATCCTTACGGATATTGTTCTAAATAGCGGACATACAACTTTGGCTAACTTTGCAGATGTTTTTTCTACCTCAAACGAAATGAACAGCGAAATTATTTTTGCAATTCGCCACAAGGCAGGTGGCTATGGGCTTGGATGTTCTTTCAGCAACAGTTTTGCCCCCTTAAACAGTAAAGGTGCTGTTGTCGGATATGGGGACGGCGCGGGGCTTAACTCTCCCACGTTAGACCTTTATCTTTCGTATTCCGATGACGACCTTAGAAAAACAGCGACAATAGGTGTCTGGCTAAATACTGCCTCGGTTGAATATCTTTATCCCAAAAAACTTGTTATCCCTGTCACTTCTCTTAACGATTCCGAACTTGACTTTCCTGTCTTGCGTTTTGCCGATATTCTGCTTATGCTTGCCGAATGTGAAAATGAGCTTGGCAATCCTGGGGGACTTTCATACTTAGACCCTCTTAGAACAAGAGCGGGACTGCCTCTACTTGCAAGCTCATCGCAAATGGAAGCACGTCTTTTAATTGAAAACGAAAGACGGTTTGAGCTTGCTTTTGAAAATCACCGTTTCTTTGATTTGGTACGCACAGGGCGACTAAAAGAGGTTGTTGAAAAGGAAATTTTTGAAACAGACTGGATTGAGCATTATTCTAAATATTCTACCGAACGCCGTCCTGTCGCAGGTATGATAATTCAATCATGGCAGGAACTTCTGCCAATACCCGGACGTGAGATTGACGCAAACAATGATATTATAATAACACAGAATTTTGGATACTGATACCAATTGTCAATTGTCATACGGCATGTTAAAAACACTTGAAAATAAATTATAAATACCATGAACAATATAAAACATCTTTTTATCGGTCTGCTGTCCGTATTTTTTCTTGCTTCGTGCAACGAGGAACTGTTTGTTCCGAAGAATATCCACGACAGCGTCCTTGCTCCCTCAATAACAAGTTTTGAACCGTCGAGTGGCGAGCCGGGGACACAAATTACAATAAAGGGCGATAATCTTTCGTCTGTGCAATATGCGCTTATTGGTGGGGATACAACACAAATTTTGTATCGCTACACAAATAATGATATTGTGCTTAAAACAGCGGGCAACGAGAGCTCGGGAAAAATAACGCTTATAAATCCGAGGGGGTCATGCCAAAGTGAAGATGAATTTACGGTGATAGATATTAAACCCTCTGTTTATAGCATTGACCCTGTGCCAACTGCTTGGACGGCATACACCGAATATCAAGTAAACGGCAGCAACCTTAACGGTGTTTATGAGATAACTATCGGGGATGTTAAAATGCAGCTGTCCGATAAAAATAACGAACGTCTTGTCTTCAAAATTCCATATTTTGAGTCATCTGAAACTCTTTCTCTACTGCTGTTTTATAAGGAAAACGGCGCAACTGTGACGATAGTCGCCACAGACAGGCTTCCTGTTGATAATCCTGTGATAGAGCCTGTAATTACTACTCAAATACCAGAACAGGTATTTCCCGAAACACAACTGATTTTGCAGGGCGAATATCTTGATAGAATTACTGCTGTAAGATTTGACAGCAGTGAAGTTAGAATTATTTCGCAAGAGCCTACAGAACTTAGAATAATGGTACCTGCCATTCCAGCAGAAGTGTCAATGGTTGAGGGGATGTTGTCGATAGTGCATAATGGCGGACTTGAAACAATTATTGACAGTACATTTGTTATAGCAACAGGGACTGTATATAATTATGTTTCATGGTTCGGCATCACAATGGGAGTACGCTGCTACGAAAGTGCGCTCTCGTATGAGAATAACAATAACTTTTTTAACTGTGCGACAGGACAGATATTTTCTGCCTGCGACTACGCGAGCATTAAAAACGATATTGACTTTTTCTTTTCCATATCGGGCGGTAATATTCAGCTTAACAATCCGTCAAGCAGTTCCTCGCAGATAAAGAATTTTAAGTGCAACGGAACAGGCGCACTTCCGGCTGAAGCTGGTGTAAATACAACGATGTATTATATTCTCAAAGACGATAAACCTGCCGAATATGAGTTAAAACAGAAAATTCTCGCAAACCAGCTTGACTATATAAAGTTGTCAATGCTTGATACCTCGCTCGGAATAAGTGCAAGTGCTACAAACCCAAGTTCAAACAATCCACGCTGGAGGGATTTTCCTGGAATTGCCGACAACACTTCTTATTGGCGCGTGGGCGATGTGCTGGTATTTAGAACGACAAACGATGGAGTGTATCCGGGCAGATTGGGATTTATGCAGATAGTTGATGTTTACCTGTCGGGCACGACTGCCGACAACAATACTGAAACGTCAATATACAGATCAACGGTGACGATAAATATCTGGTATCAGAAGAAGTTGGAGTAGGAGGGCGGGGCGTTGGGGAGTGGGGATGGTTGGTGGGGTGTTGCCGCCGCGTGGGGAGTGGGTTGGTTGGTGGGGCGTTGGGGCGCGTGGGGAGTGGAGTTGTTGGTGGGGTGTTGCCGCCGCGTTGGGAGTGGGGATGGCGTTGGGCTGCGTGGAGATTGGAGTTGTTGGTGGGGTGTTGCCGCCGCGTGGGGAGTGGGGATGGCGTTGGGCTGCGTTAGGGATTGAGCGGAAATCCTTTTTTGCTGCGGAAAGAGTTGTTTTGGTGTGGCAAAGTGGGAGTAAGGTTGTGGCTTTACGAAGCGTTTTTTGCGTGTGGCAAAAAAGATTGGAGTGAAAGCCCGACCCCGCCACGAGCTTGCGAGGGGCGGGGGAACGCCCAAATTTAATTGAGAATTAAGAATTGAGAATTTTGCTTACGCACTAAGGCTACAATAGACCTACGCACTGCGCACGAACTTGTAGGTGATAGTGCCAACTTGAATATCAGGAGCGGTGTCGTCGGGGGCGAACTTCGATTGCAGAGCGGCGCGGCGGGATACGTCCCAAAGGTTGTCATCCATAGTTGTTGTGCCTTGCACACCGGCTTGAGCGCGAACAACTTCTCCATTACGGTTTACCCATATTTTTACAACAACTTTAACATCATTTTCCATTGAATTATAGTCGGGACGGGCGAGTTTTTTGAGTGTACGACCTGCCAGACTGAATGAAGTCCCGCCTGTGCCTGTGCCTGTTCCACTACCCACGCCTGTACCGCTTCCATCGCCATAGCCACTGCTTGTAGTCGAACCTGTTGTGCCGAAAGAGCGGTCACCCGAATTATCAACAGAGGCATTGCCGTCCTGCCGGTTGTCGTTTTTCTGCTGCTTGCCCTTGTAAAGCGCGACAGGATTTATATCGTCTTTTGTTTCTTTGGGCTTTTCAGCTTCTCTTTCCGACACGATTACAGGCACTTTGTCTGGCGCAAATGTAGAAACTTTGTCGGTCTCTAAAAATTCTTCCTCTGACACTGTCTGTTTTGCCTTGACAGCAACTTCGAGCACTTCGCCATGCCCACCTTCATGACCGGGAATTTCGAGTGTGAGGTCTGAAAATTCCGTAACAACAACGATATGTTCCTCGCTGGCATCGTGCTTCTCCTTTACCGCTCTGCCGACAAGAAGAATGAGGCAAAGTATAAGCACCATATTAACAACTACAAAAAAGGCAACAAGGTGTCTTCTCGTATTTTCTTTACGCAATACGTAAGCTCCGTACCATTTATTACGTCCCTTAAATATAGTTTCTATCCATTGGTTTTCGTATATGTTCATTGCTATATCAGTATTTTGCTTGCTATATTTACACTTGCTAATTCCTTCTCAAAAAATGGATAATAATATACATTTTCTGAAATTGAAGAAAAAAATGTTTCAATATCTTTTTTTGCCATAACCGTTACACATCTTTTTTTCGTCAAGTCTATTATGCATGAGGATGTATAAACTATAATATCCGCACAGTTGGGTGACGCAGACCGCTCCACGACTAAATAGTGAGCGGACATTTCGTTTTCAAATTCAAAGCGGACGACAATATTTTTTCCTACTATGCTTTTCCGAATTTTTTTTATTCCCGAATTTATCACCATCATAAGGATATGAATGTCCGCCACAAGTACTTCAAAAATATTTTCCCCTTCGTCAATATATCTTTTGCACTCAATAAAAATATTTTTTTCATCTCTAAGTTGTGGATTTTCTTTCAAATATTCTTCTGCCATCGCAATAATTCCACATATACTTACACAGTGGACAACCTGCGCCTCATTTGCCAAAGATACTAAATGTTCAACTTCTGACGACTTAAAAGATACAGGACTTTCAACAAGAACGTGCTTTCCTTTTTTCAGGGACAACGCAGCTATTTTATATCTTTTTTCGAGTGGCAACGCTATAATCACAGCATCGACAATCTCAATCAAAACATTCAGCTCCGTAAAGCGTTCCACATTGAAAAGCGACTGTACCGAAGAAGCAACATCTTCGTCTTCTTCGTAAAAACCTACTAACTCCGCGCTATTACAGGAAAGAATATGCCTTATGCAATTTTTTCCGTAATAACCGCCACCGAGAACAGCTACCTTTATAGATACAATATCACCCATTAATAACAAAATTACTTTATTTTTAAGAATGATATTAACTAACTTTGCAAATGATTTGCACAGGAAAATGTTAATGACGGACGGCATGGCTGTTCGCTACATCGGAACAGCATGGGTGCTCGCTACATTGGAACAGCATGGGTGCTCGCTACATTGGAACGGCATGGGTGTTCGCTACATCAAATAAATATGACAGATAATTTTAAACATCAGGGTGCGCGACAGAAGATGATAGACGCTTTGAGAAGTAAAAACATCGCTTCGGAAGAAGTACTTGTCGCTATGACTAAAGTTCCGCGCCAATATTTTATTGATTCTATCTTTGAAAAATATGCTTACAACGACAAAGCGTTTTCAATAGGTGAAGGGCAGACAATTTCTCAACCATCGACAGTAGCAATTCAAAGCACACTGTTAGGAGTACGATGGGGGGATAAAATTCTCGAAGTAGGAACAGGTTCAGGCTATCAGGCACAAGTGTTGCACAAACTTGGCGCAAACGTGTTCAGCATAGAAAGACAAAAAGTGCTTTTTGAAAAAACGCGCCTGCTACTACGTAGTCTGGGAAGTTCTGTGCAGACATTCTATGGGGATGGTTATGCGGGCTTGCCTCTTTATGCCCCATTCGACAAAATTATTGTTACGTGTGGAGCACCCTCTGTACCTGCTGCACTTGCCGCTCAGCTTAAAATCGGCGGAATAATGGTTGTGCCGCTCGGAATTCCGAAACAGGTGATGACAAAAATCGTACGTACAGACGAAAATACTTTTGAGAAAACATCTCACGGCGATTTTCATTTTGTACCAATGCTTCAACAGAAAAAATAACCATGAAGTATTTTTACCGTTTTCTTACCAGGTCCACTAATTTGCTTGCAGGTAAATCCTGTGCTACACCGCCGTTTATTGTTTATACGTACAGGCAGACAGGCGGACGGGGAATGGGAACAAATTCGTGGTTCACCGGAAGCGGAAAAAATATAGCATTATCTTTTGTAACGAACCCTTTTCAAATACCCGCCGAAGACCAATTTTTGCTGAACATTACGCTCTCTCTCGCGCTCCGTTCTGCGCTGCAAAAAGTCATTCCCAAGCAAAAAGTCTTTCTAAAATGGCCTAACGATATTTATGTTGAGGGGAAAAAACTCGGTGGTATTCTTTTTGAAAATAAAATTTCAGGTAGCGAGTTTAGCAGAAGTATTATGGGTGTCGGCATAAACGTCAATCAAAAGGAGTTTCCGTCCGATTTGCCCAATGCAATTTCGCTGACTAACGTTGCCAACAGGCTGTTCAGCAAGAAAAAACTTGTTCATTCGATAGGCTCTGCTTTAGAAAATGCCCGCTATAAGAATTGGTCGGACACCAAGAACGAGTACCTGTCGCACCTGCTTTTTTACGGCGTAAAGCGTAACTATCTCTATAAAAACACGCCCATTACAGGCAGCATAACTGACATTGACAAATTCGGTCGCCTGATTTTAAAGCAAGACGACTGCACCACCCTCTGCTGCGACATCAAAGAGTTGAAATTTTAGCGTGCCCCTGCGGACGGCGAGGGAGTGCCGTTCCACAGGGTCGGGCTATCCGCTTCAATCTTTTTTGCCCACCCCACGTGCCCCCGCTGCAAAAAAGGATTTCCGCTACTATCCCTCACGCGACCCACCGTCCTTACGCATTTTCAGCAACAGGTCTAACTCCTGCGGAAAGATGACGTTTAGCGTGCCCCTGCGGACGGCGAGGGAGTGCCGTTACCCGCAGTGCAGGTAAAATTCAACAAGGCGTAATAATTCTTGCGGACGGTTTTCAACTTCCTTGCGCAGGTGCTTGTCGTAGTAGGAGCGCAGGGAGTCGAGCGTGGCATCGATGAGCGCAGGGCTAAATACGTCATACTTCTCGTACGCGGTGCGTTGCTTTTCCAAGCAGTCGGCGGCTTCGTCGCACGAAGCAGGGAGCTGTTTATATTCTATCCCTTTATTTTCTTCTGCAAAAATATTTACAGAAATATAACGTTCGCGAGCGTACTCTAAGGCATTCTGCATTTCGAGTCCATGACGCGCCGCTACGCAAAGTCCTGCTACGAGCAGATAAATGTTCGCAGAGCCGTCAGGAGAGCGAAATTCGACAGTCTGTTTGTTGTCATAAATCGCGTCCTTTTGTGGTTCAGCAGGATTGGCATCAACTGCCATATTTTTTGATATATCCCACCCAAGCGGTACACGCACCAAAGCAGATCGGTTTCTATCCCCCCAGCATATATTTGTGGGTGCTTCCTGATGTGGCACAAGACGGAAATAACTCATGGGATTTGTATTACCGAAAGCACTTAAAGACGGAGCTATATCCAAATATCCTGCAATTGCTTTTTTTGCGGTGTCGGACAATTTTCCGTTTTCGAGCATAACATTCTTGCCGTCTTTCATCAGGCGAGTGTGAATATGCATTCCGCTACCTGCTTTGCCGACAGTGATTTTTGGTGAAAACGTCACTGACACATTGTACTTGACAGCAAGGGTACGTAATATCCATTTCGCCAAAACAAGCTGGTCGGCGGCATCAATCATTGCCGTTGGCAGAAACTCTATTTCGTTCTGCTCATAAACATAGTCGTTCAAAGTGAAATTTCCTACTTCGCTATGACCGTATTTTATAAGACATCCGCAGGATGTCATCATCCGCATCGCCTCTTTACGAAATTGCTCAAACTTTGTGAATGGTGACGACTCATGGTATCCACGCTGGTCCTCGGTATAAAAGAGGTCATCTTTTTTGCCTATAACGTAATATTCAAGTTCCCCCATACATTCAAATTCAAATCCTGTTTTATCTTTGAAGACGTTAGCAGCGCGGCGCATAACCATAGCTGGATCGTTCTGAAACGGATTGCCGTCCTTATCGTAAAACGAACAGAGAACATCAAGCGTTGAAATTTCGGAAAATGGGTTTATGTAAGTTGTTGAATAACGAGGGATGACGTAGAGGTCGCTTGCTCCTGCGTCAATGTTTCGGAACAGACTTGAGCCATCAACCCTCTCGCCACAAGAGAGAATTTCGTTAGTGTAGTTCTCGTTATGGAGAACAAAGTTGAGGGTTTTCAGGCGACCGTCCCCCGCTACATAGCGGAAGTTAATCATTTCTACATGTTTTTCTTTGATGTAGCGTAGCAGGTCTTGCTTTGTGAAATCTTTGCTTGGCTTGTTAAAATACTGCACGAGCGGATGAAGTGTTGTCATAATCAATTACGTTGTTAATTGTCAATTGTCAATTGTCAATTGTTAATTGTCAATTACGAAAATTCGGGGGTTTAATGAAATTTATTGTTTTATTTTTTTTAGTTTTATGTTCTATTACAAAGTACGAAATTCTGGGGTTTAATGAAATTTGTTGTTTTATTTTTTTTAGTTTTATGTTCTATTACAAAGTACGAAATTCGGG
>JAISPZ010000118.1 GCA_031274555.1 Bacteroidales bacterium | reverse complement strand
TCATGCCAACTTAGAGAAGTAGATTAATAGATGGTGGGCTGCTTCTTCGCATTGCGAAATTTTAAACTTAATTTTCCACGAAACCTGAAGATGTATAAACGTACAAAGTGAGAGAAACCTGAAGCTGAAAAAGCGCAGGGGGGGGGCGGGCGGCGCGGGGTGGGCTGTGCGCGTTGTTTGGCGGGGGGCGGGGCGGTGGGCGGCGGGTGAACAGAGGGACGGTGCTCGTAATTCGCAATTCGTAATTCGTAATTGGATAGGACGTTGGGATTGCGTTAGGGATTGCAGCGGAAATCCTTTTTGCTGCGCGTGGTTCGGGGGGCGGGCAAAAAGATTGCAGCGGAAAGCCCGACCCCGCACGAAGCTCTGCGAGGGCGGGGGAACGCTACATTTCAAATTGCAAGTGTGCTCATTCTCCATGTCATAAAAAAGCATTATCTTTGCGGGGCATGGACAGGACGTTTAGGGCAATTTACTTGCCACCAAGCTCCGACCCCTCACCCAAATCCTCAGCAACCTATTGCTGAATTTTTCGAGGGGTAATATATATGTAAATAAATCAGATAAAGGAATGTTATATGAACATGACGAATGAACAGGCGGATTACTTATTAAAACTGCCGAAGAAAATTGTCAAAGAAGATAAATTATGCACTAAATTGATAATTGAACAGAAATTTCCTTTTTATGAACGATTTGAATTGGTTTCAGAAACAGATGATGAGTTTTCATTTTTATGGAAAATACAGCAAAGTGCCAAAAATACTATACGCATTAGTTTGCATTTTCAGGAAGACGACAGAAAAACAGGTTTGCTTAGAATTGATTTTAATGGAGGACATACAAATCCTGAAATTATCAATGAATATTTACCCGAAAAATTTCGCTCATACGCGGGAAAAGTTTTCTCGAACACTGAGTCCCACGTTCATTACCATGTTCAAGGATATAAATCGTTGGCGTGGGCTATTCCTTTGACTGACGACACATTTGAAATAAAAGCAATTGACGAAAAAAATCTAAACTCAAGTTTTGCAGATATAATCAAGTCGTTCGCAAAAACGATAAACATAGAAACAGTGATTACAACCCATACGTTACTTAATATATGAATAATAATTGGATTAATAGTAGCATAACCCAATATTATAATTGGCTTCGAGATAAGACACAGGTCTTGCAAAATGAGCAAACAGGATGGTATATAATAACCACTCCTTTTGTAGGATTGTTCAACGACAATATCGAAATATATGTCAAATTAGATAATGAAAAAATATTATTGTCGGACGACAGCCAAACACTTTCTAATTTGGACCTCGCAGGTTCTTCAATTACTCGTTCCCCAAAAAGAAAAGAGTGGCTCGAAATGATATTGTTGAATTATGGGATACAATTGAACGACAATGAACTTCAGGCAGAAGGGACAGAAAGAGATTTTAATCAGAAAAAACATAATTTAATTTGTGCCATATCCGAAATTTCAGATATGGCGATGATGGCAAAACATACAGTATCTTCCTTATTTAAAGAAGATGTGAGAACTTTTTTTGACGAGCAAAATCTTATTTATACTCCTCAATTTATTGCTAAAGGCAGTACGGGAATAGAGTTTACATTTGACTTTCAAATTGCAGGGAGGGAAAAAGAGTTGGTTATTAAGTCATTTAACAACATTAATAAATTGAATGTTCCCAACTTTTTATTTGGTTGGGACGATATTAAAAACATAAGAGAAAAAATATCAGGCAAAGAATTGAAAGGTCTGGCAATCATAAATGATATAGACAGAGAATTAAAACCAGAATACATTAGTGCTCTTGAGAGTAAAGGAGCGGGTGTGATTATGTGGAGCAAACGACATCAACCTGATATGTTGAAGAAATTAGCTGCATAAAAAATATGTTTTCAAAAATAGACTAATCAGGTAGCCTACTTTTTGTTCTTACTTCCAATTAAGTCCGACAGCAAATTTTATCCCCGCGCTTAGGCTGTGGATCGCGGAGTGTGTGGTGGAGTTAAGGTCGTATTCCAAACAGCCCTCAACTTGGGCGTTGTAGCTGACAGGATATAAAACAGATTGGGCGGTGGTGGTAGCGTTTTGCAGACTGTTTATGCCGTAGTCTGCATAGATACCGAAATAAACGTGCTGTAACCATGCCTTGCGGCGAGTGCCGATACGACCTTTGTAGGGCGAGGGATGGATGTTTATACCAAAGTCAAAAGAGAGTGCCCAATCGGTTTTTAAATTCCAGGAACTTTCTTTTGTGACGGATTTTGTTACAAAACCATGTTCGGGAATATCTTCCAAACGGTCATATAGATTTTCGTATATCCCATAAGTTTTTAGCAGCCCCATATTTTTGATGTACTTTGTGTTAAGACAGAAACCTGCTTTCGCCCCTACGCCGATATAAAAATAGCTGAAGCGGAAGCGCAACATTAACGGTACATAGATATGGGTTGCCTTTTGCACTTCATCAGCGTTTTCAATGTCCACACCAAAAATAAAATATTGCCCCTGCGAGCCAAAAAGAGGGTCGTCATCTATCGCCTCTTGCTGATAGCTTATATCCCCAAGATGAGAACTTGACCTTAAAAAACTGATTTCAGCACCTGTGCCAAGTCCCATAAACGGCAGAAAATAGAAATCGTAAAACAGACCAACACCACCGCCTAATTTAACGCGACTGTCTTTATACAGAAAAGTATTTACTCCACCCTTAGCAGCAATATACAACTGATGTTTGCGAGTGTCTGTTTTCGCTGTCCATTGGGCGTTTAGCGTGGCGGGGCAAAGGATTAACAACGCGCATACTGCAATCTGTTGATATATCTGCTTCATAAGACAATCCATTTAACGGTCTTTATTACTTCTGTTCCATCGTGGAGTTGCAGAATATATGTGCCGCGTTTTAGCTGTAAGTCTAACGTATTACTGCCCTGCTGTACTGTTTGACGATGTACGAAAATGCCCGACTCGTGATATATAGAGAGCGTATAGGCGGATTTCAGATTTTTGCCCGACAGTTTTACATATCCATAGCCTGCGGATTTTTGCGGGTTGGGCGATATTTCCATATTGACGGTAGTGCCTGACGGTTTTATTGGTGTAATAGGGCAAGAGAACATTGTAAGTCCGTCTCTGCGGGTGAGTAGAACGCTGTATGTGGAATGTTCGTTTAGAGCGGGTTTTTGGTAGAGGCGAAAGAGTGTTTCCCCTTGCAGCAGTTGGTCGTTCTCAAACCACTGAAAGGCGGTGAACTGATAACCGCCGTTGTACGCTGAATTGCCCACCGCAAGAACGTCGTCCCACTTTTGTTTAACGACTGTCGTCGGGTAGCGCACTTCAAAGGTGGCGGTGTCCCACTGCGAGAAGCAGCCCGCAGTATCGACAAAGCGTAAATAAAGTTCGTAACGGTTTACGTAAGGGGATAGTGGTGCAGGGACGATTATTTTGTTTCTGTCGAAAATGCCTGTTCTGTTGGTAAATCCCTGCGCTATTGCTGCCACACTAAAATTGAGTTCGTATGGTAATGCTTGGGGAGTTGAGGCAAGAAGTATTTCCAGCTCTTGAAACTCTTGCGAACATAGCGGTACGACAGAGTCAATCGGCACACGTATTGTTGAGTTGCAGACAAAGGGGATGATATGTAGAATGTAGGTGCTGTCGCAGCCCAGACTGCTTGTAAAGGGGAATGTGAATATGCCTACGGTGTCGATATAAAATCCATGAAAGGTGTAGGGCAGATTTTTTGTTACAACGGTGTCGAAGTATTCAAACAGGTATGTAGTTGATGGGTCGCAAATAAAGGGGCTTATATGTAGGATGTAGGTGCTGTCGCAGCCCAGACTGCTTGTAAAGGGGAATGTGAATATGCCTACGGTGTCGATATAAAATCCGTGAAAGGTATAGGGCAGATTTTTTGTTACAACGGTGTCGAAGTATTCAAACAGGTATGTAGGGCTGTGGTAGAGAGTGAGCAGGTAGTGGAATGTGTCGGTAGTCATTGGGGCGGACGAAATCACTCTGTGCGCGTACTCTCCCTGCTCGTGCAACCATTCCCCAAAAAATAATGTTGAGTCGTTTTCGCAAATAGTTATGGTGTCGTAAATATATGTGCTATTCAGGTGCAGATTTAAGAAAATATTTTTATGGAAACCTTTAAAGCGGGCTTCTATTTCTATGGTGGTGTCTTTTTGCAGGTTTTGATATGCGGGTTGAAGAATACCAGAGTCGCCACTAATGGTCAATAAGTCGGAGGCAAAGGAAAACCACCGTACACCGTAATTTGTGTCCACATAAAAGTTGTGAGTAACACGTGCAACATTGTCGCCCATATAAAGCAACAAAGGCGAGGATGATAACCGCCCCGCCCGCTCATCCACTCCACGAGGGCGCGGATAAAAACCATTTTCCAAAATAAAGTCGCCGTTTGCATCTTGCAAATATTCCGCCATAAAAGCAGAGTCTATCAGGTTGTAGGTGGAAAGGGTGTGGTTTGTTTTGTAGAATTTGTGTTCGGTGAATGTGCCGCCACTCATTGTGTCATCACCTTCGGTGAATAATGCTATATCGGGTGATAGAATTGAGTCGGAAAAGTTGTAGAAAGATACACTGTCAATGGGAAGACCAATCTCTGCTATATGATAGATAAAATTATCGCAAATAGCAGAGGGTGGCCAATAACCTGCACCCACAAGAGTATCCACCTGAAAAAAAAGACGATTTATCGGATACATCATTCTGCCATAATTAAAATTGCGTATCATTGCTGTCGCGGGATAAATATATCCACTACCAATACCGTTAAATGAGTTATAACTAACACTATCAATAGAATTAATGACAGATCCCCAATTGATATTTTGTGAAACAGAAGTATTTTCTATCTTTGCCATTACTCCCCCAATAAAAGATGAATTAGGGATTGTAAGACCCCTTCTTGGAAAAATTTTGCCAAAGTTAATGCTGTTTTTTACAGAACGTGCTTCAAAATAATCACCCATGTCCGTAATAGATCCAACAATTCCCCCTAATCCAAATCCATAGCCTGCACTTGAATTATCGTATAATGCTGCGCCATTCGTTAAATTAGAAAGTTCCACATTCTGTGCTGCCCAAATAATATTGCCCACAAAACTGCCTATTCCCGAAACTGTCCATTGATTATGCTTATTCTCAAAAATAATGTCACCATTCAATATATGCCAATCTTTAATTAATGTAGGGTTTGCATTATCTCCTATTTGTCCTATAAGTGCTGTATAACTATAATAGTTATTCGTAGTATCGTAAACATATAAGTTGGAAATAGTTTTATTACGCCCATACAAACTTCCATAAAAAGGATACTCTACACATATTGGTTTCCAATTTTGAGGTGACTCGCTTTCGCCGTTAAGGTCTAAATCGTTCATTACGTAAACCTCATATTCAGTGTGAGGTCTGCCGTCCGAAAACCACGCCAAATCTTCTGCAGTATAAATAAAAATAATCCTTAAAGTGTCAGCACCCAAAACACGCACCTCTTGAAATGGTCTTGTCTGCTGCCCGGACCAGGGCTGCAATGCTCTGAAATCACAACAAAACTCCTGTATATTTGTTTGGTGCTGATACGTGTATTTCAAGCGCATATCCACACTTGTTACAGGAATAATTTGCGCATTAACCGTATCACACTGCCCGCTCTCATAGATAATTTCCGCTGTATTTAGATAATATTGAGGCTCAACAGTTATATAAACCTCTGTTGTTGTCCCTGCGGATAAATCATTAAAATCAACCTCTGTTCCATTCTGATAAAAAGCAACCATCCCACCTGCCTGCGAAAAGGCGGAAAAATTAAGTAACAATACCACAAGGCAGGTTAAAAACACAGATAAAAAGCGTTTCGTTTGGTAAGGTGCGTGCAGGGCAATATCAACCATAAGTAGTTAGATTATTTTTTATTTTCAGGAAAATATATAGCGCAAAGATATACTTTATTTTACAGAAATTGTTAATATATTGTAATTCATATTTTTTTCGTGTGGCTACGGGCGAACGTGCGGTGGCTGTTAGTCGTTGTGGTAGGGCGGGCGGGGCGGGGGCGGGCGGGGCGGAATGTAGAATAAACGTACAAAGTGAGAGAAACCTGAAGCTGAAAAAACGTCAAGTAGGGGTACGGAAAATTCAAGATTTAAAATTTAGCAATTGAAGTAAACCATCGCTGAAAAGGGGTGCGGAGTAGTTCATGCCAACTTAGAGAAGTAGATTAATA
>JAISPZ010000092.1 GCA_031274555.1 Bacteroidales bacterium | reverse complement strand
TGCGAAAGGAGTAATGTTGTTTGAAATTTGTTGTATCTTTATCATCTGAAAATTCACATTGGTTGTGTGCTAACACCAAATTTAGTGAAAATTTTTCAAACGGCAAAGCGTTACAAATGTTTATTTGATAACGCTTTGCTTGTTTTTAGCGGAAAATAATTGCGGATTTAAGGTATTTTATAACTTTGCCTGTTAAATCTATCGTGATTTAGATAAATGCGACAAATGTCGTATATTTGCGGAGTCGTAAGAAAAACAAAAATCGAAAATACGACACGAACAGCACATATTACATAACAGAACAAATAATCTTAAATTTTAATACTTATGAAGAAGATCATCACAAGTACATTGCTATTGGCATTGGTTTTAGGTGCTTCCGCGCAGAACAAAATGATGAGAGAGGCACAAAAAAATTACAGCGGAAAGAAAATTCCGGAGGCTGTTGGAGCTATTCGGGCAGCAATGCTCGACCCGACAACGCCCTTGGATGCCGCAACGTACCTCGTGCAGGCGCGTATCTATGTGGCAGCGTCTGACGCACTTTTTGCGAATAAATTTCCACAGGCAGAAGACACTGCTTATGCTGCGCTAAAAATGTCGCTTTCGCTTGACAATTCCGACAAAAATAAGTTTCTCGCAGAGTCGGAAATAGGTAAACTTTCCACCGCGCTTTACGAAAAAGGCAGTGTTGTTTACACAGAGGGAAATTTCAGCAGGGCTGCAGATTTCTATCAGAAAGCATACGAAACAATCCTGCTCGCAGAGCAGATAGATACAGGTGCGCTTTTTAACGTTGCGCTTTGTGCCGAAAAAGCAGAGGATAACGCTCGTGCGCTCGAAACTTACGAACAGCTTGCAGGTATGGGTTATCGAAATATTATAGTCTATCAGCATTTGGCGTTGTTATACGAAAAGGCGGAAAGAACAGATGATGCCTCAAGAATGCTTGATGTTTCCATCGAAATATTTCCAGATGACTCAATGGCATACCTTATTGCAGCGAATGAAAATCTTGTTTTGGATAAGCACGAAAAAGTTGTTGCAATAGGGAAAGCAGCGGCAGAAAAATTTCCTGTATTTCCATTGCTGTATATCATTCTTGGTGCTTCGTACCAAAATTCCGGCGATATGGATAACGCGGAGATTAACTATCGTAAAGCATACGAACAAAATTCGGACGACTACCAGACAAATTTCCGCATAGGTGCGTTTTATGTAGAGAAAGGCAATAAAGTAAAGACGGCGGCGGAAAATCTTCCCCTTGACGCAGGAGAGCTATATAATTCGGAACAGGCTCGTGCAAAGGAGATTTTCTTAAAAGCAATCCCGCATTTAGTAAAAGCCCTTGAGCTTTCTCCCGATAATCTTGCCGTAATGAAAACGCTCCGCGATCTTTATAATTTTATAAAAGAGGGCGACAAAGCAGCAGAATTGAATAGTAAAATCAATACATTAGAGGGTAACTGATAAAACAGGTACGCCATGTAAGGGGTGCATATTTATCGGCGAGTTCCACATAGTCTGTGGAAAATAATTTATAGACATACATGAAGAAAATTTCTTGGGTTTATTTTGCTCTGCTTTTTGTTCTTGGACTTTTCGCAGGTACGCGTATTCCGCAACGTAAAGGGGTAATGCACGAGCCGCAGAAAGGGATAAATTTGCATATTTTGCAAACGCAGAGCCGCATGGACGGTATTCTCGATTTGGTTGAGCAAAATTATGTCGATACTTTTTCTTTCTTTAACCTTGAAAATGCAGCCATAACAGGGATGCTTGAGCAGTTAGACCCTCATTCGGTTTATATTCCCGCGTCAGAGGCATCTATGGCAAACGAGGATATAAATGGCGATTTTGACGGTATAGGTGTTCAGTTTAGAGTTTTGCACGATACTGTGCTTGTTATTATGCCTGTTGCGGGAGGACCATCGGAAAAAGTTGGCATAAAACAAGGGGACAGAATTATCTCGGCAGAGGATATCAGAGGCGACGGCTCGGTCGTTATTCTTTCGGGCAAAAATTTATCCACAGAAAAAATAATGAGAACGCTTCGCGGACCTCGAGGAAGCGTCGTGCGTCTGGGCATTTTGCCGTACAACAGCACACATATTCGTTATGTTGATGTCGTCAGGAACGTTATACCAACGTATAGTGTCGATGCTTCATTTATGCTGGACGAGTCTGTCGCAAAGGATATTGGCTATATCAAACTTTCAAAATTTAACCAGACAACTTCTCGTGAAGTCGCGGTAGCACTTTCATCATTGCAAAATCAAGGCATGAGAGGGCTTGTACTTGATTTAAGAGGCAATGGTGGCGGGCTTTTGAGTGAATGTCTTGTATTGTGTGATATGTTTCTTCCACGTAACTCACTTGTGCTTTACACGCACGGTCTTCGCCGCCCGAAGACAGAGATAAGAGCGTCTGGAGGGGGTAAATATCAAAAGTTACCGCTTGTAGTTCTTATAGATCAGTTTTCAGCGTCAGCGTCCGAAATCTTTGCAGGAGCAATGCAAGATAACGACCGCGCCGTTATTGTCGGCAGGCGCACGTTTGGCAAGGGACTTGTGCAGGAACAGATGAATTTGAGGGACGGCAGCATACTCCGTCTTACGGTTGCGAAGTACTACACTCCAAGTGGTCGTTCAATTCAAAAACCGTACAGAGGGGCAAAATACGAGGAAGATCTTTTAGAACGCTATACGGACGGTGAGCTTTTCGGTACTGACACTACATCCCATACCGACACTGTAAAGTATTACACAATCAAAGGGCGCGTAGTATATGGTGGAGGGGGCATAGAGCCTGACATCAATGTTCCATATACGATAGATACTCTATACACGTGTGTAAACAGGCTGTCTAATAGCGGTGTTTTATATGATTATGCGTTTAGCTATGTGGCTCAAAATCGGAGTATGCTTGGCACTGAATACCCGACTTTAGACAAATTCAAAAAGAATTTTGTTGTTACAGACGTTATGGTGCAAAAAATTGTTGCACAGGGAAAACAAAAGGGGATAAAGTCTGACTCTGCGTGTTTGCAGTATCACAGTCATCGTCTAAAAACACTTGTAAAGGCAACAATCGCTCGCGACCTCTATGATGACAAAGGGTTTTACTCTATTTACTCCACGATAGATGACGATATTTTAAAAGCTATAAATAATTTCTAAATGTAAAGTATGAAAGTTCTTGGGATAGGCAACGCCTTGACAGATATTATTATTCGTCTTGACAGTGACGAACATCTTAACTACTTGGGATTGCCGAAAGGGAGTATGCAGCTTATAGGCGAGAAACGCTCAAGGGAAATTCTTGACTATTTCAGTCAGACAGATATAACAATAGGTGCGAGTGGTAGCCGTCCGTTTACGTATTCTACAGGTGGTTCGGCATCGAACGCTGTTACAGGATGTGCTTCGCTCGAATTAGAGTGTGGCTTTATAGGGAGTATAGGTGATGATGAATATGGAAAATTTTACGTCAATGACCTTATAGAGCGCGGGATGAAGCCTTACTTTCAGACGTTGAAAACAGCACCGTCAGGGACGGCAATCACACTTATCAGTCCCGACTCCGAACGCACTTTTGCAACACATCTTGGGGCGGCATATCAGCTGACATCATCATTTCTGAAAAAAGAATATTTCGAAGGGTATAACTACTTCCATGTAGAGGGCTATCTTGTGCAGAATTACGAACTTCTCGAAACGGCTATGAAAATGGCGCGTGAGGCAGGAGCAAAGGTGTCGTTTGATATGGGCAGCTACAACATAGTAGAAGAAAATATTGACTATTTGCGGCGTATTATCCCGCAGTATGTGGATATTCTTTTTTGCAACGAACAGGAAGCACAAACGTTTACAGGCAAAAGGGGCACGGAAGCACTTGTGGAAGCGGGCAAAACGTGTGCTCTTGTCGCAATGAAAACAGGTAGCAGAGGCTCAATGCTTATTGATAAAAACACGGTCTATATCATCCCACCGTTCCCTGCGGAGCGCATAGACACAAATGGCGCGGGCGACAGTTATGTGTCGGGCTTCCTGTTCGGCTTGAGCAGAGGCTACTCTCTCCAAAGAACAGGCGAGATAGCCTCTCTAATTTCCTCAAAAGTCATCTCAATAGTAGGTCCCAAGCTCAACGAAGAGGGCTGGAAGATGGTCAAAGATCAATTACGAATTACGTAGTTAATTGTCAATTGTCAATTGTTAATTGTCAATTACGAAATTCTGGGGCTTAACGAAATTTGTGGTTTTATATATAGGTTTTGTTAATTGTCAATTGTTAATTGTCAATTGTCAATTACGAAATTCTGGGGCTTAACGAAATTTGTGGTTTTATATATTCAATACTCCACGTTTAAAGGTTCAACATTCGTAATTCGTAATTCGTAATTCGTAATTGACTCAGATTTCCACCATCCATCCGTGGGTGTCTTCCACAGTGCCGTACTGAATACCTGTGAGAATGTCGTACAGTTTTTTTGTTTTCGGTCCGGGTTCGTTCTCCATAGTGTAGATATGTTCTTTGTTGTTGGAGCGATTTACCATACGACTTATTGGCGTGATAGCAGCAGCAGTCCCACAAGCACCGACTTCCTCAAATTCGGGCAGTTCCTCCACTGCAATATGTCGGCGTTCCACTTCCATACCTAAATCAAGCGCGATTTGCTGTAATGTCATGTTAGTGATGGAGCGAAGAATAGAATGAGAGTCAGGCGTAATATAGCGGTTGCCCTTAATTGCAAAGAAGTTCGCAGGACCTGCTTCATCTATAAATTTATGATCCTTAGCGTCAGTAAAAAGTACGGTAGAAAATCCCTCGCCGTGTGCCCTCTCACTCGCACGTAGAGAAGCAGCATAATTTCCGCCAACTTTAAACATACCCGTCCCAAGCGGTGCAGCGCGGTCAAAGTCTTTTATAAGTTGCATAGGCATAGGTTTAAAACCTGTTTTGAAATATGGACCTACGGGTCCACCAAAAACGATAAACGTATATTCCTTGCTCGGCTTAACACCAACTTCACCGCCAGAGCCGTACAAAAGAGGGCGTATGTAAAAGGAAGCACCAGAGCCAAATGGCGGAACAAATTTCTCGTTCAGGCGAACAACCATTTTGCAGGCTTCCATAAAAATTTCCTTTGAAACAGGCTGCATCATAATTCCGTTTGCGGAAAGTATAAGCCGCTTCGCATTTTCTTCGGGACGGAAAAGGCGGATTTTGCCGTCTTTGCAGCGGAAGGCTTTCAGTCCCTCGAAGCACGACTGTCCGTAATGTAGAGCAGTGGCGGCAATATGAATTGGGATTGTTTCTTCTTCCGATTTTTCAAGTTCACTCCATCTACCGTTACGATAGTACGAACGAACATTGTAAGGAGTCTTTACATAGCCAAAAGGCAAAGCCGACCAGTTAATATCACCGATGTTGTTAGAATTGGTACTCATATAAAAAATTTAAAGGGTTAAAATGTCGAATTTACATTACAAGCACAGTGGCTTTGTTATTTGAGGTTTCAAAGACACCGCCGCCGATTGGCAGGATAGTTTCTTTCTGTTCACTGTCGATTATGCGAATATTACCCGCAGCGAGGGTTGTCACCATTTGGGCGTGGCGTGGAAGGACTTCAAAAAGTCCGTCAATGCCGGGCAGCTGCACCAAAGATATGGTGCCTTCAAAAAGAATATTTTCAGGGCTTAATATTGAGAGGTTCATAGCAAGTGTTTAAATCACAATCGTTTTGCCTTTTCAATGACATCTTCAATCGTTCCAACAAGGTGGAACGCCTGTTCGGGATAGGCATCCATCTCGCCGTTTAAAATCATATTGAAGCCTTTGATAGTGTCGGAAATATCAACAAAGACACCTTTCAAGCCTGTAAAAGCCTCTGCAACATGGAAAGGTTGCGAAAGGAAGCGTTGAATTTTACGTGCGCGTCCAACAATCAATTTGTCTTCTTCAGAAAGTTCGTCCATACCGAGAATTGCAATAATATCCTGCAACTCTTTGTAGCGTTGAAGTATCTTTTTTATGTTTTGGGCAGTTTCATAATGCTCTGTGCCAACAACGGCAGGACTTAATATCCTCGACGAAGAATCAAGTGGATCAACGGCAGGGAAGATACCAAGTTCGGCAATCTTTCTGCTCAAAACGGTTGTAGCGTCAAGGTGAGCAAAAGTTGTGGCAGGGGCAGGGTCGGTAAGGTCATCAGCAGGAACATAAATCGCCTGTACCGAAGTTATAGAACCGTGTTTTGTAGATGTTATGCGCTCTTGCAGCAAGCCCATTTCTGTTGCGAGAGTGGGCTGATAACCTACCGCAGAGGGCATACGTCCCAAGAGAGCCGAAACTTCCGAGCCTGCTTGCGTGAAGCGGAAGATGTTGTCTATAAAAAGCAGGATATTTCCACCACCCTCTGTGTTCTCATCGCGAAAATATTCCGCCATTGTAAGACCCGAAAGAGCCACACGTGCACGTGCTCCGGGAGGTTCGTTCATCTGTCCGAAAACGAGTGTGGCTTGCGACTTTTTAAGTTCTTCGTGGTCAATTTTGCTTAAATCCCAACCACCCTTATTCATGCTTTCTTCAAACTCCTTGCCGTATTTAATAACGCCACTCTCTATCATTTCGCGCAAAAGGTCGTTACCCTCACGTGTGCGCTCCCCGACACCAGCAAAAACTGTTTGACCTGAATATTTTTTTGCGATATTGTTAATCAGCTCCATGATAAGAACTGTCTTGCCTACGCCTGCACCGCCGAAAAGTCCTATCTTTCCGCCTTTCATATACGGCTCGATAAGGTCAATAACCTTTATGCCTGTAAAAAGTATTTCCTGCGAAGTTGTAAGTTCCTCAAAGCGCGGAGGATCGGCATGAATACTGTTGTGGGCGACTGCATTAACAGGCTTCATTCCGTCAATAGTTTGCCCGATAACATTAAAAAGGCGACCGTTAATATCGGGTCCGACCGGCATGCTGATAGGATGTCCTGTTGCAGTTACTGCTGTGCCACGTGCGATGCCGTCTGTAGAGTCCATAGCAATTGTGCGAACGGTGCGTTCACCAATATCTTGCTGACATTCAAGTATTAATGGTGTGCTGTTGTTAAGGCGATTGACTTCGAGTGCTTCGTAGATACTCGGAATACGTTGTCCCTCTTTAAAATATACATCAACGACAGCACCAATAATTTGCGAGATTTCGCCTGTGCTTGATAATTTTTCGTGAGCCATAAATTTTGCTTATCTGCGTCCTATAGGGGTCTCTGGGGCGGGAACGGGTGCCGCTTTGGAACTATGAAATTGCTGCTTGCCGGGCTTTTTTGTAAAGTCACACGCTACGTCCTGTGTAGATGAAGATGTGTGCTGTGAACCTGAACATGACGCTGCTGCAAGCGCGATAGTTGCTAAAAACAGCATGAGCATCATAAATGATTTCTTTGTCATATATCTTATTATTTATATGTTTTTTTGTTTTTGCGTAGAAATTTCGCTTCAATATTCGACAAATTTACGCTTTTTTTTTAACTTTACATCAAGTTACTTTGTTTTCAAAAAATAAATTATGCAAATAAAAGTTTTCAGTTTCAATCCCCTTGGTGTCAATACGTATTTACTGTGGGATGAAACAGGCGATGGTGCTTTGATAGATGTCGGCTGTAGTAGCGGGCAAGAGTTTGAAGCACTATTTTCTTTCATAGAGCGAGAAAATATACAAATTAGGCATTTGCTTGTGACGCACCCGCATTTCGACCATATTTACGGTGCAAAAGGTTCGATGTTGCACTTTGGACTTCCGCTTGAAATGCACGAAAAAGCTGTTTCGTTAATTGGTGACGCTGTCGAGGCAGCGCGGATGTGGGGCTTTGACTTTGATGATTTTGAGGGTGTGCCGTCTAATAAAACATTTGTTGAGGGCGACATTATAGAGTTCGGGACATCGCAGTTGGAAGTTCTTTATACGCCAGGACATTGTGAGGGGAGTGTCTGTTTCGTTTCACATTCTGATAAAACAGTTTTTTCAGGGGATGTACTTTTTAGAGAGAGTATAGGTCGAACTGATTTTCCTACAGGTGATTACGACTTGCTTCGCGACAGTATTTACAACAAACTTTTTACTCTCGAAGACTGTTATACGGTGCGCTCAGGACATGGGGGACGTACTACAATAGGGCATGAGCGTTATAATAATCCACTTCTGTAAATTACGAATTACGAATTACGAATTACGAATTACGAACGTCAGACCTTTAAACATACAATATTGAATATATAAAATCTTTGACCCCTTAAATATGCGATAAAAAAATAAATTTCATTAAACCCCGAATTTCGTACTTTGTAATAGAACATAAAACTAAAAAAAATAAAACAACAAATTTCATTAAACCCCCGAATTTCGTACTTTGTAATAGAACATAAAACTAA
>JAISPZ010000059.1 GCA_031274555.1 Bacteroidales bacterium | reverse complement strand
TTGGTTGTATAGTAACACCAAATTTAGTGAAAATTTTTCAAACGGCAAAGCGTTACAAATGTTTATTTGATAACGCTTTGCTTGTTTTTAGCAAAAAATAATTGCGGATTTAAGGCTTTTTTATTTATCGTTGCCGATGCCTGTGCCGAACAGGGCGAAGTCGTATTTGACGGGGTCATGGGGGCAGAATTGGCGCAACTTGCAAGTGAGTTCTTCGACTGCTTTTCTGTCGTTGCTCTTGCGTGTGAGAAGCCCTAAATCTCTTGATACGTTCGCTACGTGTACGTCTAACGGTATAAAGAGTTCAGCAGGGGTGAAGATTTTCCAAATGCCGATGTCCACAATTCCGTCATCCCTGACAAGCCAACGAAGTGCCATGTTTATTCGCTTTATTGCAGAATTTTCGGGCGAAGTCGGCAGGCAGTATTTATTTGTTAAGCCATTGTTGGCAGACAGCATTTCGCTTAAAAGAAGTGAGGCAACATCCCACGCGGATTTTGCGTTTTCGGCTTTCAAAAAATCTTCGACAGTATCGTGTTTGCTTAAAATATTTTTAAATCCCCCAAGAAAATACTTTAAGTCGTGCTCGAAAAATGTACGATGGATGTTATCACTTCCAAGATTTTTATAGCCGTCATTCATAACATATTCGTACGGACTTTGCCCGAATTTTGCAAGCATTCTTTCGGCATCTCGAAGTATCATTGTGCGCTTGCCCCACGAAATATGAGAAACGAGAAATGAGACTATCTCTATATCCTGCTTCCTCGTGTAACGGCGGGGGAACTGCACAGGGTCTGTGAGGATAAATTCAGCGGTGTTGTACCGAAGGACTTTTTGGTCTAAAAATGACTTCACGTTTTTAATTGTCAATTGTTAATTGTTAATTGTCAATTATGCTGACGCAGTTGTTAATTGTCAATTGTTAATTGTCAATTGTCAATTATTGCTGACACGTCTGTTGTTTGTGCATATTGTTTGTGCATATTGTTTGTGCTTGAAAACTGTTGTTGGTTCGTAATTCGTAATTGATTTATCATTCGTTTTAATCTTACATTCTAAATTCTAAGTTTTAAATTCTATTTTGCGCTTTGCTAATTCTAAATTCTAAATTCTAAATTCTAAATTCTAAATTCCATTCTGCATTTTAGCGAATTGACAATTGACAATTAACAATTGACAATTATTTTGCGCTTTGCTAATTCTAAATTCTAAATTCTACATTCTACATTCCATTCTGCATTTTAGCGAATTGACAATTGACAATTAACAATTGACAATTATTTTGCGCTTTGCTAATTCTACATTCCATTCTGCATTTTAGCGAATTGACAATTGACAATTAACAATTGACAATTATTTTGCGCTTTGCTAATTCTACATTCTAAATTCTAAATTCTACATTCCATTCTGCATTTTAGCGAATTGACAATTGACAATTAACAATTGACAATTATTTTGCGCTTTGCTAATTCTACATTCTAAATTCTACATTCTAAAATGCTCCCGCTGTTGGGCTGCGTTAGGGATTGAGCGGAAATCCTTTTTGCAACAGGGGCGGGCGGGGCGGGCAAAAAGATTGGAGTGAAAGCCCGACCCCACCACGAGCTTGCGAGGGGTGGGGAAACGCCCAAATTCTAAATTCTACATTCTTTTAATGATGCGCAAATGGTGCGTGTAGCCTTTGCCGTCCGAACGAAGAATACCTTCGCCATCAACGTTGGAAATGTGAACGAATGAGCTTGAGTGAATGATTTTGTTGTCGCCGAGATAAATACCGACGTGCGTTATATCGCAGTTTTCGTTATCGAAAAAGAAAAGGTCAGCGGGCTGCGCCTCCGAAATAAAATTTACAGCTGTCCCTTTATTCGCTTGCCACGCAGCATTACGCGGCAGGGAAATGCCATTTAGACGGAAAACAATTTGTGACAACCCAGAACAGTCAATCCCGAAAGACGACCGCCCGCCCCACAAATACGGAGTGTTGATAAATTTCTGCGCAACATCAATAATACTTTTAACACCGCCGATAGCCTGCCTTATACAACCCTCATAACGAAAAATCGTATTGTCCATTACAAATTTTCCGTCCGCATAGTCAGGTAACGGACATCCCATGCCGACACGAAATTTGGCATAATCAACAGAACGCTCAATGACGGCATCGTGAGAGCCTGTAAAAACTGTCGCCTCGTGAGGACATTCTTCCGTCAAGATAACTTGACGGCTGTCAATCCAACCTGAAAAATTATCAAAAAGAGTTCTGATTTTAAGCAGATGTTGATACTTGTCTTCGATTGCAAATCCCTCTCCAAAAAGCAGTTGCGATACCATTTCGGAAGTGTGCGTGATACTCTCACGAATTGGTATTTGGGCAAAAAGACATGTTCCGTATTGTTTTTCCATAATTATCTCGCGTTTACAATATTTCGGTATTTCAGGCGTAAATATACGTCATGAGCGTAAATTTATACGTTAATGAAGCAAAATTTGTACGTCATGGGCGCAAAGGTACAAAATAAAATTACTATCTTTGCGTCCGCCGGGTGGCAACATTTGTCATGCTCGTTTCATAATGTTGAGGCGGGATTTAGAGCGAGCAGAACAGATTTTATCAAAATTTGTTTTTTATCTGGCTTATTATTATCTTTGCAGCCCAATTTTCTAAATTGACCTATGGTGTAATGGTAGCACAACGGTTTTTGGTACCGTTAGTTTAGGTTCGAGTCCTGGTAGGTCAGCTCCGTAATTTTATGGACATCGCGAGTTTCTGATGTGCTCGTTTCCGTCAAATTTTATCTATTATTCCCAGTTCCTTAGACCTTTACACCTTTACAATCCCGAAACCAACTTTGCGTTTTAAGCGTGAACGTGAGATACTCTCGTTAGTTAGAGTGTTGATGTTAGTTACGTGCGACTTGTAAAAACAAATTACAAAAACATGAAAACACGAACCTTTATTTTACTGTTCCTTTTATTTCCTGCCGTTTCTTTATTTGGCAGTACTCGTTATTTTGTGGGCTTTAGCAGCATTGCAGGTGTTCCTGCTTCTGCGGCGGGCAGCACAAATATTGCCGTTACTCCTCAAAGCACTTTGGGCGCAACATTGCTTACCGTCTTAGGTAGTAACCACACTTACAACCCCGCAAATGGCGACACAGTCTTTCTCGCTGTCGGAAAATATATGCTAACCTCTGAAATCACAATTCCAGATGGTGTGACTGTACTTGGCGGCTATGCTGCAAACGCGAGCAACAGCCTCACTCGCACCTATCCAGCCTCTTTATGGCCTACTAATATTCTGACTAATATGACCGTCTTGGACGGTAATTCTTTTTTATCCCTGCCTGCCGACAAACACCGCGTAGCGACTGTACGTGGTACGTTAGAAACGTGCTATATCCGCAATGGATACAGTAAGACTAATGGCGGCGGTTTGTATGTGGACGGCGGAAAAGTGACAGCTTGTATAATACGTGGCAACGTAGCAATGAACAAGTCCTATACTTCCAACGGTGGCGGTGCTTATATAACAAACGGTGGTGAGATGTACTATTGTTTAGTTACTAATAACATGGCTAACTACGGTTTTGGCATTTACGTCGATAGTGGCAGCTTGGCTTCTAATGTTACGATGATTTACAACACTTGGTCACCACGTCCTGTTCTAATTAAGGGCACAGGTGGTAATAATGGTACAAGCACCACGATAGGCGATACTGTTACAGATGTGACAACTTATTTTTCTCATGAGCAACATATTTATGGGGCGAATGCTACTGCCAAAAAAGACGCGAATTTACGCATTCAACTTTCTGACTTTTACATACAGCAAACTGAAACAACAGTTGTCCAATATTGTTGCTTTCTTGCTGCTATAGACTATATAGTAGTTGATAACAAGATAAGAATTCCCTTTGCTATCGCAACTACTTTTGTTGCTTTGCCTGCTTTTATTACGAATAAAGGCACTATGAGCATAGATAGATATTATAATTTCACTGATGGTACTATTAGTAATGCTCCTTTATGTCATAACTCTGTTGCTGAAGAGCTCAATTATTCGGGATATGGTGTTCAAAATAAGAATAATGTAATGTATCCTCAGGAAAAACTTGGCAACGGCAGTATTCCCTTTGATGAAATAAGTCTTGGTGGTGTGAGTTGGTATGGTGCTATTGCTTACAGTCATTGGTTGGGTGGCAGTTTACCCACCGAGGCACAGTTTGAATTTGCCATGCGGCGCACTACCGATACCTTTAGTGGCAACAATGCCTCAGGAGTATCAACAGGTGCTTACCCTTATGGAACAGGTATGCCTGATGATGCAACTAACTATGGTTGGTATAATGCTAATTTAGGTGGGGTTAATGATGCCGATAGTGCAACCCCCACAGACTATGGCATCACAAGTGCTCATGCCCGTCGTGTGGGTCAAAAAAGTCCAAGTCCTTTAGGTTTATATGACATGATTGGTAATATGTTTGAGTGGTGTGCTGACTATTACAACGGAGATACTTACCTTTATAACAACGTAGCAGACAGGTATTTGTACAGTGCCAGCAGTGGCACTGAGACTAACAGTGTTTACTTGAATCCTATCTATAGGACGTCAATCGCAATCAGTCGCATAGTTCGTGGTGGCTCTTGGCACTATGAGATTAATAGAATGCGTTCCGGTTACCGCTATGTAGTTGTGCCATCTAACAACTCATATATGGTGGGATTTCGCCCCGCATGGAACTTGCCTGCTTTATAGTCCACCACTAACGACAGATGTTCGGGGACGACTCTTTTACTTAGTCAGCACCTTTGCTTTTGTTTGAAGATAAGACACTACGTCGAATTTTTTATTTTTGTTGAGTTCCGACAGCGTTTCTGTTTTTATCAATATTTCCTCTTTCAAATTTTTATGCAGGTTCTCTAATCGTTTTCGTTGTTTTTCATCGTTCAGTTCTATTTTTATGCGTGGCAATATATGAGTTTGGATACGACGTACCTTATCATAAAAATAAGTCCCCCCATTCACCATTTTTGTTTCCAAGAAATCTTTTTTTTCCATCCATGCAGACGCTTTCTTTCCAAAGTTTTTCCCTACCTCATAGACATCTTTCTCAAATATTTTCACCTCCATTGCAATATCCTGATAAATATGATGATACATATTACGAAAATAAGTGTAAGAAAACCTGTCCAACTGTTGCAGCAATTTAAAACATTCCGTAAAGTCAAACTGTTCAATCGCCATTTCTATTAAATATGCTTTCTTTTGTGCATCTAAAAATCCTTCATTTATTTTTGTCTTCACATTACTCTCTGTAAAGTCAGAAATGGCAGCATCCTGCAACAATCTTGAGGGGTTGATGTTAGAACGCAGTACCAAGCCTTCGAGCGACCGACAGCGGCTTAACGCGACATAGACCTGTCCATGTGCGAACGCCTGCTGAACATCTAAAATCACTTTATCAAAAGTGAGACCCTGACTTTTATGAACCGTTATTGCCCATGCGAGTTTCAGGGGAATTTGTTCAAACGAACCCTCCTCAATCTCTGTTATTTCTCGCGTTTTTTGATCAATAGAATAGCGTATATTGCTCCATTCCAACGGCTCAACTTCTATATCTTCCCCCTCACTTTCCACTATAACGCTGTTGTTTTTAAGTTCAATTATTTTTCCAATCTGTCCGTTGTAATATTCTTTTTTGTGTGACGTGTCATTTTTGGCAAACATCACCTGTGCCCCCTGCTTTAACGCGAGTTCAGCATCCACAGGGTACATTGAAGATGGAAAATTTCCTGTTATCTCTGCATTATATATTTTTACAGGTGAAGAAAGCTCATTCATTCTTCCGTTGTTTATGCTGTCGGCTTGATAATGATGAGTACAGAGAGTTATATACCCCTCACTTTGAGATGTGGAAAAATCAGGTTTATATTTACTGTTAAGCAACGACATAGCTTCTTCGTCCAATTCCTTGTTACGGATTTTTTCGAGTAAATCAATAAAGATACTGTCGGTCTGACGGTAGATATGACTCAACTCTATGGATACAAAAGATGTTTTTTTTAGAGCCGTACTTGAAAAAAAATAAGGAGTATCGTAATGGACAGACAGAAGTGCCCGTTCGTCTTCCTTAACAACAGGCGGCAATTGTTGCAAATCGCCTATCAAGAGCAGCTGCACACCACCGAAAGGGAGGTCGTTTTTTCGATAGCGTTTAAGCGTATCACTCACTTGATCAAGCAAATCGGCACGTACCATACTTATTTCGTCTATAACTAAAAGTTCAAGACCCTTCATGATACGTATTTTTTCGTCACTCATTTTATACTTGTCCTTTGCTTCGGTGCGAGTATAATCGGGAAGATAAATACCCAAAGGAAGTTGAAAAAAAGAATGTAGAGTGCTGCCTCCTGCATTAATAGCGGCAACTCCGGTAGGAGCAAGGACAATCATCCGTTTCGGACGTTCCTCTTTCAGCGTTCTAAGAAACGTCGTTTTTCCTGTGCCCGCCCTTCCAGTGAGGAATAAATTAAGATTTGTGTTTTTTATCAGGTCTTTCGCCTGTTCCGTTGCTGTCATACTAATGCCATGATTTTTGTGATATATGTTTATACCTTTTAACCGTTCAGTTACGTTAAATACAAAAAGTTTGCAAAGATACGTTTAAATCAATTACGAATTACGAATTACGAAAACCAACAGCCACCACGCTCACAAACGATATACACTAACAACGAGCGCGTCAGCAATAATTAACAATTAACAACTGCGTCAACAAAATTCTACATTCTTAATTCAATTGTGGCGTTCCCCCGCCCCCTCGCAAGCTCGTGGGCGGGGTCGGGCTTTCCGCTGCAATCTTTTTGCAAGCGCACCCCAATCCACTGCGATAGATAACGTCCACAATCACCAGCAAAACAACAGTTAGCAAAAAGGATTTCCGCTTCAATCCCTAACGCAAGCCCCCGCACAGCCCCCGCTTGCGCGGACTATGCCGAGCGTGAGCGACTTCATTGCGAAGCAATAATCCCTCATATCTAACGCAGCCCACCCACTGCCCCCGCGCCCAACCGCACCCGCTCTATTCAATTACGAATAAAAATCAAACTTTTTGATTTTTTTCGTCTATGTGTAATTCAAGAATTTCGTGTATATTTGCAGTGCGATGCCAAACCTTTATATCATAGCAGGCTGCAATGGTGCAGGGAAAACAACAGCATCTTATACGGTGCTGCCTGAGATGTTGCAATGTAAAGAGTTTGTTAATGCCGATGAGATAGCACGCGGGCTATCGCCTTTCAATATGGAAAGTGTTGCCGTTGAAGCGGGAAGAATTATGCTCACACGGATTGAAGATTTATTGGACGAAAGAGTTGATTTTGCTTTTGAAACTACTTTAGCATCGCGTAGTTTTGTTAATCTCGTAAAGCGGGCACAACAACAAGGATATCTGGTTTCATTGGTCTTCTTTTGGTTAAATTCTTCCGAACTTGCTATTAGAAGGGTGGCACAGCGTGTTACTTTGGGTGGACATCACATTGAAGAACCTGTAATCAGACGAATACATTATAGAGGACTGTACAATTTATTCAATCTATATATGAATATTGTAGATTATTGGATTTTAGTTGATAATACAAAATCTCCACTCCAAGTTATTGCTGAAAAAGAAAAAAATGATGAAATATACATTTCAAACGCTGTTGTGTATAACCAAATTTCAAAAAATATATGAGTAAAGAAATAAAAGAAATACGCGAAAAAATTCTTGCAGGCATTGAACTTTCCTACAAGCGTTTGTTGGAACAAAGGAAGAAAGAAGACGGTGTGCTTATTATTTGTCGTGATGGTAAAACTATTGAAACTGTTCGTGCAAAGGACTTATAATATTTCTTCTTTAATGTTCCAATAGTACATAAATAACCGTCAATTGTTTCGTCCTAAAACAGGATTTCTGCGGGCACATTCTGTCTTCGCCTATAAATTCTATGTACGTAAAATTTTTTAATTTGCGCAAACATAGACGAAATTTTGTCGAAACTTGTGGAGAAAAAAAACGCCAAACCGTCAGGCTGTTTTAGCAAATTGACGTAAATTTATAAAATATTTGTTAGTTTCATTTGTCTTCCCAAATAGAAGTAACAATTTAGAACAATCATAAAAATGGAAAGAAAAACAATTCTAATTACAGGTTCGACAAACGGTATTGGAAAAGCAACTGCAAAAGCGTTAGCACAAGAAGGGCATTTCATCATCGTGCACGGACGGGATAAGTTAAGAACACAAGCTGTATGTGAAGAAATTAAATCTGCAACAGGAAATAATAATGTTGATATGCTGCTTGCCGATTTGTTTCTATTGTCTGACGTAAAACGAATGGCAATTGAGTTCAAAAAAAAATATGACCGATTAGACGTATTGATAAACAATGCGGGAGCGGTTTTCGGCAAAGATAGAGAAACAACGAAAGAGGGTTTGGAAAAAACAATGACACTTAACCTGTTCGCACCGTTCCTTTTGACGGAATTGTTGTTGGACGTTTTAGCAAAAAGTCCTGCTGCAAGAATTATCAATGTTTCTTCCGCTGCACACGCAATTCGTAGCGAACCTGATTTAGGTGATATTCAATTGGAAAAAAACTATTCTTTTATAAGAGCGTATGGACTTTCCAAACTATACATTATTTGGGTGACACGACATTTGGTTGCAGAACTAAAAGAAAAAGGACTTGAACACATAACCGCTAATTCATTACACCCGGGAGTGATTGCTTCTGAATTTGGAAAAAGTAGCAATATTAAGTTTGTTAGTCTTTTAACGAAACTTATGCGACCTTTTTTACTCACACGCGAACAAGGGGCTGAAACCACCATTTATTTGGCTGTTTCAAAAGACGTAGAGAATGTTACAGGCAAATACTTTGCAAAAAAGAAAGTGGCGAAAGAAAGCATAAAACATTATTCGCCCGAAAACGAGAAGATAGTTTGGGATTACTGCAAAAAAATAGTTGAACCTTATTTAAGTAATTAAGAATTGGAAGATAGACAGAAACAAAATAACAACAGGATAATTGCAGAATATCTTTTACCAAAAAATATTTTGAGTTTTTGGGTAAAACATACGCGAGTTTTGTGTTTACGCTGCGCAACGTGAGGATATGCGCGAGAAGATGAAACCTTACGGCATAGCGGTAGAATGTTAGGTTCCGAACCCTGCTATCAAGGCGATTGCCACCGCGCATGGCAGGTGAATATCAATAACTTGAAAAACAAAAATCGACAAATTTGTCATTTAGTCGGTTAATAAATAGTAAAAAAATGAAAAAAGAATTTGAAAAACGTTTTGAACGTAAAGCATGTCGTGGTGTACACAAGTTTTGTTGGGGAGCGGTTCACTGCATATTTGGAGTAGCAGCGATTGCAGCATTTGGTGCAGTGGTGATGTGCTTGTGGAACTGCCTTGTTCCCGATATTTTCGGACTTACGACCCTTACTTTTTGGCAGGCGATAGGCTTGTTTGTCTTAGCCCGTATCCTCTTTGGGGGCTTCTGTGGAATGTTTAAAAAACATGGACATCACAGACATTGCGGTCATCATCACCACAATCCCATTCGTGAAAAATGGCTGAAAATGACACCCGAAGAACGTAAGGAATTTTGGAAAGACTGCAATTACTACAATCGCTCGGACACGACTCAAGAAACTGAAGCAAAAGGTGACAAGTAAACCGACAAAGGAAAATCTTCCAGAACTGATTGCAGAATATCAACCACGACTGAAATCTTTCATCCGTAACAGGGTGGGGAATAAGGATGATACGGAGGATATTCTGCAAGATGTTTTTTACCAGCTGATTAAGACGTTAGACGGCGCGATGAACCCGATAGAACACGTATCGGCGTGGCTGTATCGTGTGGCTCGCAACACCATTATAAACAATGGAATAAAAAAGCGTGAAGTCAGGAGTGATGAGGTGTTTAAAGAGTTTTCGAAAATTCTGTTTGACGGCTCGTCGCCCGAAACGGAATATCTTCGTTCGCTTGTCTGGGTTGAGTTAGAGAGTGCTCTCTCGGAACTACCGGCAGAGCAGCGCGAAGTGTTTGAACTGACGGAATTTGCAGACCTTTCGATGAAAGAAATTTCAGTCACAACAGGTGTCCCTGTAAATACATTGCTGTCGAGAAAGCACTACGCTGTGCTATACCTGCGCAAACGCCTGAAAGATTTATATATGGACATCGTTTGCTCGTAAGTTACGCTGTCGCCTGAAATTGTTGCGGGGTGGGGGGGCGGAATAAGTGAACGCTACTCGTGGTTGAACAGGGTGTTGGTAAGCGGGCGCGAATAGGGATACGCCCATATCAATAATTTATCGTATCTTTGCGACTTGTTTTTGAAAATGAAGGAAAGATATGTCATCCTCGACGCGTTGCGTGGAATAGCCTTGTTTGGAATATGCCTTGCTAATTATCCTGAATTTTCGCTCTATTCTTTCCTTGACAGTCAAGTGACAGGGTTAATGCCAACGGCGGGTATAGATCGTATTATCAGGTATTTGCAGTACGTTTTTATAGACGGCAAATTCTACACCCTTTTTTCTATACTGTTTGGTATCGGTTTCTCCATAATTCTGTCCAATTCTACTGATGGACTGAAAGTTTTCTATCGCAGGATGACCGTACTTGTGCTGATAGGTCTTTTCCACCTGATTTTTATATGGGCAGGGGATATTCTGCTACTTTATGCGGTACTTGGTTTTCTTCTTCCTCTGTTCAGAAAGGTGTCCAACAAAAAACTGCTGATATGGTCTGCTGCGCTGTTGGTATTCCCCATTCTGATAGACTCTTTCGAGTGGGAACTCGCCGCCCCCGCCATTTCTGCGACACAATATTTTCATGGAAAATTCGGCATTACGGAAGCAAACTTTCCTGTATGGCTCGCCGAAAAAGATAGTTATTTGGATGTGCTAAAATTCAATATTGCAGGCTCATTTATACGTATGCAGGAGTTTATAGAGGGCAATCGTGTGTTTAAAGTGCTGGGACTGTTCCTGCTCGGTCTTTATATCGGCAGAAATAAAATGTACATTAATCTTGTAGATAAAAAATCACTTTTGAAGAAGATTTGCCTTTATGGGTTCGCGTTAGGACTTCCAATGTCAGTGCTGTACTCATGGAGTGCCATGAATGGTCATCCGTTAGGAATAACGTTACATTCAACATTTTATACCATAAGTGTACTCCCACTTAGTTTGGCATATACAGGAACATTATGCCTTTGGTATATCACTAATAAAGAGAATATTGCATTTAAAATAATGGCAGCACCCGGAAGGATGTCACTAACAAATTACATCATGCAGTCCGTATTTGGCATGATAATTTTTTACGGAACAGGCTTCGGCTTGGGTGCTACGATGGGACTAATATATGTGGAACTGATTGCGGTTGGAGTATTCCTGCTACAAATTATATGCAGTCGATTATGGCTGAACAAGTTAAGATATGGTCCGCTCGAATGGATATGGCGAACGTTTACGTACGGAAAACGGTTGAAATGATTGGGGCTGCGCTGTGTGTGTGGTGTGGGCGTTCCCCCGCCCCTCGCAGAGCTTCGTGGGCGGGGTCGGGCTTTCGCCTGTATCTTTTTTGTCCATCCCGCAGAGCCATGCGCCACAAAAAAGGATGTCGGCTCAATCCCTAACGCAGCCCAACAGCGAACACACTGCAAACCAACGAGATAATGAGCAAAAAGGGCAGGGGGCAAAAACGCACAACCCGCCGCCAACCCGCCGCCCGCGCCCAACAACTAAATCACTGTAAAACAATAAAGTAGCGAGCAAAAGAGGCGGGGGATGGCAAAAACACACATTGCCAACCCGCCGCCCGCCCGCCCGCGCCCAACAACAAACACACAACAAACCAATGAGGTAGCGAGCAAACGCGGCGGGGGATGGCAAAAACACACATTGCCAACCCGCCGCCCGCCCGGCCGGGCCCGACCA
>JAISPZ010000038.1 GCA_031274555.1 Bacteroidales bacterium | reverse complement strand
AAAATTTTTTACGAATACTACCGACGTAGAATACGTCAGACATTTATGATGCTCCCTGCTCCCTGCTCCCTGCTCCCTGCTCCCTGCTCCCTGCTCCCTGCTCCCTGCTCCCTGCTCCCTGCTCCCTGCTCCCTGCTAGGCACAAAACTCCACACTCGGGGCATGGCGCAAGCGACACTGACCTCAATCCTGCGGACGTGTCTGCGGACGTGAGAGATGTTAAAGATACAGAAAACAGATTATTCATTTTTTGATTTTGAAATATACTATACGAAAATCAGCAGGACGACATAATTATAACAAAAAGACCACCAACGGTCAATTCCGCGAAGTTACACATAAATTTTTGAATTGCAAACACGGGCATTTGGTACATCAGGGCAAACGCATTATAAAATTATCTGACAGATATACAGTGATTTGTAAAAACCGAATTTCGTCAATTTTTGCAAAAACAGCAAAAGCCCACATTTGATTATCAGAATATTATATGCGTAAAATATTTATAATGCGTTTGCCCTGTTTGGTACATTTGCATTTTGAGGCTATAAATTGTCAGTGATTTGCAATCAGCACCTCAAAATGCAAATGTGCCCGAATTGCGCACAAACGGACTAAAAAAAACAGGAGTGGAAAATATTCCTACTCCTGTTGGTAATTTAAAAGTTTTTTGCTTAAGTCTTAGGCGAAATACCGATTGTATAGCCCCTCAAAACCTTTTCCATGACGCGCTTCGTCCTTGCACATCTCGTGAACAGTGTCGTGAATGGCATCCAAGTTCAGTTGCTTTGCCAAAGTTGCTAAGCGTTTCTTGTCCTCACAAGCACCAGCCTCAGCCTCCATACGTTTTTTGAGGTTGGTTTTGGTGTCCCATACTACCTCACCAAGCAGTTCGGCAAATCGAGCAGCGTGGTCGGCTTCTTCGTAAGCATAACGCTTATACGCTTCGGCGATTTCGGGATAGCCCTCACGGTCGGCTTGACGTCCCATAGCAATATACATTCCCACCTCGGTACATTCTGCCATAAAGTGAGCCTGTAAGCCCTCAAGCAAAACGGGATCAACCCCTTTCGCTATTCCTATTATATGCTCATCAGCGAACGTCAAAGCACCTGTGTTTTCTACAAGTTCCTTGAATTTCGATTTTGGCTGTTTGCATTGTGGGCAAATTTCGGGAGCCTCGTCCCCTTCGTGTACGTAACCGCACACGGTACAAATCCATTTTTTCTTCATAATATTAAGTTTTTAGTTGGTTATATTTCGGGACTTTTTTGCGTCCCATTGTGTTTTTTGGGAGGTGTTTGTGTTCCTCGTGTTTTGTGTTCCTCGTGTTTTGTGCCCATCATCACATTTTTTATTGCGTTTACTTCAACGCTTTGTTGCAATCGGGACAATATCCCCAATGATATTGATGACTCTCGGTTATCACAAAGCCATTTGCTTCTAATGCCTTAAATTCAACCATGATGGGCATATCGAAAATTTTCTCACACTTTTTGCAACAAAAATGCGCATGTTGCGAAATGTCCCCATCATAACGCACATTTTTTTCGTCAATGTGAAGCTCACGAATTGCCTTTTTCTGCGCAAGCAAACTTAACGTATTATATACAGTCGTTTTCGACAATGTCGGCATTTTTGAAACAAGCCCACTATATACAGTGTCGGCAGTCGGATGTATGTAATGCTTTGTCATATAGTCCATAATCGCTATACGCTGAGCAGATGGTTTCACACCAAACTTTTGCAATGTTTTTACTGTTTGTTTTTGCGTATTCATTTGTTACTATTTCTTTTATAAGCTCTGTGTATTTTGTGTACTTATTACTAATTTGTAATGATTACAAAGATAAGAATTATTTTTGGAAAAACAAAATTTTGGGAAATATTTTTTGTAAAGTTTGAGAAATTTGGAAAAGATAAGCTGCCAAATGTGGGGAAAAAAAGGTACATTTGGCAGAGTATGGAGGAAGATAAGTTGCCAAATGTGGGAAAAAAAAGGTACATTTGGCAGAGTATGGAGGAAGATAAGCTGCCAAATATGGGAAAAAAAAGGTAGATTTGGCAGAGTATGGAGGAAGATAAGCTGCCAAATGTGGGGGAAAAAAGGTAGATTTGGCAGAGTATGGAGGAAGATAAGCTGCCAAATGTGGGAGGAAAAAGGTAGATTTGGCAGAGTATGGGAAAAAAATAAGCAGTCAAATCATATAAAATTTGTATCTTTGTGGCAGATTATAAAAGTGTGAATATATAAAACAAACCAAACAACCGTTTGTTACGCAAATTATTGGCAAGTTATATGCAACCTGTTTAAAAACAAACTACACATATATGAAGATTATCGGTCGAATAGACGAACAAAACGAGCTGCAACAATACGTAGAGTCAGAAGCCCCAGAATTTATCGCAGTATATGGCAGGCGCAGAGTTGGAAAAACATTTTTGATAAAAGAATTTTTCGACAACACATTTTCTTTTTATGCTACAGGTTTAGATAAAGCCGAAACAACAAAACAATTGAGCAATTTTAATTCTGCCCTAAATAAGTACGGACAAATCCGCTATCGTACAGCAAAAAATTGGATTGAATCATTTGAACAACTTATTCATCTGCTGGAACATTCCAAGACAAAAAAAAGAAAAGTCATTTTTATTGATGAACTCCCATGGCTTGATACACCCCGTTCAGGCTTTATTACCGCATTAGAATTTTTTTGGAACAGTTGGGCATCATCCCATCCAGAAATATTATTGATTGTTTGCGGTTCAGCCACCTCATGGATGATAAACCACCTCGTTAAAAATAAAGGCGGATTACACAACAGAGTGACACGCCGTATGCAAATAGAACCATTCACTTTATGCGAATGTGAAACATTTCTTCAACACAAAAAAATTTCAATGGATAGAAAATCTATCGTTGAATTATATATGATTTTCGGAGGTATTCCATTTTATCTAAATATGATAGAGAAGAAAAGAAGTTTACCTCAAAATGTAGATAACCTTTGCTTTTCAAAAAAAGGAGCATTAAAAGATGAGTTTTCTCTTCTATATGCATCCCTCTTCAAAAACGCCGTAAACCATATAAAAGTAATACACGCCTTAGGAAAAAAAACAAAAGGACTTACACGCAGCGAAATTTCCAAAGCAAGCAAAATGCAAGGCGGAGGACTGACCACCGTACTTGAGGAACTGGAACAATGCGGATTTATTCGCAAATATAAACCTTTTGAGAAACGTGCAAAATGTGCCCTCTATCAGTTAGTTGATTTCTATACCCTGTTCCATTTGCGCTATGTTAAGACACATGGAGCAAATCGTAATTTTTGGTCGAGTATGACCGATAATCCGCAACACCGCGCGTGGAGTGGTTACGCTTTTGAAATGGTTTGCCTTATGCACGAATATCAAATTCAGCAGGCGTTAGGAATATCAGGTGTCTTGACTGAAACAGCATCTTGGCGTAGCTTGGAAACAACGCCTGCCGCCCAAATAGACTTGGTTATTAACAGAAATGATAACGTAGTTAATTTGTGTGAAATAAAATATGCAAAAGAACTATTTACCATAGACCGTAAATATGCCAATACTCTAATCGAAAAGAAAAATGCGTTTATTAAAGAAACAAAAACGCGGAAAGCTGTTCATCTCACGATGATTACCACCTTTGGTGTGACGTTCAATGAACATTTTAACAACATACAGTCAAGTGTGGTGATGGATGATCTTTTCAAATAGTACTGTGGTGCTCAAGGGGTCTTTGGTTTTGTTGTTAGAAGCCGAAGTCATCGATAGTTTCTTGAGAGGTGGCTTCTTCTTTTACAGGAGTGGCTTTTTGGTGGACGGGATTGCCCTCTACGTAGATGGCACGGTGGGGACGGACAGGGCAGATATGTTCGCAGCCGCCACAGCCTACACAGAGGTCGGTGTTTACCTCAGGAATTGTCAGTCCGTCTTTGTAGTCCACCATAGCAACGGCTTGAGTTGGGCAATGCTCGGAACAGGCGCCACAACTTGTTTCGTTTCTGAACACCACGCAACGCTCCCTGCGAAAAACTACTTTTCCAACTTGTGTTAAATGTTTTTGTTCAACAGTGAGCGGTAGAAGTGCGTCTGTGGGACAGACCTCGCTGCAAATGGTGCAGTCGTAGTTGCAAAATCCCTTTTTAAAGTCCATAATCGGTTGCATCATTCCACCCATGCCATACTCGGTAAAGGCTGGCTTTAGCACACGGGACGGACATTTGTTTATGCAGAGATGACAAGCCGTACAGTTCTTTAACAGATGTTCGTGAGCGAGCGAACCGGGCGGGGATATTGGCGTTAGACGTTCTTTGTCGGAAAGGGTTGTCCCTGTCGCTTTCGCCCAAAGTTTGTCAGGGGACAAAAGTGGAAGAACTAACGCTGTAGCGATGATTTTTCGCCTGTCTTCGTCTGGCTGTTTTTCATTGCGCCTGGATAGATTGGGTAGTTTGGGTAGTTTGGGTAGTTTGGGTAGTTTGGGTAGTTTGGGTAGTTTGGGTAGTTTGGGTAGTTTGGGTAGTTTGGGTAGTTTGGGTAGTTTGGGTAGTTTAGATAGTTTGGGTGGCGAAAAGGAAATCGCTTTGGTTGAACAGTGTCCTGTGCAATCAAAGCAGTTTACACATCTGCTGTAATCAATTTTACCTGCCTTTGTGTCAATGCAGTTTGCTTTGCACTGACGCCCACAAGCACCGCAATGAGAGCATTTGTCAAGGTTTATACGCATCTTGAAAAGCGATAATCTGCTTGACGCTCCCAACAATGTACCCACAGGACAAATAGTATTACAAAATGTTCTTCCGTATTTCCACGCGATAAAAGAAATTGCAAGAAAAGTGATAATGCTTATCAACAGTGAAAAAATACTGCTTGCGTAAATTTCCATCCGATAAAATGTATGGATGCCGAACGCACCAAAAATAGATGAGAGCAGGTTGTTGCCAAAAAGATAAGCGGGACGGAAAAGATGTGTTACAATACGACTGTAGGCACTGTATGGCTCAATCAGCGAGAGAACGAATGTCGCACCACAGATCACGCTTACTATGGATAACACGAGTACCGCCCAACGCAACCATGTTTTGGGCTTGCGATAACTGTGCCTCTGCCGCCATTTACGTCTTTTTTCAGGGTTTTTGGGAATAAATATTTTTCTACGGCTCAACCATATTGCCACGTCTTGAAAAACGCCGAGCGGACAGAGAATTGAACAATAAATCCTGCCATAAAGAAAGGTTACAGCTATCAGTACAACCACTATAATCCATACCCCATCGTGTGATGCTATCAGTGCAGGAAAAAACTGCCACTGCGAAAAAGCAAAAAATTCGTGTGGCACAAGTCCTGAAAAATCAAGGCAATAAAGCGTTATTAAGAACGTTATAATTATGGCAACCGTTATTCTTATTCGTCTGAGCATTTTATAATCTTATGCGTTTTACGTTAAGTTTATCTATATCCATCGTACCTAATTTCAATGCCTGTCCGTCTGCAAGATGTCCCACATCTTCGAGGGGCATTTTGCGGATTTGATTGAAGAATTTTGTAGCCGCAGTATCAATCGCAACAATATCTTTAGACATAAAAAGTGCGTTGCCCATAACAACGTCTGCGGCACTCTTTCCGCGTGGACCGTTGTCTTTCATTACGCGATAAGCATCGACAATATTTAGAATGGGCTTCTTGTCAAGTGTGCACATATCGGCAATACATTGTTGAAGGTCGTTGTTGTGAAAAAATCTTCTGTCCCAAACTATGCCCATGTGATTTTTCATGCTCATAGTCATTTTTGCTCCGCCGTGATTTTTGAGTATCGGTACGTTAATCCACACGTCACAATCAAGAATAGCTTGATGTATTTTTGCTTTTTTCATCACTTTTGCCTGCGGCAGATTGACCGAACGATAATATGACTCGTCGTTGGCGGGCATCATCCGTCCGCCAGCTTTTTTAACGGCATCTTCGATACCGCTGTTCTTGTAGCATTTCTGCCAATCGTCACAAGTGTTGTCGAACACAACGACTTCTTTTGCGCCTGCCGCCAAACATTGCTTTACAATTTCGCCCACGAGTAGTGGGTTTGTGTTGCCTGCGAGTTCAGGGGTCTTATCCCAACCGATATTGGGCTTGACTACAACTTTTTGTCCTTTCTTTACAAAAGCTCCGATACCGCCCATTTCGGCGATGGCTTTCTGAAACATTGTTACAGGAGTGCCTCCCATTACGGCAACAAGGTCTGGCATCCCTGTTGCTGAACTTGCTGCTGTTTCAAAACTTTGTGACAGTATATCTGTTGCACCTGCTTTCTTTACGGCAAATGCCGCGCCTGCCAAAGCGATGGACTTTAAAAATTCTCTTCTGTTCATTGTTTTTGTTTTTTCGTAAAATGGCTGATGCCGCTTTCGCGTTGCTTACTCACTATATTTATATTCGAGGATACGAGGACAGACGACGTAGAACATATCAATCTTCTGAGAGATGTTGAAAATATAAGAAACAGATTATGCATTTTTTGATTTTTGAAATACACTGATACGAAACCCTATACAACGACCTAATTATAACAAAAAACATCAAAGGTCTGTTTTGCAAAGGTAGTCATAAATTTTTGAATTTCACAAGGAAAATAAAATCAATTACGAATCTGCAACAATTCTTACGCACAAACGGTATGCGCTAACAACAACTGCGTCAGCAATAATTCTAAATTCTACTGTCTAATCCGCATAAGCCGTAATTGACAATTATTAACATGCTCGACTGCGAAGTGTCGTAATAAAGTCTAATCCGCATAAGCCGTAATTGACAATTATTAATATGCTCGACTGCGAAGTGTCGTAATAAAGTCTAATCCGCATAAGCCGTAATTGACAATTATTAACTGTGCAAGGGATTTGGGGTTGTCGGTCAAAGAGCATGGATGGATAGCGGAAGTTGAGTGGAGAGAGGGGGCGTGCTTATGAGGTCCAGGGGAAAGGGAAACAGGCTTCGTTGTAGAGGGAATAGTCTGCGTTGCCATTTACTGCTAATGTTTTTATCAGGGCTGCGTCCCTTAGTAATCCTTTCGCAAATGTTATCGTCGTGCCTGTCTTAATACGGTCATCAACTAGTAAAATTCGCTTACCCTTTATGTCAAAATTTATCGCCTCCATAAGATGTGGCTTCTCCCACATTGGTTTTTGATTTTCGTCTTTGAGACGAATTTTCAGTAACTGTAAATCTATGCCTAAACGCTGCGCAACAAGAGCTGCGGGAATAATGCCGCCTCGCGCTATAGCAATGACCATGTCAAACGTTTCAACAAATTCTACCTGTCGAATTTTTTCTATAATGTCGTCGAATGTTTTTGTCATAATGGTTTTTTTAATGTTCCTGAATTGTTGGGCGGGGCGGGGACGGGGGCGGGTTGTTGGGCGTTGCAGTCGGGGTGAGTGGGGGAAGCGGGGCGTGAGTTGGGGGGGGCGCGGGCTGTGCGGGGGACGGTGGGGTTGGGGATTATTGCTTGAGGTGAGGTGGCTCACGCTCGACAGAGGACGGACGGTGGTGCATTAGGGATTGTAGCGGAAATCCTTTTTTGCCTGCGGTGGGTTCAACGGCTGTCGGTGGTACAGGCTTTGTTTGGTGGGTTTTGTTGCAAGGTGCTCGCCTGCGAATGGCAAAAAAGATTGCAGCGGAAAGCCCGACCCCGCCCCCACCCTGCAAGCTCGAACAAGGGAGTGCCCTTATTTTATTAAGAATTGGGGCTTCATTCCAAAGCTTGCGAGGGCGGGGGAATGCCCTAATTTATCAAGCGACAGGACATCAGAGTTTTTTTAATGCGAGTAGCACCAAGTAGCCACCGAAAATTTGAAATGCGAGTCCTGGGTAGCCGATGCGGATGTCTTGCAGCGCGGCAGACAGGCTTCCTTTGTAAATCCATTCAAAGCTCATGCCTACTATTTGATAGGCTATGACAGCAAGGAGCACTGCGAGGAAGTGGACGCGTCCGAATTTCTTTGCCATATATGCGGCGGCGACCGCGAGCATAACTGATTTGAGCAGAATTGCGGGAAGCGAGGGTACTGGGGGCATTCCGAAGAACAGGCTGTTTGCTAAGGGCGACAAAATCGCTGTGAGCAGTCCGACCCAAATACCGTACTTGTAAGCACCGATAAGTGTGAAGAAATAAATCGGTAAAAAGATTAAACCGCCCATCGGAACAAGGTGTGCCAATTGCGGAAAAATGAGGTTTCCGATGATGAAAATCAGTGCGAAAAAGTACGTTTTCCATTGCGCAATGGAGTAATTGTAAACGGAAGGTGTTGTTGTTGTCATAGTATTTTTGTGTTTAACATGATATGCAGTTATGTTTGCAGGGCATTGTGCCACAGGCGACTGTCTCGCCGTTCAATCGGCGTTCTATCCAATTATTAACAGTGTTTTGTGTTTCTACGGAAACTATGTGCGCCGTTATTTCGGAAGCAAATGCTCTCATGAGCAGCTGTCGCGCTTCTTTTAGCGGAATTCCACGCGAGCGCAGATAGAATAGTGCCTGCTCGTCAAATTGCCCGATAGTCGCACCGTGAGAGCATTTGACATCATCGGCATAAATCTCTAAAAACGGTTGTGTCTCAAATTTTGCTTTTGTGGAAACTAAAATCGTGCGGTTTATCTGTGTCGCCTCTATCTTTTGAGCAGCGGGAGCAACGTAAATATGACCGTGAAATTTTCCTTGCGAAGTGTCGTCAAAAATTCCCTTGAAAAGCTGCCTGCTGTATGTGTGTCCGCTTTTGTGACACACGTCTATCTCGTTATAGACTTTTTGATTTTTATCCAATAGAGAAAGTCCGTAAACATTCGTGCTTGAGTTTTGCCCCGCGAGTGTTATGTTGAAACTGTTATATGTTTCGGCAATATTTGAGCCGCCAAAGTTTAGGATGAAAACGTTGAGCTGTCCGTCCGTTTCGACCTTTGCACACAGGTGAACGCTTGTACTTTGCGCAAAAATAAGAGTGCTGTGTTCACCCCTGTTTAACACAAGTTCCAAGTGTTGTACCTTATCGTCAGTAAAAATATTCTCCATATTGAAACGTGTCTATCTAACCCAATCATAGCCCTTTTCTTCGAGTTCGAGAGCGAGAGCCTTGTCGCCTGTTTTGACTATTTTTCCGTCCGCAAGAACGTGTACAACGTCAGGGACAATATGGTCGAGAAGTCGTTGATAGTGCGTGATTACAATAAATGCGTTGTCTTTTTTGCGAAGATTATTAACGCCATTTGCCACAATACGCAATGCGTCTATATCAAGACCAGAGTCTGTTTCGTCCAGAACGGCAAGGGTTGGCTCAAGCATTGCCATCTGAAAAATTTCGTTTTTCTTTTTTTCGCCACCAGAAAAACCCTCATTAACGGAGCGCGAGGCGAGGTTCTCTGAAAGTTCGACCATTTTCTTTTTTTCTTCCATAAGGGCGGAAAATTCAAACGCGTCAAGTGGGTCTAATCCTTTATACTTGCGCTGCTCGTTGATGGCAGAACGCATAAAGGCTGCCATACTGACACCTGAAATTTCTACCGGATATTGAAAGCCAATAAAAATGCCTTCTGATGCGCGGTCTTCGATGGAAAGTGGCAACAGGCTTTTGCCTTTATAGATAATCTCACCTTCTGTTATCGTGTAGCCGTCTTTGCCTGCGATTGCCATTGCAAGCGTGCTTTTACCTGTACCGTTGGGTCCCATAAGGGCGTGAACCTCCCCTTTTTTTACAGAAAGATTTATTCCTTTTAAGATTTCCTTATCATTAATGGAAACATGTAGATTTTTTATTTCAAGAAGCATAACTTTTTTATTCGCTGTTTCGCTATCCGCAAAGATAACGAAAAAACGGTATTATACTTATCGCTTCGGGGTCGAAATTTAGGGTTTCTTTTTTACCTCCTCGCTTAGGCTGCCTGTTGTGCCGTCTTCAAAAACAATCTGCGCTCGGTATTTTAATGTTGCGTTTTTTCCGAAGGGGATTTTGTCGATGAAATTGTTTTCCGTTGAATTACGTAGGAGAGTCTTCTTTGGCTTTATAAATAATTTTTTTGAGGCAGTTCGGAAAAAGAATTGGCTTGTTTTTATAAATGTTGTATATCTTTGTAGAATGGTGGGACGTTGAAAGTAAAAACCTGAAGTTTTGTGTTATGGAATGAGCATGGCAAATGTTTGTTGGCTAATTCCATACGACCTGTTAAAAACAATTTATTAAGCGTATGAGATTGAGAAAGTATATTCTGAAATTTGACTTTTGGATGCAGCTGTGTATTATAGCTGTCGTAACTATTGTTCTTGTCTTTGTTACGATTTTTGTGCTGCGAATCACAACTCGACATGGTGAGAAAATAAAAGTGCCGAGCTTTAAAGGCTATACAGTGGAGTATGTCGCTAACCAAACATCGAAGTTTGATTTTGAATATATTATTCGTGATTCGACTTATGATGTAACATCTGCACCAGGAACAATAATAGCGCAAATACCCGAAGCTGGCTCGCATGTGAAGAAAGGACGAAAGTTTTATCTCACCGTCGCCACCTCAACTCCACCACTTGTGAAAATGCCAAATCTGCACGACCTTTCACTGCGACAGGCGGAGTCACTCCTGAAAACTTACGGCATAAAAAGGGGACGCGTCACAATTGTTCCGTCAATCGGAAAGGCCGTCGTTGAACAGTATTACAAAGGGAAAATTATTGCCGCCGGAGAAAAAATTCCACAAGGCTCAACAATAACTCTTGATGTCGGCTCTGGCGGTGGTGGCGACGAACGTGAAAATGTACAAAATGATGAAGATTAAAACGATTATAATTTTGATATTGACGTGCCCGGTAGCGCAATTGACGTGCCCGGCAGCGCACTCACAGGGTGTTCCTGAGTTGCGTACACTGTCGCACAATGCGCAACTGTCAGGTGTTATGCGGTTGTCGGGCGTTACCAAGACATCCGTCCTTACACTGCCGTTTATAGATGATTTTTCAAATCAGAGTCCTCTGCCAAACCCGCTGAAATGGCAGGATCAGAATGTTTTTGTAAATCGTACGTTTGGAATTTTTCCACCTACAACAGGCGTTGCAACATTTGACGCGTTAGATCAATATGGTAACATCTATCCTACCGCTCCTGATAATGGTTCTGTCTTTGAAGCGGATGTTTTGACATCTCAAACAATCCGCCTCGACTCTATCTTTGAGCCATATCCAAAGGCACTCTCACCGGCAGACTCTGTAATGTTGAGTTTCTATTTTCAGCCGGGTGGCGGCATCGGATCGTCATGGGGCGGGGAACAAATAGGTTATCGCCCCGCAAATGAAGATCGCCTTATATTGGAGTTTTACGTCAGTAATGGTGCTCTTGAAATGTGGTATCCGATATGGGAAACTAACGGAATGTCGCTGAAAGAGATGTGCCCGATATGCGACAGCGCACAGTATCCGCAACAGCAAAAAAAATTCTTCCAAAGGGTTGTTGTACCTGTGATGGATACTAATTTTTATTCAAAAAATTTTAAGTTTCGTTTTAGAGCGTACTCGTCCATAAATTCTACATTAAAAACGGGCGGTGGACAATGGCATATTGACTACGTGTATCTAAATTCTGGTCGCACGAGAAATGAAGAAACTGTTAGCGATGTTGCCTTTGTTGATGTTCCACAGACGGTTTTAAACGGCTATACGGCTGTCCCATTCAACCAATACGACTCATCAGTAGTGAAAAATCAGCTTCCTATCAGGATAACAAATTTGAGCGTGAATACTTTGAGTTGCAGGTATCAGAGTATTATAACAGACCTTGCAACGGGCGCAGAGGTGTCGAAAGAGCCTTCGTCGGGCGAAGCAAATGCTAATATTTACCCATACAATACGAGTGGATTTTATACAAATCCTGATATTTCCGTTCGTCCGCAGCCGTATCTGTTTACGGACGTTTCGAGTGGCGAAAAAGAATATGAGATAACGTATATCTTGAAGTCGGGTATATTGTCAGACCTCATAACTGCCAACGATACGATTAGGACAAGACAGGTCTTTGGGCGTGAATTTGCTTTTGACGATGGCTCGTCGGAGCGGGGGGTGGGGTTCACAAGCGCGGGCGGTCTTATTGCGGGCAGGTTTGAACTCACACACAGGGATACGCTCGCGGGACTAAACATTTGTTTTAACAAGTCGCACAGTAATTCTAACGAAGTTCCTTTTACGATTTTTGTGTGGACAGCGGACAGTATTCCGATAGATACTGTTTTCACTCATCAGGCAACGGTGCGGTATTCTGACCTGAATAACGGTTTTATAAAATATTATTTTAAAGATACATTTATTCTGCAGCCGGGTGTTTATTTTTGGGGAATAAAGCAGATGACATCGCAGTATTTGAATATTGGCTTTGACCAAAATAATGATGCGTCTTCTTTTACTAAATATTACTATTATAATTCTGATATGATGGAGTGGGAATGGCGGGATTTCTTTTATAGTGGAGCGATAATGGTAAGACCGTTTTTTGGAATGACACTTGGGACAAGCAACGAGACACGGCGGACTGTTGTCGCGAATAGTCTGAAAATTTATCCTAATCCTGTGACTGCGGGTAGCATAACGATTTCTTTCGCACGGAATATTTCGGGAGCTGCCACCGTGAGCGTGAGGGATATTGGCGGCAGAACGGTGCTGACGAAAAGGGTGAATTTGGTGAATGGTGAGGCGAATGTGTCGGTGCAAGGGCTGTCGCGGGGGATGTATGTCGTGACGGTGCAGGGAGCGGCAGGGAAACTTGTTATTAGATAATTGTCAATTGTTAATTGTCAATTGTCAATTAAGCTGACGCACTTTTTCAATTACGAATTACGAATTACGGCTGACGCACTTTTTCAATTACGAATTACGAATTACGAATTACGGCTGACGCACGTGTTGTTTGTGCCTGCTGTTTGTGCCTGCTGTTTGTGCCTGCTGTTTGTGCTTGCCGTTTGTGCTTGCCGTTTGTGCTTGTTGTTTGTGCTTGTTGTTTGTGCTTGTTGTTTGTGCCTGCTGTTTGTGCTTGCTGTTTGTGCTTGCTGTTGGGTTCAATTCGTAATTCGTAATTCGTAATTCGTAATTCGTAATTGATTATCGTTTGTGCCTGCGATGGTTGTTGGTTTTCGTAATTCGTAATTCGTAATTCGTAATTCGTAATTGATTATCGTTTGTGCTTGCTGTGGCTGTTGGGTTCAATTCGTAATTCGTAATTCGTAATTGATTATCGTTTGTGCCTGCGATGGTTGTTGGTTTGCGTAATTCGTAATTCGTAATTCGTAATTGATTATCGTTTGTGCTTGCTGTTTGTGCCTGTTGTTGGGTTCAATTCGTAATTCGTAATTGATTATCGTTTGTGCCTGTTGTTGGGTTCAATTCGTAATTCGTAATTCGTAATTCGTAATTGATTGTGGGGTGGCTCGCATTAGGGATTGAACCGATATCCTTTTTTGCAGCAGGGGGCTTAGAAGTAGGCAGTGGTGCAGGGTTTTGTCGGTGGATTTCATTGCAGGATGTGAATTGTGGGATGAGCAAAAAAGATAAAGGTGAAAGCCCGACCCCGCCCACGAGCCTGCGAGAGGGCGGGGAAATGCCATAATAAATTACTATATGATGATAGAAGAAACAGACATTACAGAACAGGAGTTTTACGAACATTTTCGTATCGTTGCCGACAAGGGGCAGACACCACTGCGCATAGACAGGTTTCTGTTCGACAGGATGTCGAATATATCCCGAAATCGTATCCAAAACGCTGCCGTAGCAGGAAGTATTTTGGTCAATGAAGCTCCTGTGAAATCAAATTATAAGGTTCGCCCAAATGATGTTATAAGTATCGTTCTTCCGCACCCACCACACGACAAAGAGATTTGTCCCGAAAATATTCCTCTCAATATTGTTTATGAAGATGACGATCTGCTCATAGTAAATAAAACTCCTAATATGGTCGTTCACCCTGGTTTTGGAAACTTTACAGGTACACTCGTCCATGCACTGCTTTATCATCTGAATAAGGATCGCCTCGACAAAGGTTTCGACGAGAGTGCCGACAAAAGTTTCTGTGAGAGTGCCGACAAAAGCTCCGACAAAAGCTCCATCAAAAATTCCGACAAAAGCTCCGACAAAAGCTCCGACAAAAATTCCATCAAAAGCTCCAACAAAAGCTCCAACAAAAGCTCCTGCGAGGGCGACACTCCCCTGAAAGCACCCCTCCTCGTACATCGCATAGACAAAGATACATCGGGTCTTTTGTTAGTCGCAAAAAATGAGATTGCTCAGACATTTCTCGCAAAACAATTTTTTGAACATACCGTAGAGCGTACCTATCAGGCACTTGTTTGGGGCGATATTGAAGACCCTGAAGGCACGATTACAGGGAATATTGACCGCTCAACAAAAGACCGCAAAATAATGGCTGTTTTCCCCGACGAGGACAAAGGGAAACACGCTGTCACACATTACAAGGTGCTTCACAGGTTTGGTTATGTCACTCTTGTTGAATGTCGATTAGAAACAGGGCGGACACACCAAATTCGTGTACATTTCAAATATATAAAACACCCACTTTTTGCAGACGAGTCGTATGGTGGAAGGGAAATCGTTAAAGGTACAACGTTTACGCGCTACAAGCAGTTTGTGGAAAACTGTTTTAAAATATTGCCCCGTCAAGCGTTGCACGCAAAGACATTAGGCTTCGTCCATCCGTCCACAAAAAAGAAAATGCTTTTTGACAGCGAACTGCCGCAAGACATGTCGCAAGTGATTGAAAAATGGAATAAAAGCAATGCTTTTTAGGCGAAAGTGCTCCCGCCATTTCCACCTAATACGTAGCGCATTTGATTTTATTGTTTTCTGTATTTATATACAGTAAACTTGACGTGGGGTTAGGATAGTTGCTATGCTTTCTGCGTTATTCTTTTTTTCGGGGTCCATGCTTGAAACGAAGCCAGCTTTGTAAGTCCCCAAATTCTCCGTTATAAAGTAAACAATTAATAAACTTGATATTCACCAAGTGCTCATGGCGACACTCTCTATATTCATTAAGTCTTCTTATATAGCGTTCATAGGCGGAGTAAAATTCTGCCTCGTTGCTGTCTAACGCTTGTTTAAAAAAGACAACTGATGGATACACAATAATTATGGGTGATCTTTGCGAAGACACTATTCTTTTATTTCTTCTTAGAGACCATGCCTTTAAAATCGTTCTGGAACTCACATTATAACGAGGATCATCCGTGTAGTACAACCATAAATATTTATCCAATACATCAAAAATACAGCTGTTTGAATCCATGGGCTTTCGTTTGATTATATTGTCACTATTACTATTGCTTTCGTGTAATCCTTTTGTTCTCACCTTCGTAACGTACAATCTTTCATCAATATTAGAATAATCACCTATACATACATACGGTCTATCTCTTTTTGCTGTATATACCCGTATCGTTGGAAAATACAACTGTGTTTCGTTTGCCCGATGGTCGTAAAAAATCAAAGTGTCTGCTGCTTCCTCGCTAAATATTTTAATATAATAGAAAGGTGCGGGAAGTTTTTTTATCGTATAGTCTTTTGTCCTTATCAATGCCAAAAACTCTATATTGCACTGTGCTTGCAATGAACTTATACACAGCAAGCAAAACATAAATAACAATATCTTTTCGTTTTTCATATTTATAATAACTTAGTAACTCTGTTAATTTATTTTTAGGGTATTAATGATTTTCAACTATTGACATTCTTTATTTAGTCGTTAGTCGCTCTTTAGAATTCTTACAAACAGGTGATTACTGACAACTTGTCTCGAAAAACAGTTGTGGATATTTGCAAGAATTATTTCTGTGGGATAGTTATTCTTTTTTTCGGGGCCCATACCTGAACGCAAGCCACATCTCTAATTCACACATTCCTCCGCTGTAAACTAAACAATTAATAAATAAGGAATTTATCGAACGCTCAAAATAGCGTTCATAGTTCAGTTTAGGTTCATTAATATCCTTTATATTGCGTTCGTAATCGGAGTAAAATTTTGCATCGCTACTGTCTAACGCCTGTTTAAAAAAAACAATCGACGGATACACAATAATTATGGGTGATTTTGGCGAAGACACTATCTTGGTTTTTTCGAGAAACCATGCGTAGAAAATTGTTCTGGAGCGTACATCTGCACAATAAGGGCACGCGTAGTATAACCATAAATATTTGTCCAATGTATCAAAAACACAGTTGTTTGAATCTATTGGCTTTCGTCTGATTGTATTGTTGCGATTACTATTGCTTTTACTTTTGTGCAATCCTTTTGTTCTTACCTTCGTGACACACAATTCTTGATCACAATTATAATCCTCCTTATATGTATATGGTTCATTTTTTTTCCCCTTTGTTGTATATACCCGTATCGTTGGAAAATACAACCGTATATCGTTTGCCTGATTATCGTAAAAAATCAAAGTGTCTGCCGCTTCCTTACTAAATACTTTAACTTCACGAAAAGTTGAATGTGGCGCAGGATATCTCTTTATCGTATAGTCTTTTGTCCTTATCAATGCCAAAAACTCTATATTGCACTGTGCTTGCAATGAACTTATACACAGCAAGCAAAATAGAAATAACAATATCTTTTCGTTTTTCATACGTTTATTATTTATTAATTTATACGGAATTCGCCGATAAACATTCGTCTTTGTATGACAAATAGTTGTCATGCTCGTTTCATACAATTTTTATTTTTTTAGAAATGGCAGCATCGGATATAGCACGTGAAAAATACTACGGTTCAAACCATTAACAATAAGTGGAAATGCATTATATAGTCCTCTTTCATTTGCCTTTGCGCCTTTTTCAAAAAGATTCGTCAATTCATTAAAGTTCGTAGTAAACGAGTAATTGTCTGTACTCCATAAAGCTTTGTGAAAAGCCTCATTATATTCCTTCCCCTTTTCATCACTTTTTCCCATATTATTATCTGTATTCCCATTTTTATCCGTCTGTAAGAAAAAATCACTCCCAGAAACGAAAGGATGCTTCCTTGCGTACCGATACGCTATGGAATACGAGTAAAGATAAGCTGCTACTTCACCCATAATAGACGAGAAGTAAACACTATTTTGAATCAAATAAGCATGAAATAACTCATGTGCCATTAGTTCTATTGAGCCTGCGTCAATTTTTTCTATTTTCCCCATCGAAATATATACTGACTCATTTTCGTCGTCATCTCCACATCCAGTACTGGCATCTCCCCCTTTGGGCTGCCCATTTGTGATAACATAACGGTAACCGCTACTGATAAGTGCATCCATAATACCACTCGTGCCACGACCACCCCCACCTTCTGCCGCATATATGCGGTTAAGTTCATCTACTATTCTTCTTGCTTCTGCATTGTCTCCCTTGTACTTCATGCCCGGCGTATAGGTAAAACTTTCCTTTGTACCATCAGGATTTGTTACCATGACCACGATTGTCATGCCTGTCGGATCTATCTTGTTTATTGGGTTATTGCCACAATAGGAATATGGCGAAACACCAGGGTACTGATCGGCGAGAGGGTCGGGGCTGATAAATTGACCAAGCCAAGGGTCGTAGAGGCGGGCATTCATATTTATCAGGTGGAATTCATCAAGATGTTCATGCCCACTAAAGCCTCTATCTATAACAGGTCTGTCTGTAATGGAAGTGGTGTCTGTAATCCACTCGTACGCGAGTGTCACAGGATTACGGCGACGACCATAGCCATCATAATTATATCGCTCTATTATGCCTGAATCGGAAGTAGCAACAGCAACAATACTCCCAAGATGGTCGGTAAGCAGATAGTAAATGTTATCGTTGATACAAACAGCCTGTGTGCCGTCAGGGAGCGGGATATAACTGTAAGAGGTTATATTGTTTTCACCACCTTGTTTTTCTTCGTAATTGCCGAGATAATACTTCGTGTATTGCAGAATATCATTTTTGTGAAGTGTCATTGTTGCACGACTAAAAGAAGCATTGTAATTAAACGTCGCTTTGTAATCTTTTTGTGTGAGAGTTTTTACACGATTATGGGGAGTAAAGGTAAGGTTCTGTTCTGACGTAAACGGATAGAACTCCCCCTGAAAAAAAGATTGTGAATTGTTATCTAAAAACAACGGACTTTGCTCTATTCGGTCTAATACATGCGGCTTTTCTTCGCTGTATGTGTAACTGCCAACATCGTCCTTGTGCGAAATATTGTTGCCCAAGTCGTAGTAAGTGGTTTGAGTCTTTGCCTGGGACATACCTGAAGCAAAGGTAAAGATATGTTTTAATCTATTGTTGTCGTCGTACTCAAAAACTTCCGCCCAACCGCTATTATTTGTACGTGTGAGAACGTCGCTTGCGTTTTGAGTAAAGGTCGCCTTCGGCATGCTACCACGATAGTTTATTTGCTCGGAAATTATATCGTAGTCGTAATATTGCGCAAAAGTGTCATTAGGGAAAAATGTTTGTCGCGCAGTCAGTCGTCCCTTTTTGTCAAACGTTTGCCTGTGATTTATACTACCTCCCAAAGTGCTTTGCAGATAACTGCCCCACGCAGTTTTTGCACCACCTTTCCAAAGTATTGCTGTACTGCTCACAACACTATCAACACTGCCATCCTGATTATACCCGTAGCTTATCGTTAAACCACCTGGAAACGTTTTTGTTTTCATGTTCCCGTTCCTATAGTAAGTATAGGCTGTTACAAAATTTTTATCATTAATGCTATCAATTTGTCGCACAAGTAATCCTGTGGTGTCGCTGTAAAAATAAACAGTACTTGTTGAGCTTATGTCGCCTGCCGTATTTTCGACGTTAGACACCCTTTTTATACTACCCTTTGCTACACCGTCAGCAACGTATTCATAACTTACAACAGTACTGTCAGCATTGCTACCAAGTATCACCATTTTTTGCAGCCTGCTCCAACTGTCGTAAAGATATTTTTTTATACTACCGTTATTATCTTCTTCGCGCAACAGCCTGTCGGCATTATCATAAGTATATAAATGTCCACCTGAAGCTCCGTCTCGCTTTGAGATTATACGACCATAACTGTCGTAAGTTATAACAGTGCTGTCGCCACTGTTGTCGTAGATAACGCTCGGCAAGCCCGGATATTTGTAAACGTAATGAACGGTATTGCTCGGTGTGGAGGATGTTATTATATCGCCAACAGCATTACTCACAGTTGAAGATACAAGTGTACTGGCTGCACCACTATTTACACCGCTACGTCTTGTTTCTACTGTCGTATAACCGTTATTCGTTGTATAAGTACTAAACGCCGCTTTTTCGTCGTCAAAAATCTTTATTGCACGACCGTAAACGTCGTATTTATAAAGTATATTTGGCATCTTACCACCGACATAGAAGGGAAATATTTCCTTGTTTTTAAGACCGTCGTGATTATAAGTTGTACGTGTTTCTATATAGCCGTTTTTGCTGCTTGTCATCGTGGCGACAACACGTCCTAAAGCATCTCTGTACGTGCGAGAAGGGTTGCCATTAACAATCTCTTCGGTGTAATTGCGTAAAAGAGAAAGAACGCCCATAACATCTGTCAATTTTACATAACGATATATTGTTTCGTTTTCAATTGGGCTTGTTTTAACAGTATCTTGACGGCTGTAACTGTCATAACTGTAATTTGTCACGAAACCATAGTTATTCCTTTCTTGCAAAAGCAGTCCGCGTACAGTGTCATAAATGGAGGTGACAGTGTCGCCAGGCGGAGAGATTGTTTTGTAGAGAAAACGTCCCCCATTTTGGTATTGATAAGTTGTTGTCTGCGGAAAACTACCGCTTGCCTTTAGTTGCACGGTTTCGCTCGACAGTAAGCCGTTTGTGTTATATGTGCAGGTGGTTGTGGAGTTGCGTTTTTGTTCTGTTAAGAGCAAGCCGTTTTGATACGTATAGAAAGTCGTATCGGCAAGTGCCGGCTTGCCGACGTAACCGGAACTGTGAACAACTTTACACGGAGCGTTTTTTATACCATAGTTGCCGGAGGACACATAATCTATTTTTGTTTCTTCAAAAGTAAGATTAGCCGTATAAGAAGTCAATGTGGAGCCTGAACCTGTCGGAAATGCTGATGGGGACATATTTGGAGCGACAAGATACTTAACGTCTGTATATTTACGCTCACGTGTAACATTACCAAAACTGTCGTAATCGTAATAAGCATGATTATATGTCTTTATTGTTCCATCGAATGTTATACTTTTTGACAGGGGATAGTATTTTACTTTGCTTGATAAAGCTATTGTGTCATAAAAATAAGTCTCTCTGCTTAGTAGAGAATCATATTTATATGTCTCCTTTTTTGTGAGTAGAAAATCATCATTATGACTGTTTAACGCGCACTCTAAACGTATTTTCTCGCCTCTCGTAGTCGTTGTTTCTATTTTATCATAGCCCAAAAGTCCTTTACCATGCACATTGAGAAGGTTCTTGCCATAAGTGAAAAATTTTCTGTAAATTTCACCATCTGTGGTGATTGACTTTACAACTGTCTGATTGCTTATTAAACGATAAGGATAAGAAAGGTTCGTTGTTGAAGAATTACGGACGGTATCTATCTTGCGCATATATTCTATTTCCAACTCAGGCTTTTTACCACGAGAAATCTTCTCTATAACTCCGTCGGAATAATCACGACCTTTTAAAAAATATTTTGAATTGGTCCTGCCTAACCATCCTGCCATTTCAAAACAATCACGGGGAATTACCTCACAAAGACCATCGCCATTTAAGTCCACAAGTTCAAACAAAAAGTCACCACAAGTTTTATTCAATGAAGGAAAATAAAACCAATTATAGATCTTTGCAAAGCCAAAGCCGGTATTAAGATATGCATTCAAATAAGCACCATTCATGTTATTGTATGCTGATAACAAATCTAATAAGCCGTCGCCATTAACATCCATAAAAAAAAGAGGCGTACCTTCCGAGAAATCAAAAATCATGGATAAGTGAGCACTATCTTCATTCAAGTGAGGATTGCCACGATAGACTTTTGTAGCGACATCCATATAGTAAAGTTTGGTTGTTATTTCTCGCCAACGATACTCATATTTCAACATATCAGGTAATCCATCTCCGTTCATGTCTATAAAGCGTATTGTTGATGGACCGCCGTGATAAGAACTCTTTTGAGCAAAAATATCATCCATGTGAGTGCTTAAAACATCTATCCCGCGAAGACCTTCCCTATCATAGACTTTCCTCTTTTCAGGAATAGATAACGAATCTAACAATGCATCATAAACATAAATCTTTTCATCTGCTACGTCGAAAGTTTCATAATATCCCATTCTATCGGGACTTCCATGGTACTGCCTAAGTAACACATGAACTATTTCTACTAAATCATCTTTTCCGTCTCCATTCATATCCTGCAAAGTAAAAGATTTTAATACCACTTTCTCTGTATTTTCGGAAACAGAAACGTCGCCCCTCGGAATAAGATGAGTAACTTCTACCCCTGAAATCTCCCGCACTTTCTCAAAAAGAAGATCGCCGCGATTCAAATATACTGCCGCTCCAGAGTTCAGTATTCCCACGACATCTGCTAAACCATCACCATTCACATCGCCAAACAATACTGGATGATGGTTTCGGTACATCTCATTGCTGTAAGATAATTCTGTGATAGCATTTCCGTGCATATCACTCAACCAAGCGGATAAGCTCTCAAAAGCATTAGTATCTTTTAAGTCACCATATTCACCAGAAGGTATATTAGATTTTGCAAAACGTATGGCTATGCCATCTTGCGCAGTACGAGTGATAAGTTCTGCTGCACCATCGCCATTAATATCAATCAAAAACTGGGTTTCAGGATTCTCCAATTTTATTAGATCCATAATGCCATCACCATTCACGTCGGCTACAGCACCATGATGGGAATATGGATCTGAATCGTCCGTCTCAACAACAGCACCTTGATGTCGTAATGTGTCTATGTTGCCTAACGTAGGAGGCAGAGGGGGACTCCATGTAAAGGTTAAAGGCAAAGTAAGAGTTGTATCTTGTACGTTTACATACTCTTTTTGGATGCTCAACAAACGTGTTGTAAAGTCTGCAGCATCACTTGCAGACGGATCTATGGATATAATGCTTGAAGACGAGTTGGAAATTACAGGCTCATGGTATGTCATATTGTACGCATGTGCCATCATGCCACCGACCTGCATACGAATCTTTTTCAACAGCTTCTTTTGAAGAAAGACATTACCCGCACTTACAGCGTACTTGCGAGTCAATTTGCGGGTATCGTAGTCGAAAATAATTTTGCAGGCTGTCGTACCACCGTAAACAATTTCGCTTACACTCGGCTCTTCGCCGTTAGCGTTATTATAGTAATAATTTACCTCATTGCCCCAGGCATCAACAATTTTGCGCAATAAAAAGCCGTAAATTTTGCCGTTGGATAATTTTGATAACGCATTGGGTGTCCCACCGTAGTAAAGCGTTTTGCCTTCTTTGGTCTTTACTGTAAATTGATTACCGCTATAGCGTATCCGGGCAAAAGAGGCTTCGTCAGAGACCTCGTAATCAAGAGTTGTTGTTGCAAGATCCGGATTATATGGGATGGACGAAGGAGCAGACATCGGAGCGAAAACATTGACATCAGTGCCTGTG
>JAISPZ010000014.1 GCA_031274555.1 Bacteroidales bacterium | reverse complement strand
GTAGAAGACGCACTAAAACATCCCACTTGGAGTATGGGCAAAAAAATCACAATAGACTCCGCAACCCTTATGAATAAAGGGCTTGAGATGATAGAAGCCGCCCATCTTTTTTCCGTTTCCGAAGATCAAATAGATGTAGTCATTCATCCACAATCAATAATACATTCACTTGTATCATTCAAAGACTCCTCAGTCAAGGCACAACTCGGCTATCCGAGCATGAAAATCCCAATTCAATTTGCACTGTCTTTTCCACAACGACTTTACTCCACACAAAAACGATTAGACCTCGCGGACATTGGCTCGCTAACTTTTGAAAAGCCTGATACCGACACATTCCGTTGCCTCACACTCGCTCGTGAAGCATTGAAGAAAGGCGGAAATATGCCTTGTATTCTTAATGCCGCAAACGAAATCGCTGTGATGAAATTTCTCAATGAGCAATGTTCTTTTCTGCAAATAGCCGAAATAGTAGAAAAATGTATGGGTACAGTGTCTTTTATAGCGCAGCCCTCTCTGCAAGATTTACTCCAAACAGACTGCGAAACACGCCATATCGCAGGTGAATATTAGACCCTGCACCGACAGACAGGCAGTGTTTGTTATAATTCGTAGTTTCTGTCCATCAAGCGAAATCGTGCACAAGGACGTTGATATGCAAGGCATCCTCTATTTTTGCCAATGTTTCTATGGAAAAATTTTCTCGTCCTTTCAGCATTTTACTGATGTATTGTTGCGAAACATCCATTTGTCCCGCAAGTGCTTTTTGAGTTAAGCCCAATTCTTCCATTTTGTCTAACATAAGCATTGCTACGTGTTGCGAGTGACGAAGCCACGATTTATTTTCGCGCCTTTGTTCCGCTTCCGACCGCCAACGTGACGTGTTGGTGGTTTCGTGCTCCCTTAATTTTTGTATTGTTACATTCATATCTATAGCTCTCTTAAATAATCAACAAATCCTAATTCGTCCACAATTCCATTATCTATTAAAAAGCGGCGTGTCCGCTCTATTTTGGAAAGTTCTATTTTTGTATGCGTTCGCTCTTGCATGGTTGCGGTTAGTTTTATAGCACCTCCTGTAATGATAAAAATGCCTTGACTTAATCGTATCGCATAAATTCTTAACCATGAAGCGTGGTGTCGCCTGTTAGTTATTTTCGCTTTATTTTTATCTAAAAAAGTCTCTCTCGTATAATTATTTAATGGACGAAAGATATTGTCTAAATTCGTTCCGTACGAAATATTCAGGAGTATATTTTCTAACTTTTCACTATCCTCTATTGTATCATAAATTGCAACGTTAGCGTCTATAGTACCGAAATAATTCATTAAATCGTACATATTTTCCCTGAAAAAATTCCTCAACCAAACAACATCCGTCCATTGATCAAATAATTTGTATAATTGGTTGTCGCTATCCCCCTCATACCTAACTGCCCAGAGGCGTCCATCGCCTGTTACGTCATCAAAAGTCATTTGTTGTTTCATTGCAAAGATATAAAATAAATATTAAAAATACAACTCAGAAGTTGTTTTTCGGTTTGATATAGCTATAATGTTCTGTCTATCACTCTTATTTTTATGTTATCGGTAATTTCCACTTTTTATGCAGCCTGATTTGTGTTTGCGCAAAATTATTTTCTTTGCGTATATCGTAATAACGAATTTGTTTCGTAAAAAACAAAAGCTATCGACTAATATTTTGTTTTTGCGAGATTTATAGATTGACCCAATAGAAATGAAATTTTATAAAAATTAATAAAATATAGCCGTTTTAAAAACTATTAGGAACAAAACGGCAAAATTTATATTTTTACAACTTTGTCAATCCAAAAATTGATTTTTATACCGTTTATCAAGGTATATTCTAAACGCACAAATCCATATTTATCAGAAAAATAACTTATTAATTGAGTTTCAAAAGAATTGGACTTTGCCTTACTCTCAACAATAAAACAAGACAAATCCCCTAATTTTGTTTCAACATTTTTTTTGTCTATAATTTTATATAAGTAATTCAATAGTGCCTGTCCTTCCCATTCTCCAGTATGCGGACTGCTGCCATACCCGATAAGCATTGAGTCCGCCCAAATACTACCAACAATGTAAGGTTGCTTTATGTAGGGAAAAGGACAAGACTGTAATGCGCTAAAATATCCGTCCCTAATAGGGTGAAGCCAAACATTTTCGCTGTTTTCGACTGCACCGGTGAGGCTTGTACCACTTAATTCCGGTATTTGAAGAAAAGATATTTGTGTTTGGTTCCCGTGAGTTCTTCCATCATAAAAAGAGGGAGCTTTCACTAATAATAAAATTTTATCAACACCAATAGAACCCGAGTCGGCGTTTACATATTCAAAAAATAAACCAAATGAAGATGCGTCCAAAGACCTCATAAACGAACTGTCTGAAAATCCCATAAACGAGGATGTGTCCAACAATCTTATGGAATTGGTTTTAAGTTTAAGACGTTCACCGTTTTTAATTATCTCGTAGTCATAAATAAAGACTGTATTTAGTTTGTAGATAACATTGTTTTCGTCAATGCTATCATTTTCAGTAAACACAGACTCGTATTGGGGCTGCGAATAAGAGAAACAAAATGCCATCGCTGCAATTAAACAAGATATAATTTTCATATTTAAGATGTTATTGAGTTACAAAAGAGTGCAATACTCATGCAAAACAAAGATACTTGATTATAATACAAAAAGCAAAATTTCGGTTATCTAATAAATACACAATTCGTACTGTACTGATAGTTTTCACAACTATTTCTTGCAAAAGAGATTATTTTTGCAGATATTTGCGTAGTCTTCAGTTTCCTGTACCATTAGTCCCAATTGCAAACATAATTGTATTTCAAAATTTATGATATTATGAACTTATTACACTTTAAGAGACTATTGTTGTCGTTATTATTTTTGCCGTTCTTACTATCAGCCACAAGTCCCGCTTATCGGAACAAGAAGAAATTAGCTAACCACGTCTATGAACCGTATAAACAATTTTTATTTGAAGCGAAATATGATTCTGCAGAGGAAAAAAATTATCTGTATATTTTGATGAAAGTGACGGATGAAATTAGATATGGAGGAACTAAAATTGAATATATATATTTCTGCGAAATGCCTGACACTAACAAGATACGCCTTGATTTTACGTATGAAGACAGTCTGAAAAAATGCCATCATTGGAACGAATATACTCAGGTTGAAGCTAATCCGAAGTATATATGGCTACATCCACCAAGGGCACATTTTCATGGTTTAGCGGATTACTATCCATTTCCTGAAATAAATATTCCTGTTAAAGTTGGAAAGAACTATAAGCGATCTACCATCACCTTTCATGAACCTCGCCTTCAGGGGCAGATGTTAAAGTTTAGCTATGAAATTAAAATAAAGGAACTCGAAACATACAAGTACCAAAGCCGGCAAATAGACGTATATCGTATAAGCGGGCAAGCAAAATCAAGACTTGGCGAACACTCATTTTATCATCTGTTCAACGAGCAGTTAGGCTTTGTTCATTGGTATTATAATCTTAATGATATTGAAACTTTAGAACTATCGTTGGTAGGGGCTTACTAACCAAAATTCCATGATATGGTGGGGCGGGTGGGATGTGCGGGGGGGTGCATTAGGGATTATTGCTTCGCAATGAAGTCGCTCTCGCTCGGCATAGTCCGCGCAAGCGTGGGATGTGCGGGGGGGTGCATTAGGGATTGCAGCGAAAATCCTTTTTGCTAATGGTTCGTTTTACAGGTGATAGTGGGAGTTACATATAGCGGCGGATTGGGGTGCATTAGCAAAAAGATTGTAGCGGAAAGCCCGACCCCTGCATCGGAGCGCGTCACAGAGTTGGAAATTAGAACATCATTCTAAATTCTCAATTCTACATTCTCAATTATGTCCCACGCTCCGAAGCAGGGGGAATGCCCTAATTATTTTGAGGAAATTCGCAAAATCGCACACGAGCATTTGACATTAACGCAAAAAAGCATTATATTTGCAACTCATTACGTTAAACGTAATACGCATTGATTATCAACACAATAACTTTATGAAACCATCTAAAATTGAACACATTGGCATCGCAGTTAAAAGCATAGATGAAGCCAGACACTTTTTTGAAGACGTTTTGGGTCTTGAATGTTACGCCATAGAGGAAGTGGCAGACCAAAAGGTGAGGACTGCTTTTTTTCAAGTGGGCGAAACAAAAATTGAGCTTTTAGAGCCGACTTCTCCCGAAAGTACTGTTGCTGGCTTTATCGAAAAGAGAGGCGAGGGACTTCACCATATCGCGTACGCGGTTGAAAATACTGATCAAGCACTCGCGGAAGCTGAAGCTAAAGGTGTTCGTCTTATTGATAAAACGCAACGCAACGGCGCAGAGGGTCTTCATATCGGCTTTATGCACCCGAAATCAACGGCGGGAGTACTTACGGAATTCTGTTCTAAGAACTAAACATCCTCTTTATCTGGTTTATTTGGGGATTTTTTATTATTCGCAAAAAATACAGCAAAAATATATTTTATGAATTTTGAAGAAAAAATAAGGCAGCTCCTCGACAAGCGAGTAGAAGCACGTTTGGGCGGGGGACAAAAACGTATCGACTCCCAACACGCCAAAGGAAAATTAACAGCACGCGAGCGCATTGCTCTGCTCTTGGACGAAGGCTCGTTTGAAGAATTTGATATGTTCGTTACTCACCGTTGCACCGACTTCGGAATGGAAAAACAAGTGTTTCTCTCGGACGGCGTTGTTACAGGATACGGTACTATTGACGGACGTTTAGTGTATGTGTTCTCGCAAGATTTCACCGTTTTTGGTGGCTCTCTTTCCGAAAGTTTCGCAAAGAAAATTTGCAAGGTAATGGATATGGCTATGAAAGCTGGCGCACCTGTTATCGGTCTTAACGATAGCGGTGGCGCACGTATTCAAGAGGGTGTACAAAGTTTAGCGGGATATGCTGAAATTTTTCAGCGTAACATTATGGCTTCGGGCGTTATCCCGCAGTTTTCGGCAATTTTTGGTCCCTGTGCCGGCGGCGCAGTATATTCCCCCGCACTCACCGATTTTATAATGATGAGTAAGGAAAATTCTTATATGTTTGTGACGGGTCCAAAGGTTGTAAAAACCGTTACGAACGAAGACGTTACTGAAGATAAATTAGGGGGGGCATTAGTGCATGCTTCAAAATCGGGCGTTGCACATTTTGTTGTAGAAAACGAGCAGGAAGGTCTTGAATTTTTACGCAAACTGATTGGTTTTATTCCATCCAACAATCTCGAAGAAGCACCACTCGTTCCCTGCAATGACCCAATAAACCGTCTTGAAGATTCTTTAAACAGTATTATACCTGATAACCCTAACAAACCCTACGACGTGCTTGAAGTTATTCAAGGTATTGCCGACAATGGGGAGTTTGTAGAAGTTCATAAACTTTTTGCACAAAATCTCGTCGTTGGATTTATCCATCTTAATGGACAATCGGTTGGTGTAGTCGCAAATAATCCTAAATATTTTGCAGGAGTGCTCGACATAAACGCTTCTCGCAAGGGTGCTCGTTTTGTCCGCTTCTGCGATGCTTTCAATATTCCAATCCTCACACTTGTGGATGTACCCGGATTTTTACCGGGCACAGTACAGGAATACGGTGGCATCATTATTCACGGTGCGAAGTTTCTCTTTGCCTACGGCGAAGCGACCGTTCCGAAGATTACCGTTACACTTCGCAAAAGTTACGGCGGAGCGCACGACGTTATGAGCTGTAAGCAGCTTCGTGGCGACATCAACTACGCCTGGCCATCTGCCGAAATTGCCGTTATGGGTGCTTCTGGTGCTATCGCAGTCCTTAACGGAAAGGAGATTTCATCTATCGAAAATCCCGAAGATCGTCAAAAATTCACAAACGAAAAAGTTAAAGAATACGAGGACAAATTTGCAAATCCTTATAACGCTGCTAAATACGGCTTTGTTGATGATATTATTGAGCCACGCAATACTCGTTTCCGCGTAATTCGTGCTCTCAACGCTCTCGCGACCAAGAAAGATGTCAATCCGCCTAAAAAACATTCAAATATTCCATTGTAAGTTATGCTAAAAAAATATTTTTATCTAATTGTTTTCTGTGCTGGTGTTGGTGCTGGTGTTGGTGTCGGTGTTGCGCAGGAAGAAAAGGTACAGGAGTTTTACGACCCGCTCACCCCGCAGAGTTTTGTTTTCGACAAAGACAGTCACATCTTTGTCGGAATATCTTCTATCACAAATACCATAGATCTTATAGACTATTCCAACAATGCACTCAATATAAAAAGAAGCATTAAAGTGGATAATGTGGCAGGACGACATGATGTATATGCAATCTATCAACCAAAAGGTGTTGCTATCTACGAGGGTCACATAGTATATCTGGCAACCAACCGTGATTCTACTCTATTTGTTGTACTGAACCTTGAAGGTGATATGGTGAAAGAATTTCGTTTTGAGGGAAGTGCACAGGCATTCAGCTACAGTGCTTCTGCGGGCGAACTCTACATTGCGGGTGATAATCCTGTAATGGGTTACGATATTATGGTATTGGATGTTTCAGACGGATTTGACAACATTCGCGAGCTTCCTGCCAAAACTCATTATCGCGTTCCTAAAAAAGCGGAACTGCTCTTTGAAAGGGATCCTTCGGGTTGGGTACTCGCCGTTATTGCCATGTCCACCGTATTCATGGCACTTATTCTACTGTACGTTATCTTTAAACTGCTCGGCAACTATATGGTTCGCCGTCAGAACAAAAAAGCGATGAAAGTTGCTCCACACAAGATTGTACATACCGAAGATTTGCAAAAGCTACCAGGGTCTATAAGCGGCGACGTTTATGCTGCCATAGCTTCGGCAATTTATATGTATCAAAATGAACTTCACGACGAAGAAACAACGATTATCACTATCGACAAGGTGTCCCGCACATATTCTCCATGGAGTTCCAAAATTTACGGATTAAATACTTATTTTAACAAATAGCTTATAGAAAAAACATACAACGTTATGAAGAAATATAAATTCACAATTCACGGAAATACCTACGAAACCGAAATCACAAACGTAGAAGGCTCTATGCTTCATATTGAAGTTAATGGCACTCCTTACGAAGTACAAGTCGATAAAGAAATCAAACAACCACCAATAAAGACAATTGCTGTTTCGACAGACGGTACAAAGCCTGTCGTCAATACAGTACCTATGCCTAATGTAGCAAATATTAAACCTGCTGCAAGCGGTGCGTCCGGTGGTTCGGAAATCAAATCGCCACTACCCGGAACGGTTATAACAGTTCTTGTAAAGGAGGGCGACAGCGTTAAGGCTGGGCAGAAAGTTATGATCCTTGAAGCTATGAAAATGGAAAACAACATTGATGCCGAACAGGACGGAGTTGTAAAATCAATTAAGGTTTCTCAAGGCAGTGCCGTTATGGAGGGCGATACCCTGATCATTATTGGCTAACAAATATTGACTAATAAATATTGGCTAACGAATATTGGCTAACAAATATTGACTAATAAATATTGGCTAACAAATATTGACTAATGAATATTGGCTAACAAATATTGACTAATGAATATTGGCTAACGAATATTGGCTAACGAAAAAAATAAATTATCATGCTTTTAAGTTCTTTTTACAGTTTCATCGCCGAGCAACTCGGGATGTTTTTTACCTATACGGCATTTGCCAATGTTACGTGGGGACATCTGGCGATGATAAGTATCGGGCTTTTATTTATATACCTTGCTATTGCAAAAGAGTTTGAGCCTATGTTGCTTATACCTATAGGATTTGGTATAATTTTGGGAAATATCCCTTTTTATCCTGGTCTGAAATTAGGTATTTATGAGAGTGGCTCTGTTTTGAATATTCTGTATCATGGTGTGCAGAACGGGTGGTATCCGCCTCTTATCTTTCTGGGGATTGGGGCTATGACGGATTTCTCTGCGCTTATTTCAAATCCTAAACTCATGCTCATTGGTGCAGCCGCACAACTTGGTATTTTTGCAGCCTATTCGTTGGCATTACTTTTCGGTTTCTCGCCGTCCGAAGCAGGTGCTATCGGCATTATTGGTGGCGCGGACGGTCCCACAGCAATATTTATTTCATCCAAGTTAGCACCCGACTTAATGGGGGCTATTGCGGTGTCAGCATATTCGTATATGGCTCTCGTGCCTGTTATCCAACCGCCGATTATGAGGCTTCTCACAAGTAAAAAAGAACGTCTTATACGTATGCGTCCGCCACGTCAGGTTACAAAGACCGAAAAAGTCATATTCCCCATAATAGGTATTCTTCTCACTGCGTTTATTGTTCCAACAGGTCTTCCGTTGCTGGGTATGCTCTTTGCGGGCAATCTTATCAAGGAAAGTGGCGTAACAAAGCGTCTTGCTAACACAGCGGGCGGTCCGCTTATTGACGTTGTCACAATTCTGATTGGGCTGACTGTTGGTGCTTCCACGCAGGCAACCTCATTCCTTACCCCGAAATCGGTAGGAATTTTTGTACTCGGTGCTTGTTCGTTCGTAATCGCTACTATTGGTGGGGTGATGTTCGTGAAACTCTTTAACTTATTCCTGAAAGACGGCAACAAGATAAACCCTCTAATAGGCAATTCGGGCGTATCGGCAGTTCCCGATTCGGCGCGTGTTTCGCAGGTTGTGGGATTAGAGTACGACAAAACGAACCATCTGCTCATGCACGCTATGGGTCCTAACGTCGCTGGCGTCATCGGCTCTGCCGTCGCCGCAGGTATTATGCTTTCGTTCCTGTATTAAGAATCTCGAAGTTGAAACGTGTTTAGTCGTAGTGCTCTTTTACAAAGCTACCATTGCTGTTAAAAGTTGCTTCGATTTCAACCTCTCCTTTTTCGAACGTTACCTCATAGAGGACTTTTTTCCCTTTAATGATCTTTCTGGCATCGCGATTTAGTCTAAAATCGGGATGTTTCGTCTGCGCTGCATTTTTGATAACATCGGGAACTTCCGATAACCGAACATCAAAAGTGTACATGAGCAAATTTCCATCTGCATCGCAATAGGCTTTGTAGTCTTTCCATCCGATTTCAAATTCGGCTTCGTAAATTCCCGCTGCCGTTTCCCATTCAATATCACGCGCTGCTGGAAAATCTTTTTTCAGCTTTTGAGATAGTGTTTCGCTGGGGAATATGTCATGGGCATCTGCCGCATGGTAGCTTTGGATTAGACTTTCGATTTTTTCATCCGAATACTTTGTCGAAACAGTCGGATTTTGGGCTGTCGCCGTCAGGTTCATCACCAATAGTGCGCCTGCAATAAAAATAATTTTCATACGCTTGTAAATTGTTGTTAATAGGTCGTATGGAACTCGCCAATAAACATTTAGTTTTGGGTGGCAACATCTGTCATGCTCGTTTCATACGCGTGTAAATTGTTGTTAATAGGTCGTATGGAACTCGCCAATAAACATTTAGTTTTGGGTGGCAACATTTGTCATGCTCGTTTCATACGCGTGTAAATTGTTGTTAATAGGTCGTATGGAACTCGCCAATAAATATTTAGTTTTGGGTGGCAACATTCGTCATGCTCGTTTCATACGTTTATAAATTGTTGTTAATAGGTCGATAAACATTCACTTATCATTCTCGTTTGATGTGTAAAGGTAGTAAAAAAAATAATCTTGCGTACATTTCCTGACATCCAACCCCAAATGGACTTTTCGTCACATTTGCATTTCGAGGTGCTGCAAATTGTTAATAACTTACACTCGATACCTCAAAATGAAAGTGCGCCGATATGCGATGCCTGCAATTATCTATAAACATCTAAAATTGTTTAGCAATACTGCAAAGATGATAAAAGCTCCTGTACAGTCTTACCATATACATGGTGGAGTTTGTCGGGGCAGATGTCCGAAAGTGGACGCAGTACAAATTGCCGTATATGTGCTAAAGGATGAGGAATAAAAAGACGCGGATTATTATAAATAATATCATCGTAAAAAATTATATCAATGTCGATTGGACGCGACTGATATTCGCACGACTGACGTAGATGTGATGAGCCGTTTGACCCGCAATCAAAAGAAGTTTCTCTACCCAATATCCTTTCTATCTCTTTGCAAATATCAAGGACTTGAAGTGGCTGCAAAAACGTATTTATTTCTAATGCTTGATTTAGAAATACAGTGTCAGAGTCCATATTCCATGCCTCTGAAGTATGAATATCCGAAGACGCGACTATCTCCCCCACTCTCTCGTTGAGCAGAGTTCGCACTTCGTCGAATGTTTGTAGAATATTGCCCTCATTCGCTCCAAGTAAAAGCCACGTTTTATGCATCATGTTTATAGTTTGTCACATTCGTTTCTTGACAATTTGTGATGGACAAGAGGCGATATTCTTTGGGAGCTGAACCGTAGCGTTTCTGAAATTCACGATAGAAATGAGCCTTGTTGTTGAAGCCACAGATATACATAATTTCTTTTACTGTTTGAGTTGTGGTGACTAACATTTTTTCAGCCTGTTCCAAGCGTTTGAGGCGAATAATTTCTGTGGGTGTCTGCCCTGTCAGCTCTTTTATTTTACGATAGAGTTGCATACGACTTAGTGCTACATAACTTGCCAAAAAGTCGGGCGAGAGATTTTCGGACGACAAATTATTTTTTATCACTTTATATATTTGCATCAAGAACGCTTTGTCTTCCTTTGATATTGATTTACCTTTGTATTTTTCCACATCCGCGTATGGAGAATGGCTAAACGAGATTAAGTTTTTTTTCTTTACTAATAATCGTTTAACTAATGTTTGCAAATGTTTTGGGTGAAAGGGTTTTGACAAATAAGTGTCCCCGCCTGTGGCAATGCCCTCAATATGGCTTTCTACAGTATCTTTGCTCGACAAAATAATAATCGGAATATGCCTTAACGCTTCTTTTCCCTTAACAATGCTCACAAAAGTCATACCGTCCATAACAGGCATTATTAAGTCACAGACAATAATATCAGGTGTTTGTTCCTGCATCACATCTAATGCTTCCTGTCCGTTTTGCGCCATAATAATTTGGTAATCTTCCGAAAGAATATCGGAAAGCAAGGCACGTATTTCAGAGTCGTCATCTATGATAAGAACTATCGGACGAGTATCTGTGTCCTTGTCCGTGCTTGACGTGACTACTCGCGCAGAGTCGAGCGCAGAGTCGAGTGCAGAGTCGAGCGCAGTACCCTGAGAATAATCGTACTTAAAATCACGCGAAGCCAAACTCGCAACATCTCCAAAAACCGAATGTCTGCTATCCACAATCGAACTTCCACCATTCGCAACATCACCTGAACCAGAAGCCGAAGCCAAAGCCGAAGCCGAACACCCATTACCCACAGCCGATCGATAAGGCAACCGAACTAAAAACGACACGTACGTGTGACCGTCCGAGAGCAGAGAGATAGTGCCGTCCAATTTTGTTACAAGTGCATAACACACTGCAAGTCCAATTCCACTGCGCATATCCATACTCTTTTCCAACTGCTCCAATACTTTGAACCTGTCAAAAACAATTCTTCTATCTTCTTCTAAAATCCCCACACCTGTATTTGTAACATCCAACACAAGTTCATTATTTTCAATTTCTGTTTTGATGGTAATCGTTTGCCCTTGCGGTGTATATTTTACGGCATTGGAAACAAGATTGAACAGCACCTTAGAGAACGCTTCCAAATCCGTATTCCACACGACAGGCGCGGACGGCTGAAAAACAACATTAATTTCTTTTTGCAAAATTGTTTCCATAAAGTGATCCATAACAAAACGCACCGTATCCACAATGTCCACTTCCTCTATCAATATCTGCATAAACCCTGAATCAACTTTTCTAAATTCTACTAACTGACGAATCAGATGTTGCATTCGCTGTGCATTAAGACGAATAGCATCAATATATTTTTTTGCTTTTAAGTCACCCTCATAATGCTGCGCCAACTTCTCATTGGGTGCATAAATCAGCGTTAGCGAGTTAGAGAACTCGTGAGCAATATTTGTAAAGAAAGCAAGTTTTGCCTGATGAATTTCCTCGTTATGTTGTTTTTCCAATTCTTTAATTCTTATGTCTTCTCTTGCTGTACGCCTGAATTTACGTTGCCGTCCCACTAACAAAAGTACCACTGACAGGATAATTAGATAGACAGTATAAGCCCAACCGCTAAACCACCACGCAGAACGGATTATAATGGGTAATTCAAAATATCTGTCATTCCAAATTTTATCGGCATTACTGTTCCGTACTTTCAGAATATATTTCCCTGACGGAAGATTATTTAAGACTACGTTCGACGAAGTTCCGAGATTTGCCCAATCATCATTAAATCCCTCCAACTTGTAAGAATATTCACACTTGTTTCCATTAATATAGTCCACACATAAAAAATGAAACCTTATCAGCTTATTTTCATACCCTAACACGAGTGTTTTATCCTGCATATAATCAGCCAATTGAGCTGGGGAATTTTGCAGATAAAATTCATCCATCTGCAAGTCAGGCATAAAAGAATTTCCCGAAATAGACAACGGGTCGAACGTATTAAAACCATTAATTCCACCAAAATATACTATTGATGAGGTACGACTTTTATAGTAAGCACCGTCCGAAAACTCACTGTTTTGCAAACCGTCACTTTGGTAATACGAAACAATCCTGATTGAGCTGTCGCTTCCATATTGAGCAGGCAAAAATTTAGCAAGCCCCTCATTTGTACTAACCCAAATATTTCCTGCATAATCTTCTAAAATGCCATGTATAGTGTTATTCGGAAGTCCGTCTTTTTCGGTATAATGTCTTATGAGGGATAAATCGCCATCCCACTTTAATTTACTCAAACCCACACTCGTACCTGCCCACAGTTGCTGTTGTCCATCTTGAAAAAGACAAAGCACATCGGCATTGTTCAACATCTTTTTTTGAATTTGATTTGTCGAAATGTTAATCCGACTAATTCCACCGCCCCTTGTGCCTATCCATAAATGCGCACTGTCTTGAGCAATTATGGAGTATATAATATTATTGTTAAGCAAATAATGTTTTTGAGAAGTGACCATTAACGGCTTTTTAGTTCTGTCAATAGTAAGTTTGAAAAGTCCGTTTCCACTCGTTCCGACCCACAGTGTATTATTATCGGTCGGTAAAATCGCATAGACTTTCGCAATAGTGGAAGCAGTACCTTTAAGTGTCTGAATTTTTTTCAAAACAGGGTCATAATAATTAAGTCCCTCGCCGTCCGTGCCAATCCAAATCTCCCTGCCAATCCCCTTTTTCAGCACGAATACCGAATTACTCGCAAGTCCCGCTTGAGTAGTAATTTTTTTGACAAAACGCAAAGCAGCGGGACCACGATTTTCAAATAAAAAAAGACCGTCCCCTTTTGTTCCGACAAAAAGATTTTCGCCATCTTCCAAAAAACATCGCACCGCACTTCCACCCATAGCAGGCACATTTTGAGAAGTATAAGAGAAAAACGGATAAGACTGGGGAATTAACATATATATCCCTTTCATATCAGTGCCCACCCATATAATTTGCTGACTACCTGCATATAGTGAGAGTACTTGAATATCTGGAAGTATCACTTTTGGAGTTGATGAGCGCGTTTTTGAACTTATCATCAACCCCTGTTTCGTCCCCCATAAAATATGGCTATTAAAATGCAATTTCGCCGTAACATTTTCGTTATCAGTAGTAAAAAGATACTCACTCGTATCGGGTATAAAAGAATTGCTACGACTATGATATTTAAAAACACTTCCATTGCGCACTTTGACAAAAATATGATTACGATGATCTTTGGCAAGCAGAAACGAATGTTCCGCCTGTGGAATATTATTGGTGTCCGTAAAAAAATGGTAGAACTGTCCTGTAGCGCGGTTAAGGCGGTCAATACCACGATCCGTAGCAACCCATAGATAAGTAGAATTTTCCTCTACGATATGACGGATTACGTTATTGCCTATAGAATGTGGATTGTCTGGTTCAGGCTTAAACACCTTAAATTCCAAGCCATTATATCGATTTAGTCCATCCCACGTGCCAAACCACATTATGCCTGAACTGTCCTGCATAATAGAAATAACAGAACTATTTGACAGTCCGTCTGCGTTTGTGAGTCGAATTATACGGTAAGACGACAGAAAAGACGACTGCGCCAAAGCATAAAAACCACAAAGAATACTAATTATCAGAAAAATAACTTTCTGCCATTTAACCATACGTCAAATATAGTCATTTTATTAAAAAGATACCACTTTGTAAGAAAAAGATACCTTATAATGAGAAATAATATAATAAATTTGTGTCTGTAATACTTATGTCTAATTATAAACTTATGAAACGAAAGATATTATTTTTGTTTTTAACTTTATCAGCAACATTATTTTGTTTTGGACAACACAATGTCACTGGAGTAGTTAAGTTTCCTGACGGCACAACCGCTGTTGGAGTTAATGTTCGGATTAAAGGTACTCAAACAGGTGTTGTTACCGATGTCCAAGGCAAGTATTCGCTACAAGTGCCAGATACTTCTTCTGTCTTGACGTTTTCTTTTATGGGAGCAAAAACCGTAGAAGAACCTGTCAATGGCAAAACTGTCATCAACATTGAAATGAAGTCTTCGACAGAAGAAATGGAACAAGTTGTTGTTGTCGGTTATGCCGCCCAAAAACGCAACGATATATCAGGCTCTATTAGTGTGGTGTCCTCTAAGGATATGATGCGCGTTCCAACACCTTCTGTTGAGCAGGCTCTACAAGGGCAGGCTGCGGGTGTGAACGTAACAGCCGCCACAGGTGCGCCGGGTGCGCCAATAGCTGTGCGTATCAGAGGTGTCGGTTCAATTAGTAGTTCGGGCAACGACCCTTTATACATAATTGACGGTATTCCTGCAGAAAGTATGAGAAGCCTCTCGCCAAACGACATCGAAAATATAACTATTTTGAAAGATGCATCTTCAGCTGCTATATATGGCTCACGTGCGAACAACGGTATCGTGCTGATTACAACCAAGCAAGGTGTTACAGGCAAAGCAAAGGTGGAATACAATATGCAGATTGGTCTGCAAACTCATGGAAAGTTAATAGACTTGATTAACACCAAACAATTTATCGAACTCTATAATGAGGCTACTCTTGCCGACAATGCCACCTCCTCTGTTAAACGTCCTTTGATTAATGAGGCAAGTGGCTATTTACGCGATTTTGGAGATGTAAATTGGTTGGAAGAAATTTTTCGCCCTGCTCTAATGCACACACACGAATTTTCTGTTAGTGGGGGCACTGAAAAAGTGAGGTATTTAGTAAGTGCTTCCTATTTCAGTCAGGATGGTATTGTCGTCAATACTAATTTCAATCGCTTTTCCTTGCGTAGCAATATCACGGCTGATGTTAAAAAATGGCTGACCGTAGGTTTAAATGTTCTTGCGTCTTCATCTTTTGAAAAACGTATTCCAAGTTCAGGCGATGGCTTGGCAAGTAAGGCTAATGGTAATGTGTCAGAGGGCGGTAGCGTTATTCGATATGCTATGTTTATGAACCCCGCGCGTCCTGTATTTAATCCTGACGGAAGTTATGCCGACTCCCCAAGTGAGGTTTTTGGAGATCCAATGTACAATACTTTCTTCGATAATAGCTACAATCCTCTTGGTCTGGCAAATATGACCGATATGAGCGACCGTCTTAACTCTTTTGTAGGTTCAAGCAATATATTGGTGAAATTACCACACAACATAACTATAAAAGGCGTTGTCGGTATTGATTACGGCACGATGACTACTCGCCGTTTCAATAACGCCTGGGGAACAAACAATCGTATTGGTTCTATCAATAGTATGAATGTTGGCATAGACAATTCTCTTGCCATTACATCCAATGTAACTCTGAACCACAATTTTACTATTGCTGACAAACACAACTTCAACTATTTTGCAGGAACTGAAATCATAAGCCAAAATTGGAAAAGTCTTGGAGGTAGCGATGGCGAATTGGGTGATATTCACTACCTTGGTTTTGGTCAGACGGAAGACAATGTTTCACAGGGAGAATCTGATGCGCGATTAATGTCGTTTTTTGCCTCTTTCAATTATAACTTCGACAGAAAATATTACATTTCCGCCCTAATACGCGAAGATGGTTCATCTCGTTTTTCAAAAGGTAATCGTTGGGGAACATTTTACTCCGTTTCAGCAAGTTGGAATATGGAAAAAGAGAATTTCATGAAAGACATAACGGCTATCTCAAAGTTTAAATGGCGTGTTGGTTGGGGTTCCATCGGAAATCAAAATGTTGAACCTTATTCTGCCATGAGCAAATATGGCAACGGTCGCTATTATCCTTTTGGAACTATCGAACAAGGTTACTATATGACATCTCTCGGCAATACTAATTTGAAATGGGAAACAAGCAATCAATTGAATGTCGGTATTGATATGGAATTTTTAGATGGAAGTCTTGGTGCAAATATTGACTATTTCTACAAGGTTACCGACAATATGATTGTTCAGGCATCTTATCCACCTTCTGCAGGTTTAGTAAGTTTTCCTTATATTAACAATGGTAGCGTTTTAAATACAGGTGTTGATTTAGAGTTATTTTATAGAAAACATTATAAAAAAGGTAGCTTTGAAATTAAGTTGAACGGTGGATATTTACACAACGAGGTTCTTAGTTTGCTTGCCCCTATTGAATCAGGTATGGTTGATATTGGACTTTATGCCACAAGATGCGTTGTGGGAAGACCTGTCGGCTCGTTTTATCTTTATGAATTTGAAGGTATCTTCCAAGATAATTTGGAAATCATGACTCATGCAACGCAAGGACCATCAGGAACAATAAAACCCGGTGATGCCAAATATAAGGACCAAAATGATGACAATGTCATTGATGAAAAAGATAGAGTTTATCAAGGCAGTGCCATTCCTAAATTTTCGGCAGGCTTGACTTTGTCTGGTGAATATGCAGGTTTCGATTTGAATATATTTTTTCAGGGTGCTTTTGGACAAAAAATTTATGTTCAATTTTTCCACGACGCTGAAGGCTTTTACAGAGGTTTCCCAACCACTGTGCGTTACTATGAAGAACATTGGACTCCAGAAAATCACTCCAACACGATGCCACGTGCAGCTTGGAGTGCTTCACAAAATCACAGAGCAGGCACAACCCGCTTTTTGCAGGATGGCTCTTATGTAAGACTGAAAAATATTCAACTTGGATATACAATCCCTGGACTTAAAAAGGCACATATAGAGAGATTACGTATCTATTTATCAGCGTCTAATCTTTTTACTATTACTAAATACACAGGTTTGGATCCTGAAATGACAGTTTCGGCGAACAGTACGTCAGAAGGGGACAGAGCCAACGGTATTGACTGGGGTACTTATCCTAATGCTATAACTTATTCCTTTGGACTGAACCTTACATTTTAATTAGGATTTTTATGATTAACCAATTATAAACGTATGAAAACACATTATACTTTCTCATTGTTATTACTACTTGCATTATTAATAACAAGTTGTAGCAAATTTCTTGATACAGATTTAAAGTCAGGCTATACACCCGAAAGTTTTTTTACTACAGAAACCAATGCTGTGCAGGCAGTAAATGGCTGCTATGCGAGCTTGGCAAGTCCAAGATATTGGATTTTTGGAGATGTTACATCAGATGATGCTGTCAAAGGTGGCAGCCCGAGCGACCAAGCCTCTATTGACCAAATAAACAACTTTACGGTGCTTTCTGATGACGGCAATATCTATACTTTCTGGCAACAGATGTACGACTGTATTTCACAGTGCAACAACGTTATTTATTACGTTGATAAAATGGACATTCCTTTGAAAGATCGTCTGATTGCGGAGGCAAGGTTCATTCGTGGATACTGCTATTTTTATATGATTAACGTTTTCGGTAGTGTTCCATACAAGGATAAACCACAAGAAACGTCTGATGCGATATACGTGGGATTAAGTTCTGTGGAACAAATTTATTCCAAAATAGAAAGCGACCTGCTTGCTGCCACTGAATATTTGCCCTATACCTATTCTCAAGAACAACAAGGAAGAGTTACAAGAGGTGCTGCTTATGCTTTGTTGGCAAAAGTTTATCTCTTTGAAAAAAAATATTCCGACTGTTTAACAGCTATTACCGAAGTGGAAACTCCCAATATCTACGATTTAGAACCCAATTATTCTAATTTATTCAAAACAGGTGGCGAAAATTCAATTGAAGCTTTGTTTGCTTTCCGCTATGCAGGCGATGACAAAGTACATTTGGGCAATTCGTATTGTGTTTATTTTGCTCCTATCGCCCAGAGTGGCTATGCCTTTAATGCTCCTACACAAAGTTTTGTTGATTGTTTTACAGAACAAACAGTATTACTCGAAACAGATCCTCGTTTAGATGCTTCCATCGGCAGAGATGGACACCCGTGGTTTGACTCTCTTACTTTTTCTGCAGCATGGTCAACCGCAACAGGTTATTTAGTAAAGAAATACAATGAAGAAAACCCTGCTGAAATTCCAATTGGCTGGATGACAGTACCTACACATATATTGCGTTATGCTGATGTATTACTGATGAAAGCAGAAGCTATCAACGAAAGTAGCGGTCCATCTCTTGCTGAGGTAGAAGTGAATAAAGTAAGGCAACGTGCGGGCTTATCTGCCTTATCGGGCGAAAGTCAAAGTTCATTAAGGGATAAAATTCGCGTAGAGAGAAGAAGAGAACTCGGCTTTGAAGGACATCGCTACTTTGACATAGTCCGTTATGGGCAAACGTACGCACAAGCAGCAATAGGCGAAGAAGGCTACACTTATGGCTATCATTTCCCCATTCCGCAGGCAGAAATAGATGCCAATACAGCATTACATTAAAATTTACTTTCAGGTATATGCGACATTCAAACAATCAAACCACTTAAAATATCAATAATAAACTAAATTAATAACCTTAAAACATTAACAAAATGAAAAAAATTATTTTTATGAGTGCCATCGTTGCACTCGCCATGACAACAATGTTTACCTCGTGTAAACCAACTGAAGATGATGAAAAAGCCGACAAGAATGCTCTTTCGGAACTTGTTTCCGAATGTCAAGCAATCCTTGCAAACGCTACAACTGCCGATTATCCACAAGCGTCAATTGACGCTTTTCAGGAAGCCGTTACGACAGCACAAGCCCTTGTAGCAAATGCAGATGCAACACAGGCTCAAGTAGATGCTATGGTTGCAAATCTCACTGCTGCCAGAGATGCCTTTTTGGCTTCCGCTTATGACGCTATTCCTCAAGAAGCTCTACTTGTAGGCTTGTCCTTTGACGAGGGAACAGCAGCAACAACATCACTGACTGCAACCGGCAAGGGTTACGTTGCTAACGTCAATCCTGGTATTATCCTTGCTTCTGAAAAACCTGAATTTATCGCAGGTAAAATTGGTAAAGCCGTATATTTTGGCGGTGGTGGCTCAAACTTGAGCATAGACCAGTTTACTGCAAGCGACTTCCTCGGACCGAAACTGTCTATTTCCGTTTGGGTAAAACCAGAGGTGACAAAAGCCGACAACTATTTCCTCTCTTGGAACTCTTGGCACACTTGGAAATTGCAATTGCAAGATGCGAATAAGCCATTTATGACTGTTAATACAGAATTAGGCGCAGCTGATGCTGATAACGAAGCAGCCAATTCTTGTCCAGAAGGCGAATGGCATCACGTTGTTGTTTCACTTGACCTGACAGCCCACACTCTCAGTTTTTATGTAGATGGTGGCTTGACAAAAGAATGGAATGCAGATGAAAAACCGCCATTGGCAGGCTCAAGCATTGTTGCTCCGACAGGCAATGTTGCTATCACTATCGGTGGTTGCTACAAAACTCTCCTTGACGCTCAAACTTACGATTGGGATGGTTTCACTCTTGAAAATTATACAAACTATTTCGTTGGAGCTTTGGATGAACTCAAAATCTATAACATCGCTTTGACGCCCGGTCAAGTTTCTAAACTTTATAATGAAGAATCAGCAAAGTAAAGTTTAATAACTAATATAAAACTATCATAATCAATTGTTATGAGAAACCTCGCAAAAACAGCAATTTTAGTTTTTTGTTTTCTTTGGCTTTTTGCCGAAGTGTCCGCTCAAGTAAACCAAATTGCGCTTTCCCGCGTTGAACAAATGCCCAATCTCCCACCTAATTATTTGATGAGAAATTGGAAACAAGTAGCAATTGATTATGATAATTTTATTTTTGACGTTACTAAAACAGGAACGAGCCTGCCATTGGTTTTAAAACGCACAAATCCCGGAACCAACTATCCAAGTATCAGCAATTTTTATATTGATACTTATGTTGGTTGGAACGGTCATTTAAACGGTGCGGAGGGTATCAATGCTATTCCAGCAGTAGTCTCCGCAAGTTTAAATGGTGTTGATAAGACTAATCATTTCTCTACAAATTGGGTTGTGAAACTCAAAGATTTTTTTAACAAGTCTAATGGACAGAATGTCTATCTAAACAATTTTTCGGCAGGAACAGGGGGCGATTGGTGGTATGAGGTAATGCCGAACGTGTTTTTTTATCAGTTACGCTCTTTATATCCTAATGCTGATGTCGATTTTGACGAACAATTTCTCACTATAGCCAACAGAGAAAATTGGGTTGTGAACAAACTTGGTGGCAACGTAGAAAACTGGTCTATACCAAACTTTGCTTACAGGGCATTTAACTTACTTACAGGTCAGCCAACCGGCTCGTCATGGACAGAGCCTGAAACTGCTGGCTCTATTGCATGGTTGCTATATCAGGCTTATACTGCTACCGACAGTGTGAAATTTCGCTATGGAGCAGAATTAGCTCTCGGTTATCTTCAAAATTTAACTTCTACAAACCCCACTTATGAGCTGCAAATGCCTTACGGTACTGTTACTGCTGCCAAGATGAATGCACTTGAAGGCACTACTTTCAATATCGACAAATTCTTGAATTGGAATTTCTGCGGGTATGCCTCTAACAAGGTAAGAAATTGGGGTACTATTGTCGGCAATTGGAACGGTTACGAGATGTCGGGACTTATCGGAGAAGCCAATGATGGTGGCAACGACTATGCCTTTATCATGAATGGCTTTCAACATGCTGCCGCTTTCGCACCTGTTGCTAAATACGACAAACGCTACGCTCGCGCTTTGGCTAAATGGTTACTTAATCTTGCTTCAGCGAGCAGGTTTTTCTATAGAGACTATCTGCCACAGGCAAATCAAGAATCGGCAAGTTATGCTTGGTCTCAACAATACGACCCTCAAGCATGTATTCCTTACGAATCAATAAAACAAATATGGCAAGGCACTTCGCCAAAAGCAATGGGAGATGCCGTAGGTGGAGAATGGGCTACAACAAACCTGTCGCTGTATAGTGGCTCAAGTGTTGGGTACATGGCTGCCGTAATAGACACCACTGATGTGCAAGGCATCTTAAAAATTGATCTTAATAAAACAGATTTTTCATCAAAAATCCCAAATGATGAAATAATTTATCAAACTTTTATGCTCTACAATCCATACGGAGTAACAAGAAACGTGACTATCAATCTGCCAACAGGCAATTTCGATGTTTATGAGGCAATAACAGAAACGAAAATTCAGACTAATGTGTCGTCAAGTTTCGTTTTACCTATCCCTTCCAACGAAGTTAGAATAGTCGTCCTTTATCCTACAGGATTAAATTGGAAAATAAAGGGACGAATTTTATCAACAGAAGAAAGTGGTATTTTGGATTATCACTATCAATACAACTACGCAAATTCTCTACGTATAAGAGCTTTAACGCCAAACGAACAAACCTTTTCACTTGGTAACAGTGTTTTTTTGAAATGCCAAACTGAAAACTCTTCATCAATAGTGAAATATGACTTTTTTATTAATGACAATCTTTATCATTCGGGTAATGACAGCATAGTTAATTTCACTCCGACTTCTCTCGGCAACTATGCAATTTACTGTGTTGCTCATGATAATGACGATACCGCCGTAAGTGCAGTTGCACATTTAAAAGTGATTGACGCAACTTTGCAACCTCCAGAAATATTAAGCATCAACTTTGCACAAGACATTCCTTTTGCTCTGGGAGCTAATGTTGGAGTTACGGCTGATGTTCTCGGCTCAAATCTCAACATGACCTGGACTGTTACCGACGGTTCTCTAACAAACGAACATAGCCCAAATCCTACGTGGCAAGTACCAAATAACGAAGGTGCATACACTATAAGTCTTAAAGTTGCCAATAATTTTGGCAGTGATAGTGTTGCAGTAATCGGTTTTGTGAAAGATTTTGGCGAAAACCATCAATATTCGCCCAAACTTTATTATCCGTTTGATGGAAATACTAATAACGCTGCAAACGATGAATTGCACGGAGTAAATTCGGGCGCGACAAATGCTACAGGTTATGCAGGAGGTGCTAATACCGCCTTTCAGTTCGCTCACGGAAACTATATTTATGTTCCAAATACAACAAATTTAAATTCATATTTCAGCGAAAAATTGGCTATTGAATTTTTTATTAAACCTCAACAAGCAAGTTTTGAACAGTATGTCATCTCTCACGGAAGTTATAATGACAGATATAAAATTTCTATTTTAAATTCTGAAAAAGTATTGCGCTGGACTCTTAAAACTACAGCTGGAGTAGTTGATGTTGATGATATAATATCCTTAGACTATGGGGTTTGGACACATGTTATTGTGCAATATACAGGACGAGCAGTAGAAATTTACCATAATGGCAAGATGTCGGCATATAAAACATTTAACGGCACTCTGCTCCCTTCAAGTCAAGACCTTACATTCGCAAGAGCCACTCGTGCGGAGTCTAACTATTTTTTGACAGGCGTTCTTGATGAAATAAAATTTTATGACCACGAATTATCTCCTGCTGACATCGCAGAAATAGCGGTGGCGACAACCGAGCCTCGTGAAATAGCAAATACAAGAAGTTTTGTCGTTTATCCAAATCCTGTGGAAACAGAGTTGTTTATAGACCACTCCGCAAAAGAAATAAAAAGCACTCCGCTAAAACTTGAAGTTTACGATATTAATGGAAAATTAGTCCTTACTCGTTATTCCTCATTTTTTACTACAAGAATAACCATCAATATAAGCACATTAAAGACAGGAATGTACTTTTTGAAAATTGACAATCAAGTTGCAAAGTTCACAAAAAAATAATTGAATATGAATATCGTTAAAAGACATATAAAAAACCCTATTCTTCGTCCGCAAGACCTTGAACCAGCCATTGAAGGAATGGAAATCACCTGTTTATTAAATCCCGGTGTTTTCAAAATGAATGGCAAGATTTGGCTTATTTTGCGGGTTGCAGAACGTCCCAGACAGGTAGAAGGCAAGACGAGTTTTCCTATTTTGGAAAGTGGAAAAATCAAAGTGCTGACTTTTGATAATAATGACCCTGATTTGGACTTGTCAGACCCACGAGTTATCGCCTATAAAGGTCAAAACTACCTCACGACAATGTCGTATCTGCGATTAGTGTGTAGTGATGACGGCATCAACTTCTACGAAGATCCTGAATATCCACCTATCTTTCCACAAGGTCCACAAGAAAGTTTCGGTATAGAAGATTGCAGAGTTGCCACAATGGACGATGGCTACTATCTCACTTTTACGGAGGTGTCGCCTGTGGCTGTTGGCGTTGGACTTATAGTAACAAAAGATTTTAAGACATACAACAGAGTTGGAATGATTTTTCCACCTCACAACAAAGACAGTGCTATTTTTGAAAACAAAGTTGGCGACAAATATTTTGCTTTACATCGCCCAAGTAGCCCTGAACTTGGCGGTAACTATATGTGGGTTGCAGAGTCGCCAAACCGTATTCACTGGGGCAAACATACCTGCATAGCCACGACACGCGAAGGGCATTTTGACTCAGCTCGACTTGGCGCAGGGGCTGCTCCAATCAAAACGGAAAAAGGCTTCCTCGAAATATATCACGGTGCAACAAAAGAAAACCGCTATTGTCTCGGTGCTTTGTTGCTTGACCTTAACGACCCAACAAAGGTTATCGCTCGTAGCAAAGAACCTATCATGGAGCCAAGCGAGGCTTATGAACTGACAGGATTTTTTGGCAATGTAGTGTTTACAAATGGACATTACCTTGACGGCGACACTTTGCATATCTACTACGGAGCGTCAGACGAGGTGATTTGCACAGCAGAAGTTTCCATTTCAGAAATTTTAAAAACGCTTAACTAAAAAAGTATGGCAAATAAATTACTCAAAGAATACACATTTTTTGCTTCACAGTCGAAAAACATTCGCACATTGCTTGTAACCAACTTGCTCTACGCTATGATTTTGCCGATTATAGAAATTTTTGTCGGGGCATATATTATGCGCAACACCAACAATGCATCATTTGTGGCGGCATATCAATTAAGTATGTATATCGGTATTGTTATCACCTCTATTCTCAACGGTGTGCTACTCAAATATTTTAAATCAAGCAAAATTTATGCGTTTGGTATTCTTCTTTCTGCCATTATTTTGATGGGGATGATGTTTATGAAAATGCCTGCCGCTGATATTAACGGATCGCTCGCATGGATGGAAATTTTAGCTCTCTGCGCTTGTGGATTGGTACTTGGTGCTTCTACCGGATTTTTCTGGACAAACCGTTATCTACTCACTCTAAACGCAACAAACGATGAGAATAGAAATTATTTTTTCGGTATAGAATCTTTTTTCTTTTCGTTCTGGAATATTATCATTCCCATCACCGTAGGTGCATTTTTGGGTGCTGTGGCTCATTGGAATATTTTCGGTAACATCTTATCAGTTAATAACGGATACCAAATCATTACGGGAGTTACATTGGTTATTGCCATTTGCGCGTGCATTGTACTGTCAAGAGGAAAATTTGAAAATCCAAAACAAAAAAAGTTTTTTTATGTTCGTTTTCATTCTTTGTGGAATAAACTTTTGGGATTGGCGGGATTAAAAGGAATGGTGCAAGGTTTTCTTGTTACCGCACCTGCTATTTTGGTGATGATGCTTGTGGGCAATGAAGCGGAATTAGGGCTTATTCAGGGCATAGCGGGGGGAATTACTGCCATACTTGTTTATATCTTGGGACGTGTTGCAAAGCCCAAACATCGAATGATTATTTTTGCCACAGGACTTCTTGTCTTCTTTGTCGGAACGCTCTTTAACGGCATACTTTTTTCGACCATCGGCGTTATTATTTTTATTCTCTGCAAAGTATTTTTTCAACCTCTGCATGACTTGGCTTATTATCCTGTTATGATGCGCACCATTGACGTAGTATCAAACATAGAAAAACGCAATGAGTACGCTTATATTTTGAGCCATGAAATAGGACTTTTTATTGGACGCGCCGTAGGGATGTTGCTCTTTATTTTGTTGGCTTATTATGTGTCCGAAATATTCGCCTTAAAATACGCACTTATCATTGTGGGCGGAGTGCAGTTGCTATCCATTCCATTAGCAAAACATATTGTAAAACAATGTAATCTTGTAAAATGAAAACAATAAATCTATCGTGTTATACGATTGCAATTTGCATTTTAGTTTTATCTTACTCTTGCAGTAACAAATCGGTAAAACAAGTTTCTATACCAAAAATAGAGCAGATGTCCGACATCCCTCAACCCTATAAAATCATTAATTGGCGACAAAAGGCGTTGGATTATGACAATTTGGTTTTTAACTTCGATTCTGCTTGTCCCGCCGGAACTTTTATTTGGTTAGACAATGCAAGGAGAAACATCGACCAGGTTACATTCGGCTTATATACCGCTGTTCATGACGCACGTCAGGGAAAAAATGTCAATAACGGAGAATTTCATGAGGCAATAAATTCAATAGCTGCAATTATCGGTGCAGGTTTAATTGGTATAGACAAGACCTCTCAAAACGGCTATAACTTCGTGAAGATGACACAAAATTATTACAATAGCGACAATAAATGGAATATTGTGATGAACAACACCAATCCTAATGTGGCTCTTCTTGGTGGCGGTTATGGCAGAGATTGGTGGTATGACGTATTGCCAAACGTGCTTTTTTATATGATGAGTGATGTTTTTCCGAATGTTGAAAATGCTGATTTCATTCAAAGAAATGTTGCCGAACAGTTCTATAAGGCAGACTCCGTTTTGAATGGCGACTACGACTACTCGTATTTCGATTATGGTAATATGCGTGGTGGCAGAAGTCATATTCCTTTTCAGCAAGATGTAGCAGGCGGACACGGCTACGTGCTGTATTCTGCCTATCAAAAATTTGGCGATACAAAATATTTAGCAGGAGCAATTTCTGCTATTACTGCTTTGGATAATCAAAAAGAGAGTCGTTTTTATGAAATCCTGTTACCTATAGGTTGCTATACTGCTGCACGCTTGAATGTTGAACACGGAACAAATTTTGACATAGAGAAAATGCTCAACTGGGTGTTTGAGGGATGTAAAAATAAGGATGGAAGATATGGTTGGGGCGTTGTTTCCGATAGATGGGGCGATTATGATGTCAGTGGTTTGCAAGGTAGCATACTCGATGGCGAAGGATATGCCTTTTTTATGAATAGTATGAAAATGGCAATTCCACTTGTTCCTTTAGTAAAATATCAACCTCAATATGCAAGGGCGATAGGCAGATGGATGCTTAACAATGTTAATGCAGCACGATTGTTTTTTCCTTATGAAATTGACGATCAACATCAATTCCTTCCTGAAATGAAAACCATCACTAACGGAGTTATTGCCTACGAAGGCTTGCGTCAAACGGACATTTATGGAAAAGAAAGTCTCAAAGGAGTTTCGCCTGTGGCACTTGGAGATGGTCCAAATTGGAACGTAAAAAACCCACCTGAGTCCATGTTCAGTTTATACAGCACTTCACCTGTGGGCGTTCTCGCTGCCATTGTTGATACTACAGACGTTCAGGCAATTTTAAGATTGAACTGCAACGCGACAGATTTCTATGCAAAAAAAGACAGCCCTGTTTATTTGTATTACAATCCCTACAAAGAAGATAAGGAAGTAACTTATTATTCGCAAGGCAATGTTAATTTGTATGATGCTATTTCGGGTGTATATCTTGCCAAAAATGTTGAAAAATCTACAAAAATCCTTATTCCCGCAAATGCAGCAGTGCTGATTTACGAAAGAAAATAGAAAAACAGATTGTTACAGACAATCTACGAAAAAAATAAAATGATGAACGTGAAAAATTTTATTTTAGTAATTGCAGGCGCATTGTCGCTCACGTGTTGCCAATCTGAAACAGAGCCATCACAAGTCATTCACAACGGACCAACAGCAGTATTTCTTGGAAACTCCATTACGGAAATGTGGGGAAAAACACGTCCCGATTTGTGGGCTGAAAACAACTACGTTTGCAAAGGCGTAAGCGGACAAACAGTAAAACTGATGTTAGACCGTTTTCAATCTTCGGTTTTGGATTTAGATCCCTATTGCGTAGTCATTATGGGTGGCACAAATGATTTGGCACATAATCCAAGTTTCACCGCCTCTTTGCAAGGTATATGCAACATCCTTCGCGACATGGTGGCAGCGGCACAGGCACAAAAAATAAAAGTTTTGCTCTGTTCGGTTACACCTGTTGCCTACTATCCGTGGAACACAAGCATACAACATGTGCCAGACAGTGTTATCAAACTTAACACAATGATTAAGGATATGGCAGACCGCTATGGTTGCATTTATGTGGATTATCACTCTGCACTCAAAGATGTAAATAACGGACTTAAACCTGAATATAAAGGCAATGGCGATGATGAGGTTCATTTAAGTCCCGCCGCCTACGAGGTAATTGAGCCGATTGTGAATGTTGCTATTAAGCAGGCATTGGGATGGTATAACAACAAAACTTCGGCAGACAAAAACGCTCTCAACACGCTGATTTCCGAGTGTGACAACTTACTTTCATCATCACAAGACAATGTTACACAACAATTCATTAATGAATTTACGACAATACTTAATGCTGTGAAACGTACTGCGGCAAGCAACGCACCTCAGGCGCAGATTGATGCCGTATATTCTCAACTTTCAAAGGCAAAAGCACTGTTTGAAACTCGAATTTATGCTGATATTCCTGCCGAAAATGTGCTACTCAATCTGTCTTTTGACGAAGGCAATGAAGGCACAACACAACTCATTGCAGGCGGGAAAAATCTTATTTGCGAACTCGTTTCAAATTCAAATTCGGAAAGACCACAATTTGTACAAGGTCATAAAGGTAAATCCATCAAATTTCACAATGGAAATTTCTTGAAGATTGAAAATTATCAGCGTTTAGACTTTGAGGGCAGTGAATTATCTTTTGCAGTGTGGCTTAAACCGACAGAGGAACGAATTACAAACTATGTTATATCCTGCAATGGCTGGAATTCGTGGAAACTGCAACTTACGTCAGGCAACCAAACAATGTTTACCGTTACCACCGTCAGTGGAGTAATAGATATGGCACCAATAGCCGAGATTAATCCGCTAAACGCTTGGACTCACGTTATTGTGTCGCTCAACTTGCGCGAGGGATGGCTTGATATGTATGCCAGTGGTCGTCTCCTAAAACGATGGACAAAAGATGAAATGCCAAAACTAACAGGCGAAATATCTCACACTTTCGCGCAAAATCCAATCACCATCGGCATAATGAGCAAGGTTGGTAGCAGTCAGGACTTATCAACTTATTTTGAAGGCGAAATGGATGAATTAAAAGTGTATAATACTGCACTTACAGGCGGACAAGCAACAAGATTATTTAAAAATGAAAAGTAGAATTTTAATAATTGGCATATTACTTTTTGTTGCTTTTTCTGCAAAAAGTGAAGACGTAACTTTTGCAGGAGTAACACTAACAACTAATGCTGCAAGTGCCGAACTCAATCTTGTGCAAGGGCAAGCACTAAACATTACTACTGTAACAACATGGTTCTTAGACCCTGATTATATCAACACAGACGGAAGTTTTGCCGCTATTTCGGGAAAATACAAAATTACGGCAGACTTTGGATTACGCTATTTTCGTGTCTTTCCAATGTCGGGCAACGACCTTGCCATTCTCAACGATGACTGCACCGGTACAATTTGGGTTAATGGTGATGGCTTTGGCAAACCCTCTTTAAACAACAACGCTAATTGGTGGGCAGGCGAACCGCGCACACTTGCAATGTCACCTGTCGGCAACAAACACTACCAGCTTACACTTACAGCAGGACAAACTATCCGCACAGGAACATCATTAAATATGCGTTTTAACAAACAAATCATTAGTACAATTGATGGAAACATCAGTCCTAATCTTTTGTTACAAGGCATTGGCAGCGACATTGTTTTCAAAAATACCGGAGACGGTAGCCAACTTTATTTCAACAACAACGTAGATATTCCTACAGGCACAAAACTTGTTTTTACAATTGATTTGTCGAATGGCTTAAACAATGCTACCCTCACAATTGATCGCAGTAATGTGAGCATTTTCGGCACTGCCATGACCAAAATTGATAACAACAACTTCCGCTTTGAAGGCAATATTACCAATGGAGCACCTGCTAATATCACAGGGATTTTTGACCTGCAAAATTGGTATCTCGATCCCGACTATTTTACTCCAGAAGGAAATTTTAATGCACAAACAGGAAAATATCGCGTTACTGCCGATTTCAATCTCAAATATTTTCGTGTTGCGCCGATGATTGGAAATGACCTTGCCACTTTCACAGGCACTGTTTGGGTTTGCGGACAAGGTGTTGGAAAGCCGTCAGCTGTAACAAACAATGCCGATTGCTTCGCAGGCGAAAACAAATCGCTCGCAATGTCGCCCATCGGCAACAGCCAATACCGCCTTACACTTGTGGCAGGACAAACACTTTCGGTAGATAATATCAACATCCGTTTCAACGGCGATTTAACATCAAATTCAAATTTATGCAACAGTCTTACACTTGTTGGGACAGAAATCAATAATCTTGTGCAAAAAGATACTGCTGTTGTTCTTAAAGAGGGTGTACTTTTTGAATACGGTGCGAGCTACACTTTTATCCTCAATGCTTCGGCTAATACACTTTCACTAAGTAAAACCACCAACGCTGCAAACAACCTTGATATTCATGTTTTTGGCAAACAACTCTATCGTGTTTCAGAGAATGAATATAATTTCAGTGGAATAATTACAAATGGCACAGCAGCCAACGTTTCCGGTATTGACGATATTGCAAATTGGTGGCTCGACCCTGATTATTTCGACACAAACGGCAATTTTGATGCAGCAACAGGCGAATATAAAATTACCGCCGATTTTCGTTTGAAATATTTCAGAATAATTCCACTTGTGAATGGTCAAATTGGATACTTGCAAGCAGACGGTTCAGGCACTGTATGGGTTATCGGTGGCAATGCGTTGGGGAAACCGTCTATTACCAAAAATGAAAGTTCGTGGAATTTTGCAGACGGAACAAAAGCATTGGCAATGACACCGATAGGTGATAAGCATTACAGGCTTACGCTCTATGCGCCACAAACAGTGAATGCAGCTTTGAATAATTTGATTTTTTACAAAAGTTTGACCAATCCGCAGACTATTTCAAATGATATTACACTTGCAGGCGACTTTACCAACGAAATATATTTCAAAAATTTGGCAGACGGCAATCACATTTATTTCAAAAATGGCAAAGGACTTGATTTTGGTGAAAAATATATTTTTACAATGGATTTGTCGAATGGCATTGAAAACGCAACATTTTCTGTTGAGCATATTCCTTCAGGTCTGTCGCCAAGCAATGATCCGCACTTTTATCAACATTTTATTCTCTATGGACAGTCGCTTTCTGTTGGCTATGACAGCTGGATGTCGCTCTCCACCGAAAATGTTAAAGGAAATTACATGATTGGCGACCAAGTTTGGATTCAACCACATCTGGGTGCAACCAATTTCAGCGAATTTAAGCCACTTATAGCAACTGCTGCCCAAGCCGATAATCTTGTTGCTGAATGTCCTGTGACTTCCACTGCCAATTATATTCGCAAACGACAAGAAAGCGAAGCACCAAATGTAGAAAACCGTTTTATCGCCACATCCTGTGGTGTGGGCGGCACAAGCATTGAGCAACTTTCAAAAAGTTATGCAGAAAAATGGCTCTACTACAACTTCTATCAGTCACTTGTGCAAGGCAAAAAACTTGCCAATCTTTCGGGCAGTAACATAGAATGTCCTGCCATATTTTGGATGCAGGGCGAAAGCGACTACGATTATTCCACAGCACAAGCAACTTATAAACAGCGTTTTGTGCAACTAAAAAATGATATGCAAAATGATGTTCAGGCAGTTTACGGACAAAGTACAAAGCCGCTCTTTATTTCTTATGAGGTTGGTCATCAATGGGCTAAAAATCCATTGACTATCACAATGGCTCAACTTGAAGCCACAAACGAAAATGAGGATATGGTTTGCGCAGGTCCTGTATATCCAATGACCGATTGGGGCGGACACCTTGATGCTAACGGAACACGCTGGTTTGGAGAAATGCTTGGAAAAGTTTATTGGGAAACACAAATTTTGGGAAAAAAATTTTATCCCTTACAACCTCAACAACTTATGCGTAACCCTGATAATCTGAAACAAGTAATTGTAAAATTCCACGTTCCGCATTTGCCTCTAACCTTTGATGAAAAAACATTGAAAAAAGTGCGTAACTATGGTTTTGAAGTCTATAATGACAATGTCGTACAGTCAATCTCCAATTTCTCTATCAATGGCGACACAGTAGTTCTTACTTGTGCAAACAATCTTACAGGCAAAATTGACGTAGTGTATGCGGGCGAAAATGTTGATTATATAAGTGGTAGCGGTGGTAAGGGGCATGGCAATTTGCGCGACAGCGACACTGCGACAGGATATTTCGACTACATCAATCCCAATTTAAAAGACGGCAACGGCAAATATATTTATCCGCATTACAATAACAATTTGAGTAGCTACACACCTGCAAGCGGAGAGCCAAAAGATGTCAGTGGAAACGTAATTTACAATCGGAAATACCCACTCTACAATTTCTGCGTGGCATTTTTCTATACCATTCCCGCAGGAGATGATGATTATAAAGTTATGTCTGTGTTTAATTTACAGGACGGCGAAGAATTAAGCGTACACTCACCTCATATAAATAATCCAATTAAAGTCTTCCCTAACCCTGTTAAAGACGTTTTAAGAATAAAATTTCCTGAAAATAAAAAGATTAATAGCATAGAAATTTATAACGTTGAAGGCAAAATGTTTTATAAAAAACCATATTTTGAAGATACAATTAATGTTTCCTCTTTTCCTGCAGGAATTTATATACTAAAAATCAATACCGCAAACGAACAATTTTTTGTTTCAAAATTTGTTAAGGAGTAAAGATATTTACTTCCGTTATGTCTTTCTACCCTGCCTCACGGAGAATATCTACTGCAAGCAGGAACACTTGTTCACAAATTCATAAAATAATTTGCAGTTTCTTGCTAACTTTGCAAGATATGACTCCCAGAAATCCCATTACCATAAATCGCTCGTTTGACCTCACCTTACTGCTGTTATTTTCGGCTGTTCTTGGTATCACAGGAGCTATTACTACACTTATCGTATATCCACTCGCACTGACTTTATGCTTGTACGTTTTTGTCGTAAGACTAAAAGACAGTATCACGTTCCTCGCAAGACATAAGAGCGAGAAAATATATCTCTTAATCCTTTTGGGATTTTCTATCGTTGCCCTTTTGCTATCCCTCTTTCACGCTCTGTTCCCCCCTATCCAAAATGCCGTCCCAAGATATAACGAAACTTTCAAAATTCTTTTCGACTTTGCCGTTCTACCCTGCATAGCACTTGCATTGGGGCTAAGGATAAACAAGCGCGAATACAGAAAAGTGTTGGCAATATTCAGTATCGGTACTGTCATAAGTGGATTTATAGTTCTCTTTACGCACTACCATATTTGGGAGTTTGCACAACCCAAAACATTATTGGCAAATATGTTTTATCTGCGCCTGACAGCGGGTGGAAGCAACATCCCCTGGATAAAAGTATTTCTAAAAACATTTTCTCTCTACCCTGCCATTGGAGCATTATTCGCATTTTATTTAGTGGGAAAAACAAAACGATGGAAACGCTTCGGTTGGATTATAATATTTATTATAAATTCATTTTTCCTGATGGTGACAGTCACCAGAGGTGTCATTATAGGCTTTCTTGTTGGATTTTTATTTATTGCTGTTTTCACTTTTAATAAACTGTCAAAAGGAAAAAAATTACTTGTCTTCTCCATTTTTGCTACGGTAATTATTTTAATTTTTAGTTCTTTGCCCGATAGCTTTCTGGGAAGATTTTCCAGAATAGGGATTGATGTAAAAGATTTCTATTACAGTGGGAAAGACACGACTTCTGTGCCGATACGCCTCACAATATGGCAAATTCTTCTTTCGCACTGGAAAGAATATTTTATTGCGGGAACAGGCTCTCAATGGTCGCTTGCTTGCCTGTATGACTATTATTGCCAAGCTGGACAATTTAGTTATATCGGTCCCGGAAAATTTTCTCATCATCATAATCAATATCTATCCTATCTACATTCTTATGGAATTACAGGACTTCTTTTTTTAATTTCTCTTTTTGTATATCCGATATTCAAAATGGTGCAAAAAAAATGGGTGTCGCCACTGCTTGTTGCCGTTATACTTGTGTTTGTCTGCTGCTCCGTAGAAGATATATATATAAGTAATCAAATATCATCGCCACTACTTTTCGTTATATTTTTTATTTTTTTTCAAACAAGAAACAGAGATTGATTTAGTATGACATTAAAGTTACGTTGGTTTCGGTTTTACAGTTTTTTGATGACACGACTGCCCGCTTTGTTGGGGCAGCGTTTTAGACGCAAGCATCACGAGAGAATTAAACAAACAATTTCCGTCAGATTTTTTGCCAAAAATTATGTTCCAAAAATTGCAAATCTTCAACCACAAACAATTTCGCACGAAACGCCTGAAACGCTTTGGCAATATTGGGCGCAAGGGAAGGACGCTGCACCAGAATTAGTGCAAGCCTGTTTTCGCACTGCTGAGAAATTTTGCGGTCAGAGGAAACATGTTATAGTTGAGAACAAAACGCTGTCACATTATACTGATTTACCAGCTTTTATCCATGACAGATTTCGGTCAGGCAGAATTGGGTATGCACATTTTTCGGATTTGGTGCGGTTGGAATTACTTTACAGACATGGCGGCTATTGGTCAGACGCAACAAATTATATGACAGGCGAAATTCCACAATGGATTGACGAACTTAATTTTTTTGTTTTTCATGCCCTGAGTGGGGACTGCTCTTATTCGTTTATGCAAAACTGTTTTATACGTAGTGCTAAAGGGGCGTTCCTGTTAGATGCGTGGCGCACATTGTGTTTTGAATACTGGAAAAGTGAAAATATGGCGATAGATTATTTTCAACATCAGTTGATGTTCCAGACAATGATTATGAACAATGTTACGGCAAAAAAATTTTATCGGCAAATGCCTAACATGGACCAGGAGCCTACCCACAGGCTTATTAAGGAAAAATTGTATAAAAAATTTGATGAAGAAGAATTTAGGCATCTGACGGCAAATTCTTTTTTTCAAAAATTAAGTCATCACAATATTCCAAACAAGGTTTCGGAAAATAGTTATTATGCACATCTGATAAAATTGACATTATGAATAAAAATCGACTGATAAGCGTAATCGTGCCGGTCTATAACGGTGAGAAATATATTGATGTCTGTATGAACAATCTCTTACAGCAAACGTACAAAAATTTAGAAATTATTGTGATTGATGACGGCTCAACAGACAGTTCGCCCGAGAAACTAAAAAAATACTCCGTCAAAATTTTCAGGCAAGAGAACAAAGGACTTTCAGCAGCAAGAAATATAGGTATAAAAATTGCAACAGGGGAATACATCCATTTTATGGATGTAGATGACTTGATAAATGCAGAATTTTATCAAAAGTTAGCGGAAGCTAACGCACAGGTGGACGCAGACATATATTGTGCAGGTATGGAAAATGAACCATGTCCGCACCGCACATTGTTGTACGAGCACTTACAGGTGCTTTCTTCCACTGATGATAAAATGAAAATCACAAAAGTAGGAAGATGGGGATATGTGTGGAGATATCTTTTCAGAAAGAGTTTTTTAGAGAAACAAGATTTGCACTTTGAAGTAGGTCGAGTTATAGAAGACCTGCCTTTTTCCTTACAGGCAGTATTCTTTGCCGACAAGGTAGTTACCGTTCCTGACGCAACATACTATTATAAAAAAAACGAAAACTCTATCTTAACCTCACCTGACCCTGTCGCCAAGAAAAAGCGACACGACGGATGGCTCAAAGCGAAGGAGTTTCGTCAGCAATTCGCCAAAGAGCACTGTATAAAAATTCCCGGCGTATGGACAGGAAGATTTACGAAATATTTAGACCAATGGTTCGCTTAGCCATTGTTAATGTTATAATCATATTCTTTACCTGCCAATCGACATCACCATCGTCCATCCAAAGACAAGTCATTATACAATATTTTTAAATCTTTCGGGAAGTTTAACAATTAATTTCCAAAAAAGCATTGATGGCTTATTATAGGCATAAATCGGACGAAAAACCGTTTGCATAAGTCGCGCAACTGGAAGCCACCTGTTACCGTCTTTCGCTTTTTTTGCGGTGATGAGAAGAATGGTTTTAAGACGTTTTTTTATATGTCGCGCCCTGCCTGTTGCCATACGGTCTTTATCCTTAAACCTGTCCATTATCATATCGTAGTCCACAGACCCAAAATGAAAGAGATAAAGATTTTTGTTGATATGAAAATTGTGCCATTTTACTCTGTGGAATCCCGAACCCCAACGCACAGGACGTGCAATAACAACAGGTTTCGTGTAGCGGGACGAGATAAAAGCATAACTGCGTTGAAGCAAAAACGGCTTATCAAGGTCAAGTGCTTTTTCTATATTTGTATCCTGACCAACGTCCACGCCGAGAGCCGAAACAGAGGTGCGGACAGGCAACTCACTCAAATATTCGTGCAGGCTTTTTTTGCATAAGGGATCTAATGCAAGAAATTCGTCTGCATCAACTCCTATGACTAAATCGTAGGAAGAAAAAAGTTCTTTAGCTCTCTGCGACAAAAAACCAAGTCGGCGTTTTTCCGCTTTTACAACCTGCTCGGCAACACGCTTTACATGTATTACATTTGCCCTACCAGCTTTGGCAGGTATTGGCTGGTCTTCACCGTCGAGATAAACAAAAAGATTTTCTTCACCAAACTGCCTGCCATAATACGCAATCCAACGATTGAGAAAGAACTCATCGTTACGCGCCATTGTAACAACTGCAACTTTTTTGACTTTCATATTCTACAAAGATAATAATTTCAAGCGATTAAGATGCTATTTTTTTTAGCATTACTCCCAATCGTGTAAGTCTATATTTTTGCAGCTTGCTGTTCGGTTTGCCTGGAATAGTACGCTCTATGATATTTTGCTCCAATGCGGGTCGCAGGTAAGATTTAAGAAAATGTTGTTTGTGAGAAATGTTTAATTTCGTCTGTATTTCTTGGCGAGTCATCTCCCCTTTCATTACTGCAGTTAATTCTTCTATTAGTGCGGTATCTTGCGGGGTATCTGGTGCGATATCTGGTGCGGTATCTGGTGCGGTATCTGGTGCGGTATCTGGTGCGGTATCTGGTGCGGTATCTGGTGCGGTATCTGGTGCGGTATCTGGTGCGGTAACTGGTGCGGTATCTTGCGGGGTATCTTGCGGGGTATCTTGCGGGGTATCTTGCGGGGTAACTGGTGCGGTATCTGGTGCGGTATCTGGTACGGTATCTGGTGCGGTATCTGGTGCGGTAATTAGTGCGGTATCTGGTGCGGTATCTTGCGGGGTATCTTGCGGGGTATCTTGCGGGGTATCTGGTGCGGTAATGTATTCCTTATCCTCACCGAAACCTTCCTCAAAATATCTTTCAGAAATTTTTTCCACCACCCTAAAAGCCGTAGTTAATGAAAGATCAAAAGATGCCTTTCCGTTGCCATTATCTATCAATTCTTTTTGGACACGATCTATACCTCTGCCGAAACGATTTACATAACCCAATATTTTCATGGCTTCGGCAATGAATGGATTGCGGTAATCGTTTACGTTAGGAAAATTGTTCGGACGTACCTTTCCATACAATCCGCCCGCATTTAATATTTCAATCCTGTCATCATATTCATAAAACTGAATCGGGGCATTCGATTCATAATCACGGTGCATAATAGCGTTCATAAGCAACTCACGAGTAGCCCAATACGGATAGTTAGAAACCGTTTCTTCTCTCAAAACACTAACAGGAATAGGTCGTTTCGCCGAAACACTTGTTTCTATAAAATTATCTATTTTCACTAACCCCCTGCAAAGATTGCCATTAAACTTAAATTCATTGATAATATCAGTAGCTTTGTCCGTCCCCTTAAAACGAACATACTGAACATAAGAACCGTGAATATACCGTTCAGGATTTAATCCAAAAAGGATAATTGCCCCACAGGTCGGACAGTTATAGCGCAAATCATAAAATCCCAGAGAGGACAATTGTTCTTCAATGCTTCGCGTGTCTTCCGCCAATATTTCTTCGGCAACCGCCTGTGGAAAAAAATCTTTTTTAATAATCGGAATATCAAGGTCAGCGGTAGAAGTCCCTATACATGGCATAGCATCAAACGTGCGGATATTGGACAACCGTCGTTCTGTCAAAATTTTTTGTTCGGCTTCTGAAGCTATACTTTTTCTTGGTCCAACTCTAACCCACACCCGCCCCCGATAGCGTATCGGTGGCAATTCAGACGGCTGTACTTCTACTACTAACAAATCACCATCGTCAAAAGTAAATTTTTCAACAGCCATTACGGGTTGAGGCAAAATATTTCCGTCTGTTCGGATATTGGATATTTGCAACAACAATTTATCATTAACTTTCAGACCTGACAATTTTCCGTCATCATGAGCACCAAGAATTAAATAACCATTCATGCCACTGCCCGAAAGGTCATTAGAATAGGCGCAGATAGCCTAACAGAACTTATCCATATTGTCTGTCGAGGTGGTTCGTTCAATACGATAGCTCTCGGTATCGTTTAAGAAATTAACTAATTCTTGCTTTGTAATCATTTGATATTTTTTAGTTTTGCCTGACGACAATATCTACAAAGGTAGAAATTTTTAGTACATTACGAATTACGGCTGACGCAGTTGTTAATTGTCAATTGTTAATTGTCAATTGTCAATTATTGCTGACGCAGTTAGAATTTAGAATTTAGAATTTAGAATTATTGCTGACGCACTTGCTGTTTGTGCATATTGTTTGTGCATGTAATGACTGTTGGTTTTCGTAATTCGTAATTCGTAATTCGTAATTGATTTTGGTGAGAGTGTTACGGAGAAAGCCTGCGCTGTCCGCTTTTTGTACAAAAGATGTGGCAGGCATGACGTGACTCATATAGACAGGTTCACTCCAAAGCCCACTATCGTACATAGCCTTATATTCTTTCATCTTTCTTGCATATCGTCGCTTAGAGTTTGGCAGCAGCCTCAAACGGTCATTCATAATCCTGTAGCCCAGAAAAGGTACGCCGACAGACGTCTTATTATGACAAATCTCTTTGAGGTCGAGTAGCAGTTTTTCGCGCAGAAAATTCTGAATATCCCTTGACTGCGCAAGCAATTTATCTTTGTCGTCACCCCATATCACCATATCATCCAT
>JAISPZ010000127.1 GCA_031274555.1 Bacteroidales bacterium | reverse complement strand
GTCGCTGCGGGTGGGATTGGGGGATGGGGTTGGGGCGCGTTGAGAATGGAGCAGTTGGTTGATGTGTTGTTGCTGCGGGTGGGATTGGGGGATGGGGTTGGGGCGCGTTGAGAATGGGGCAGTTGGTTGATGTGTTGTCGCTGCGGGTGGGTTGAGGAGTGGGGTGGGGATTGCGTTAGGGATAGTAGCGGAAATCCTTTTGCATAACGTTTGTGTGTGACGGTTTAGTGGATTTTATGAGAGGTTTTTGTTTTTTGTCCGAGTGCAAAAGATTGAAGCGGATAGCCCGACCCCGCCCCAAGCTCTGCGAGGGGGCGGGGGAACGCTATAATAATATTGCACCTGAATATTGACCTGAAAAACTATCTTGGAGTTGAAATTTCAATAAATTTTTCGTATATTTGCACTCCTTTTGGGACCGTTTGGTTTTGACAGCAAGTTGAAGCGAAACAGTAAGCACGTAGAGGGATTGCAGGTATCCTCTCAAATATCACAGGCAAGCCATTAAACGGCAACAATTATAACTACGCTTTAGCTGCCTAACCCAGTGGGTTACGCAGTAGCTGCTCCCGATAAAGCCCTGACATCCGGCTCGTATCAATGGGAGTATCGGTTAAAAGAATGTTCGTTTGGAGTCTTTTCTTCAAGACTTTAAACGTAAATAGAAGATAAGGGCAAGATAGGATGCTGCCGTCCGGTCTTTCCTCGAAAAATAATCGGCAGATAAACGTGTAGAAACCTATTTTACTCCTTGTTTGGACGGCGGTTCGACTCCGCCCGGTTCCACATTCGCCTGTTGGCAAAATTTTGTTTTATCGAATAATTTGTTTTATCGAATAAGAAGTGAACACGATTTCAGATAAAAAAGATAAAACTATAAAAAGAAAAAAATTCTTTGCTTTATTTTTGCTGCTCTTGGCAATTTTTTCAGGTGGGTACTATCTGTTTAAAAACGAGAATGTTCGACGGGGAACAGCGATAATCCTTAAACAGGAGTATATTCCAAATCAAAATATAGACATAACCCAAACTATTGCTTTTCAAAAGCAGGATAGCTTGTATTCTCTTTGGGCTAAGAATTTCCGTTTCCATACACAGGGATTTTTTGAAGCCTGCCTTTCTGACAGCAGCAGATTGCTTATTTTTAGCGAACCGCCTCCGCATATAACCATTGATAGTGTACGCTCCATTTTTGCCAAATTTAACATATATGACAGCCTGCGTTCAAGGAAGATTGGTGTCGATGGTTTCGGTAAAGATATTCAGATTATTATAGCTCGCGCCTCAAACCAAAACTTGAAGCGTCTTGGCGAGCAATTGAGCCAATATTTCTATGGTACGGGGTACAAATCGGGTTTTGAGCCAATTCAGGGCGATTATCGTAAGATTTACTTCGCAAAAGATGACTTAAACTATTTCATAAACTTAGACGAATTAAACAGTTGGTTTTTAGAAAATAATGAGTTGTTTTTACTTGGGGATGACACCCTCGAAACTACTACTGTTCCTGTGATTTTAGATAAGAAACAGCGGGGTGTTTTCTTTAGCAAAGAGGCAGGTTTTGTGATATGGTCGCTGCCAAAAGGAAGTGATCTTATAGACAAAACGGCAGATATACGTAAATTTACACTTGATGCTGACCTTATTCTTGGGGCAATTTCGGACGATAGCACTTTGGTAATCATTGGTAGAGAGAGAGTTAGCCCCATAAACGAACTTCCGCCACTACGAATTGAAACTATACGTTTGCTCGCCTCAATAAGCAAAAAGGAGTTGTCCCAAAGTTTGGACATAAACGACCTTTTAGCCGGAAAAATGGAGGACGGAAAAGATTGGTGTCCGACTTTTCTTACTCCTGAGTTAGAGAATACGGAATTAGGTGATTTACTTACTATTACGGATATTCTCTTAAAGGATTGGTCTGAGAGCGGAACTATAAGGGAAGCCTACTATTCTTACCCTGAGCCCGGATACTATCCGTTCAGAAAGCCGCTGTTCAGGCTGCTTGGTCTTAACGAACTTGTCTATAATTGGAATACGGCAGATGTGATGTATGCCATTGATATTAAGGGTAGTAGGGTGGTGCTCACGAATAGCTCCGACAGTGGTGTTACGTCCGAACAGGGTGCGGGCGGTGTTGCGCCTGAACAAAGTGTGGGCAGTGTGGGCAGTGTGGGCGGTGTTGCGCCTGAACAAAGTGTGGGCAGTGTGGGCAGTGTTGTGCCTGAGCACAGTGTGGGCAGTGTTGCGCCTGAACAAAGTGTGGGCGGTGTGGGCAGTGTGGGCAGTTCCAATGGTGGTGTCACAAGAACGGTTTACGCCATAGACCGTACAGGCTCACTTCCTGTTTCATACTTTAATTCGCAACAAAGTCACAGGTCAATAGGGTGGAGTTACGAAAATACTGCTTATAATTATTTTTCTTCGCTCGGCTGTACCGACTTAGTCAGGGTAGTACAATATGTTGCTATTTATCAATTATTTTCAGACAATGGAATACATTTTTCCGGCAATACTTTTCCAGCAATCCCACAGGGGAAACAGAGCCTTTTAAGCAAACCTGTGAAAGTATTGCTTTCGTGTGTGCGCGACAATTCCGCCGCAGCACTAAGGATAGTTGCGGACTCACTTGCAATTGAACAGTTTGAAAATTTTGTCCGTCGAGATATGAAACGGCAGCTATCGCAGAACGAAGAAAGTCATCACTTCAAATATTCAAAGGATCAGTTGGAATTTATTGAAAAAGATGTTTTTAAGAGAATTTCAGACGATAACTTTAATAGGCTTGAGCGCGTAAAAAGCATTGTCGGTTCATTGTCTGACGAGGATTTTAACAAACTTTGCAGATACCTCGCAAGTCCGAGAGCGTTTGGTTACAGCAGTAAAAATCATTCCACATTTTACAGGGGCATGGAAATTCAAAAGATTTTCAGACAACTCTCAAACAATGTATATCGTTATTTCGGTCTGTCTGTTAATAAGTTGAAAAATAGTTATGTAGGGGCTTTGTCAAAGGTTTCTTCGCCATATCTAAAGTCGGCTTCGGCGGTAGTAACTTTCAACGATATGCTCACCACAGGCGGGCATAATATTTCGTCAAAGATTACAAAAGTAAATCGCATGAAAGGCTATCGTCACAGGAATTACAGTGGGGGAGAGATACCTCGCTATGCAGCACCGAGTGGGGGTGAAGTGCCTGCTGCGGGGGAACAGCCCAACAGCGGTGGTGCGCCGACTAATGCAGGTGGGCAACCAAAGGTGATGACCAACGCGGGCGGACAGCCCAACAGCGGTGGTGGTGCGCCGACTAATGCCGGGGGACAACCAAGTGTGATGACCAACGCGGGCGGGCAACCCAACAGCAGTGGTGGTGCGCCGACTAATGCAGGGGGGCAACCCAACAGCAGCGGTAAACCGATTAATGCAGGGGGACAGCCAAGCGTAGTTAAACAGCCTAACAGCGGTGGTGTGCCGACTAATGCGAGCAGACAACCCAACAGCACGACTGCCAAGCAAACGTCTGTTGCCACAGCAACGACCTTCGCCGCCAAACCCACCGTCCGTCCCCGCACAAGCGTAATCCCCGCCACCGCCCGCTCACACAGGGGACTATAAATAAATTGTCAATTGTCAATTGTCAATTAGCATAAGGTAAAACAAGCATTGACAATTTGAATGTAAAATGTGAATGGCGATGAATAACGTCAATTCACCAGACTATAAAACGTGTGAAACACTCACTATTCATTTTATCACTTTTCGTTTGTACGCACAGCATGGCACAAAACGAAAACAATGTGCCACGCAGCGCGAACAGCATAATGCAAACACTTGAGGCAAACGACAGTACGGCTCAAGCAGACGGTATGAGAGTGGCTACGCAACGGTGGCAGATTGCCATTCCTCTGAAAGTTGAAATAGACAACGCGAGTGAAGAAATCTATCAGATTATCAAGCCATATTCGCTCATAATGGTAGGGGAAATGCATGGCACAAAAGAGCCTGCAGAATTGCTTGTATATTTAGTGGAACAATCCACATTGCACGGTGACAGCGTTCAAGTCGGGTTTGAAATACCGATTGTCAATATGTCAGAGTTAGCCTCATTTTTTGCAACCAATGAAGACGGCAGAGGCAGCACAGCTTGGTGTAATGCTATAGAGCAGTTAAGTCGAAATCCTCTCGTCAAATTATTTTTTTTTGACAATTTTTCCGACAAGCGGGACAGTACAATGTATTTACTTATAAAAGACGCTATTATCAAACATCCTACACACCAAACATTTACATTATCGGGAAATGTCCATAATAAAATGACACCACATCGCGGGGAAAAGACGATGGGTTATTATTTGGTACACGATTTAGACAGCGATAAAATTCTCTCCATCAGCCATAATTACAACGAGGGAACAATTTACGCCAACTTCGGACAAGGAACTGAATTACGTACAATATCTCCCAGATATTCACATTCGCCATATACATACGAGAAATCCATGATACTCACAGGCTCTACAGAAAATGCCTCTTACAACTGTGTATATTTCACACAAAAAGTTTCTGCCTCATTTCCTTGCCGATAACATAAGTGGAAAGTAGCCTTGCAAAACCTTATTTAACATAAAAAGTAGCCTTGCAAAACTCTATTTAACATAAGTGGAAAGTAGCCTTGCAAAACCTTATTTAACATAAGTGGAAAGTAGCCTTGCAAAACCTTATTCAACATAAGTGGAAAGTAGCCTTGCAAAACCTTATTCAACATAAGTGGAAAGTAGCCTTGCAAAAACTCTATTTAACATAAGTGGAAAGTAGCCTTGCAAAAACTCTATTTAACATAATGTAAATTATCAACTAAAATGGCTGTTTAGGGACATTGTAGAGTTGCACCATTGAGGTCTGTGTTTTGCCCTCTATAGCACCGTGTTGAGTGGTATGTGCAAAATTTGCACACACCATAGATTTCTGCAATTCACCTTCAACAAAAATACTGCGTATGAGCCAAACGCTATTTCCTGCCAAGTGGACATCTAACTCTGCAACTCCATTTTTTATCTCTGAATGTGGTGTTAAAACATTTTTTCTTACCTTTGGGTTATGAAAACGTTATTATTTACTTTATCTGTTTTGCTTACTTCTTTTCTTATGGCAAAACCTCCATCGGGAGAACTTGAAATCAATAAAGAGGACTGCACTTGTAATGGTAAAAAACTTTATGGCAAGGTTAAGGTGACGGAGATGAGCGATGCTGCTGATTTTTATATTCGCGAAACCAATGTGGGGCAGGATATTGAGGTTAAGGTCGTTAATTATTCGCCTGAAAAATGTGGCGAATGGCAGTTTACTGATTCTTACAGTGATGCTGATTTCATTGTTGCATATACTAATGTAGGTCCAAACTTTGAAATAAAATTTTCTAACTTCCCTGGCGTTAAGTAGTATATGTGAGCGGTCGTCAGCACAAAAAATCAATAGAGTAGTCAGGAAACAAAGAGTGGCTTTTAGCGGAGTGGGGACAGATAATATCTAAACAGATGAAGATGAAGCCGTTGCTGGGATTAAATTTCGGAAGCGGTCAAGCCCCTGAATGAGCAGGGAGCGGGGACAGGCGATGTTCAGGCGGATGAAGTTGTTGCTAGAAGAAGTGCCGTAACAACAATTTTATCGACAACTTTTTTTATCTTTGTGAAAAGTATATTTATGGAAACGAGATTAACAATCACAATTGACAGCGAAATTGTAAGTATGGCGAGGAAATCAGCGCAATCCCAAAAGAGCAATTTGCCTGATTTGATAAAAACTTATTTAATCAGCTTGTCAAAAGACACCATGAGTGCTAACAACATTGAATTGACCCCTATCGTAAAATCATTGAAAGGCTCTTTCAAAAATTCCGAAATTTCAGATTACAAAAAAGAATTGCGAACAAGAGTGTCAAATAAATATCTGTAAGATGGATAAAATTTTATTCGACACCGACGTTATACTTGATTTCTTTTTTGACAGAAAACCTTTCGCTGAGGATATTGCGAAAGTTCTGTCACTGTGCGAAACAAGAACCGTTATAGGTTACACTACACCTGTTATAATCAGTAATGTTTATTATTTACTGCGAAAGACTGCACCCCACAAGGCAGTAGTGAAAAGATTAGAAACATTGTTAAATCTTCTTGATGTATTATCCATTGAAAAAGACGTTATTTTACAAGCATTATCTTCACAATTTTCAGATTTTGAAGATGCCTTGCAAAACTACTCCGCAGAGAAAGACACATCTATAAATTTCATACTTACTCGCAACAAGAAAGATTATAAACATTCCAAATTGCCGATATTTACAGCAAAAGAATATTTGCTCTCTTTATCTTAAAACAAGACTAAACTAAAAACTTTTTCACCTTATGCTACTGTGGGAAGTTGTTCTGTTTATGTTGCGTATCCACAGTTTTAAGAAATAGTTTTTCAGAAAATGCAAAATTTAGACTATAAACAAATTCGGGGGTCAGCGACCGCCGAATTACAAAAGGTGTTAGAGGAATTTATCACGTCGTTTTTAACTTAATCCATTCGCCAGATTTATTTGACCCTATATGTTTTATAATCCCCTTGTTTGTTAGTTGCTGCAAATGATATTTCACACCGTCTGGGCGTGAGTTGAAGAATAATAGATAGCTCTTTACGTGTAATTTTAGAATTTTTCGCTATTGCTTGTAAGATTTTTTCTTGGGTAGTATTTTCAGTGAAGTATCCAAAGCTTCTAACGGAAGTACAGTAAACTTACATAACTCCCCCAACCTACTATCATAACTCCCCGTATTTCTTTATTGCCGCCTCTCGGTTAAACCGTAGCAAATATGTTGTCGGTTCAGGCGTATTTATTACAAAAAGAAAAATTTCAGGATTTTTTTGTACAGCAGGCACCAAATATAATCCTGTGGAACTATACCCTAATTGGTCAATAACCACATAATTAGGCGCTGCCTTTATCAAATTGCGGATAAGGATAGTATCATTAGACGTAAAGGTATAATTACAGGTAAACGCTCCAGAATAATAAGATAAAATGGATCCTTTACGACAACAAACTAATGGTGTTCCCTTTTCTTGTTCAGACATAGCTTTAATGTGTTTGGCAACAGATACATAATTATTAAAAGATGGAGGATATGATTTTTGTTTTGCTTGTTTTTGTAGCGGAACAAGTGTTTTTGAAGTTGGAACAAGCAAGAAGAACATCACTATATACATACTTATACGCACAAATTTTGCTCTTTTTGTAAAAATAGTTTGTAAAAGGTCATAGACCCCATAAAAAAATAGAAAAATTATAAAAGGTGCAAAAGGCCACACATAGCGTGTTCCGTTGCCAGTATGCCAGAAAATAAATACAGCTATATTCGCAAGTGTATAGGATAACAAAAACCACCTGAACGGTTTTATACGGAAAGCACCATATAGGATTATTAGCAGGACAATAATGCCAAAAAATACTACAATGCCCTTACTTTCGCCTAATTTGATAAAAGGAAAGCAAACATTTATAAAGCCACTTAATGTTGTGTCATAAAAATTCACCCATGTTTTTTCGATAAATGCACTAAACGTGTTGATAGTACCTTCTTCAGGACGCCAGTTATTCTGAACAAGCATTGTTTTCATGTAGCGGCTACCGTGTATTCCAGCAATATTATTCCGTATCATCCAAGGCACATAACCCACTATAAAACCTACTGCAGAAGCAACCGTTAATTTCCATTTTTTTGTAAATAAACAATGGATAATTACTGCGCCAAACAACACAATGCCAATATTTCGCATATAGTAAGCGACTATCGCACTGATGATACATACATAAAATGATGCCTTTTTGAGAAATCCTTTTTCTGGCGTTATTAGCAAACAATATATCGACAGAATACTAAAAAACATATATGGAAGCTCCGACATAATGATCGTTGCAAAAGACAAAATCCCTGCGCTGATAAGTACAAACGTAGATATAAATATACCTAAAATACTGTCTTTAACTAACTTACATACAATTTTATACAAAAATATTGCTGAGCCGAATAATAGCAAGCCGTTCAATACTTTAAAAAGTATGATATTTTCCCTGAAAATGAAGGAAAAAATAGCTAAAAAGAAAGGGTATCCCGGAGGAAAATGCGAGGCAGCTGGCCAACCGGGTGCATACGAAGAATATCCATGTCCCCCTAAAAAAGAGCGACTCAACATTAGGTAATCAAAATTGTCGCCACCTAAATTTAGCTTAGTATCAAAGATATAGAAAAAAGAAATCACAAATACCAATGCCAAAATACAATAAGCGAGCCATTGTGAAACTGCAGGTTTTTCTAATTTATTTGACTGTAAGGGCTTTTTATTTTTAGAAGTAGCCATAATTTATTTTTGTTTTTGTGATTTAAAAAGTTTTGAATTTAGGATGTTCCATTTGTTAAGGCGATACAAAATAGATACTTTTAGTACTCCTAATCCATAAATGGCACTCCTTTTGAGATTGATTGATGACGCTTCCTTAAAATAAAGGGTCGGACAAGTGATTTCCGCTACTTCATAACCTTTGTATAAAATCTGTGCAAGCATTTCGCTATCGAAAATAAAGTCATCAGAATTATCTTCAAAATCAATATCTTCCAATACTTCACGAGAAAAAGCGCGATAACCTGTATGATATTCGGAGAGTTTTTGGTTAATAAGGACATTTTCAATAAATGTGAGGATGCGATTAGCTACATATTTGATGAGTGGCATTCCGCCTTTTAATGCGCCTTTACCCAAAATACGCGAGCCTATAACTACAGGATAGACATCTTGAGCAATTAGATAACTGATTGAATATATGAGTTTTGGTGTATATTGATAGTCGGGATGTAACATGATAACGATGTCAGCACCCAATTCGAGTGCGCGTTTGTAGCATGTTTTTTGATTTCCACCGTAGCCTTGATTTTTTTGATGTCGGATAACTTCGGTAATTCCTAATTGGTGTGCCAATTCGTATGTGTTATCGCTACTGAAATCGTCGGTGAGAATAACACCATCCACAATGTCAAGTGGAATTTCTTCGTAAGTTTGTTTGATTGTTTTTTCTGCATTATAAGCAGGCATAACGACAAAGACACGTTTGCTTTTTATCATATTAAATTTAAGAGTTTGCGAACTTTAAACTCTTAAACATGAAGAAATAAAAAGCGTGAAACTGCACTTTATATTACTCACTTTTCCTCTCGGTATCTGGTAAAACCGTCTTGAATAGATAAGTACTGTGCAGTCCACGCTTATCGCGCGAACTTTAATACTTATTCTCATTCAAGATTTGTGAAATTTACCAGATTTCAGAGGAAGAGAATAAGAGCTAAAAGCTCAAATGTTATATATTTATTTTTTTATTTTTTTATTTTTTATGCCATATTTATGTGAATTTTTAATTCCGATTGCAAATATATTGAAAATTATTGAAATTCACTTTGTCTTGCACAGAAAAGCGTTCTTTATTTTATCAAGCCCCTGAATGAGCAGGGAGCGGGGACAGGCGATGTTCAGGCGGATGAAGTTGCTGCCAGCAGAAGTGCCGTACATAGTGCCTTCGTTTATCCAGAGGTTTTCTTTTTCTAATAATAACCTCGCAATCTCTGCCGATGATATTCCAAGCGCGGAGCAGTCTATCCAAACTAAATATGTGGCTTCTAACGGAAGTACGGTGAACTGCGGAAGATACCGAACAAAATAGTCTTTGAGAAAACAATAATTCGCATATAAATATTTCTTCAATTCTTCGAGCCATTCCTCACCCTCATTATATGCAGCAATTAACGCCTCAATTGCAAAGGCATTTATCTCACAAACTTCATTAATGTTCAGTGCCTTGTCTATCTTCTTTCTGATTTCAGTGTCAGTAGCCAATATATTTGCCACCTGCAAACCTGCAAGGTTGAACGTCTTGCTTGGCGAAATACAGGTTACGGAATTATGTAAAAAATCCTCATTGACAGAACCAAACGGAATGTGCTTGTGTCCCCCGTAAACAAGGTCGCAATGTATCTCGTCCGAAACTATAATGACATTATTTTTTCGACAAATCTCCCCCACTCTTGTCAGTTCTTCCCTTGTCCAAACTCTGCCCACAGGGTTGTGCGGATTGCAAAATAGAAGTAATTTAACTTTGTCGTCAGCAGTCTTTTTCTCTAAATCGTCAAAGTCAATAGTATATGTTGAATTTTGATATATTAAATCATTTGAGATTACTTCGCACTTGTTATTACGAATAGAGGAAAAAAAACAATTATAGACGGGCGACTGAACAATAACTTTGTCACCCTCAACAGTTAATGCCTTGATAATGGCAGACAATGCGGGTACAACTCCTGTTGTGAAAAGTATCCACTCTTTCTTGAAATTGAAATTATGTTTCCTTGAAAACCAATTTATTGTGGCGGTAAAATAAGCATCAGGTACTTTTGTATAACCGAAAATACCGTGCTGCGCTCTCTTTTTTAATGCTTCAATAATGGGAGTGGCTGTGCGAAAATCCATATCCGCAACCCACATAGGTAGGATTTTATCACTTTTTGCAGAGTCCCACTTGTAGGAGTTACTGTTTCGGCGTGGTACTGTTTCATCAAAATTGTATGTCATCTTATGTCATTTACGTTTTTTGGACGAGGTGTGAGCGGGGTTCTCGTGGGACTATTTTTCATTTTTTAGTGGAAATCTTGTGGAAATCTTGTGGAAATCTTGTAGAAATCTTGCACTCACCCGGATTAATGCAGTTTTCGTCAATAATGATTTCGCCGATACTGTCGGCAATAATGATACCACCCTTAGGGTTTTTAATGCTGACAATGTTGCCATTTATGTCGGCTTGCAGGGTGCTGTACTCAAAACACAGGTCGGAAGCCTCTAACTTGCAGTTTTCCATGACTAAATTGTCAGCGTAACATAGTGCTTGCGTACTATTGACAGTACAATTTATAAGGCGCAAGTTCTTAGAGTGCCATCCCAAGTATTCACCATTTATGACGGAGTCATATATCGTCACATTTTTCGTATTCCAAAACGCATCTTTAGAGTTAAGATAAGAATTTCTTATTTCAATATTTTCAGCATCTTGGAAAGAGTAATTGCCATCCAACTTTAAGTGGTCAATATTCAAATTTTTCCCATTCATAAAAATATAATCCCCACCCTTAACTTCTACGTTACGAAGCTCCACATTACGGCAACTCCATAAAGTTTCACTCCCGTTCGTAAACTTCGTGTTTTCAATGTATAGACCGTCCATTTCGCGAAACATTTTTGGTGCTTCCACAAGGGTGTCAATCATTCGCACATTCTTGGAATACCAAATTGCAGCCCTGCCGTAAACTGTAAAAAGACATCTCTCAATAAACACATTGTCATTATGCCAGAACGGATATTTGCACATAAACTCACACTTGTAAGCCTCTATATCGTTGCTATGTTTGACAGCCGACTCTCCGGGATAAAATTTTACGTTCTCAAGTCGCATATCCTTAGATGCAAATAGTGGTCTTTCCCCCTCAAAAAAAGTGTTAGTGATAAGATGATTTTTCATGTGGTTATAAATTATATGTTTTTGCTCGCTACTTTATTGCTTTACAGCGGGTTCGCTGTTGGGTGTGGGCGGGCGGCGGCGGGTTGGCAATGTGTGTTTTTGCCATCCCCCGCCTCGTTTGCTCGCTACCTCATTGGTTTGTTGTGTGTTTGTTGTTGGGCGCGGGCTGGCGGGCGGCGGGTTGGCAATGTGTGTTTTTGCCATCCCCCGCCTCGTTTGCTCGCTATCTCATTGGTTTGTTGTGTGTTTGTTGTTGGGCGCGGGCTGGCGGGCGGCGGGTTGGCAATGTGTGTTTTTGCCA
>JAISPZ010000063.1 GCA_031274555.1 Bacteroidales bacterium | reverse complement strand
AAATAAGCACTATCATCGTAGCTGTAATAAACAATATCAGGGAAAACATCCATTACTTCCTGTGCGAGTAACCCTACCTTGTTTTTGTAGCTTGGGTCATCTGAAACATCTTTGCTTCCTAATGTTTTTACAAAGTCATATTTCACAACATTTAATGCTGCTATTTTGTTTTGTATTGAAGGCAGTTTTGTGATGTTTTTCTTTAGGCGGATGTCAGAAGTAGATAATGTCCCGACTGCTCCGCCTGTCGTATAAATGTATTGGGAATAGGTATGTCGCATTGGAATAGAGGATGAGCCAATGTCAGCAAGTCCGGCAGTAAGTCCTGCTAATTGCATTACGGCAGTGGGAGGAAGAGAAGATTGGGCAGATGAACCTCCCAAAAAAGGTGGAGGGTTTACTATATTTAGCAAACTAAGCACACTAAACTTAAAACCCAATGTTTGGCTGCTACCTGAACGTATTATCATGTCAGGAATATTCACATTCAGAGTGGTATCTGATTGGAGTTTGGCAGAAACAGCATTGCCGATTTTTATTGCAGAAGCGTTTATATTCAATAGAGAAGCGTTTGATTGAATTGTTGCAGAAGAAGTAGTACCAATTTTCACAGTGGGAGTGGTTATATTCAACATGGTGGGAGTGATTATACTCAAGAAAGAGGCATTTGATTGAATTACTGAGTAGAAGTAGTGCCAATCTTTATAACGGAAGCAGGTATATTCAACACAGGAGAGGCTGACTGAATTGTTGCCGAAGAAGGGTTGCCGATTGTCACGGCACCGTTAGTTTGCACTTTGAGCTGTGCTTGAAGAAAAAACATACTTGCTAGTGCAGCAAGCGTAACAATGGACTTAGTTGTTTTCATAATGTTTGAGATTTAAAATTTATTGACTTTAATAACTTGTCTGTAAAGTTCCATAAAAATAATGTGAAAATCAAGACCTGTCAAGGTCCAAAAAGTAGTTTCTTTTGCGTAACTTTGCAAACTTTTTAAACGGTCGTCTTATTGTGCTTCGTTTCTCTGTTGCGCATTTTTCCATTGAAATCTATATGTTTAACTGCCACAAGTTTATTATCCGCTATCAGCGAGTAGAGATAAGCGGGCACAGATGTGTTGGCGCGTATTATCGCAAATGCTCGTCACAGACAGGTGGGCACGCTAATTATCATTATCGACTCAGCTATCGTTTTAGTTGGTCTGATAGCTTTCCGTTCTTGGGAAGTTCCACTTTATTCGTGGATAACAATCTTCGTGTATGGTCGCGTTGTGGACGCTATTATGGACGGCGGTCGCACTGAAAAAGCCGTGATTATCGTTTCTGAAAAACCCGATGAGATAAGCAATGCCGTCCTGCACAACATTGGGCGTGGCGGCACATTCCTGCAAGGAAACGGCATGTATTCCGGCACAGAAAAAAAAGTCATCTACACGGTAGTCCACCGCCCTCAAGTAGAAACCCTTAAAGCTATCGTCCTGCAAATCGACCCCAACGCCTTTATCTCTATCCTGCCCGCCTACGAAATTTTTGGCAGGGGCTTCATGTTGATTGTTTTATTTGGGCGTGCCCCTGCGCAGGCAGATATGTCCATTCCGACCCAAACTCAGCAACAGCATCTATCTTGTTTCATATCCACCGCCGTCCGCCTGCCTGCGCAGGGTCGGGCTATCACTGCAATCTTTTTTGCCCGCCCCGCACGCCCCCCCAGCAAAAAAGGATTTCCGTTCTATCCCTCACGCAGCCCACCGCCTTATGTAATCACAAACCATCAACCACCAACCACGAATTACGAACTATGCCGCTCATCCCTTTACTTCTTTACTAGTTTGTAACTTTTTCTGCTGTTTTCAGTTTCTATTAAGACAGCATGAATACCTCTTTTTAACGTATTGCAGGGAAACCGCGTTATGTTTCCGTTGAAAGACAAAACACATTTTCCTGACATATCGTAAACTTGGACTTTTTTTACGATTTCACCACCCTTAATATAGCAAATATCCGACACAGGATTTGGATATATATTTAATGGCGAAGATATGTCTGTTTTTTCGTTCGCAACGGTGCGAAGATTATTCGCAAACAGTAAACTCAATAATGCAAAGGTGTCTTGACCGTTAAGGTATAAGTAGAAAGAAGAAGTATTCATTACCATAGAATTTCGTGTCAAATGATCTTGGTTGGGCAAATAGTCAAACATCTTTATTTTAAAAGCCGACGGTACTCCTGAAGACATAATAATGATATTTGTGTCGGGTTCATCCATTGGACAGTCATTATTTTTAAAGAAACCATCTTTTATTTCGGTATGTGAAACAAAATCAGGATACTCTGAAGGGTTGTCATTCCACGTTATTGTAATCGGCAGCGAGTCCTTCGGAAATAACATAACTGTTGATGGCTCATTAAACAAATAGAAATAATCATCGGGCACTTTGATGTAACCACTACCAACAATTCGTTTTCTCAAAAAAGCGTCATAACCTTCCGTAGTGCCACCCCCCGGACCTGTACTCATAAAAACCCTGAACTTATCAATGCTTACCGGTGAAGAATATATAACCTGACCAAAAGCCGTATCAGCAAAACTCGCCACTTCTCTACTGCAGCCTAACTCTATTGTATCTCTGCTTCCACCTGCCGTTTCAAAATAAAGATTAAAAGAAAATTCAGGCTCAAATTCCTGCGCATTTATGACAGATGTAGCACATAAAAGCATCACAAATAAATATTGTTTTCTCATACGTTTATAATTTATTAGCTCAATTAGTTTATTTTTAGGGTGTCAATGATTTGCAATTGTTTTTAATAGGTCATACGGAAATATTTAACTTAGGTGTCGACAGTTATTACGTTCGCTTCATAGTTGTAAAAATTTATTTTTTATCTTGTCATAAAAGTCGCACCTGTTTCTGACAAAAAACCTGATGAAAAAATTATTTCCTGCCCCTCAAAAACAACATTTGCACCATTAGTTATGGACACATCTCCGTAGGGAATTGTTGTTGTTACACTCTGTCCCACATAAATTTTTCTTCCTCCGATATATCTATTTGTGTTAATTGTTTCGTTTTGAATATATACATCTCGGTCTGTATATACGACTACTCCATTTCCTATTGCAATAGAAGATGTGGATGAACCGCAGGATGTAAGACCCGGAACGCCCCAGTGGACTCCGTCTGATATTTTTAACCTGCTGTTAAAATCAGTCAGAGTTATGGGGTTTTTAAGGCAAAGATAACCTCCAGAATCAATTGTTATGCTATGATCTCCCGAAACAACCACTCCTGAATTAAAAACAATACGTCCGCCGTTTTCTACCGATATGTTATAATCGGATATATTACCTGATGTTATTTCCAAGTAGCCGTTATTTTTCACCCTTATACCTTTCCAATTGTCACCTATAGACGTAATATTCGCATTGTTTATAATTAGCCTGCCGTACACTTCTACTTCCGCATCAGAAGGCATCGTGATATTTTTTGTTATGGTTAAAGAAGCTGTATCAATAATACGTAAACTATGGTACAGACGCATATTGTACGGCATGGTATAATTCGTTTTACTAATGGTTTTAACACCAAGATACGTGTTATCGGGGATAAATGAACGCAGATTTGCAAATGAAAAACCAAGATACATTTCCCCTATTTCAGGTGGCGGGATATAATTACGCTCGTGTTGTACTCCATTCTTACCAGTACCCACACTTGTGTACATTACCGCATCATTACATCCATTTTTATCATAAAAGTCCCCCTCGTGTGTTAACGAAAGAGAATGTCCTATCTCGTGTGCCAAGTTCTTGCCCAGTAAATAAGGGACATACCATCCATTTCTTGTTTCGTTTTCCCACGATATTCCCTCCGTTGGGCAAAAAACATTCCTAAACCACCAATAAGTAGAATACATATCCGGCATATGGAGTTGAGACGTGTGGTTATGAACGTTGCGGTTTGGAAATTCTGAACAGGCTACGCCGTGGTTCAGAAGGTTTAAACTATCCCTGATTTCAACCATGTGATTGTAATTGAAAGAATCTTGTGTGAAATAAATATTGATACCTCTTGGAATAGTAGTATCGTTAACTATTATCTGGTCTAAAGAATCTAAATGCCAACCATTATAATTAGGGCACAAACTACTACAATTCTGATTCGTTGGACTAGGACATCTACTGATACCATTATTCCACCAATAATTATTCTTAACATAAATTTTATTAGATAAAAACCGTATTCTAGTGTCGCCTATAAAGTCGTTTCCCTTATAGCAACTAGAATCGCCCGGATCTTGCAAAGAAGAATACGCGTTGTTTAACGCTGTTATACCATCGTCTATAAGACTTTGGTGCTCTATGCTATCTTCATGAAAACCACCTGTTCCATCTGTACGCTGTAAAAAAACAAGATTAAGCCGAACATATATTATCGGTTGTTCCGAAGAAGGCTCGAAATCTACTCTGTATTCCTTTACCCATTGATCAGTAAAATAACCTTTAACGCCTCCACTTGCATTGTCATCATTGGCACAAGATATAACGGGTGGCATTGATTGCGCCTGAATTCCGCTACAAAACAGAGAAAGCATTACAGTGAAAAATATTTTTGTTTTCATACGTTTATAAATTGTTGTGAATAGGTCGTATGGAACTCGCATATAAACATCTACCTTTGAGTGGCAACATTTATCATGCTAGTTTCATAATATTTACTCTGTTAAAATCATACGTTTAGTTGCGATGAGCTTGTTGTCGGCTATCAGCGAGTAAAGATAAATGCCTGCGAGTAAATCAGAAGCATTGACTTCAACAGAAGATGTACCCTTTGCGGTATTTAAAGTGAAAGAGCGCAGCTCTTTTCCGTTCAAATCATAGATACATATTTTGGCATTTGTTGTTTTTTCAGAAAGTTTGTATTGAATAGTTGTCTTTTTACTAAACGGATTTGGGGAATTTTGGTAGAGAATGTTTTCCGATTTTTCCAAATTATTTTCTACTCTAACAGTCCCGCAGTCGTTTTCGGTAAACCAAGTTTCCGTACTGTGATAAACAATCTCGCCATTTTCTTTTTTGTAGTTTAGACCACAGTAAGATTTCTCTGACGTTATTGTAAAAGGCTCTATCGCATGATTTATCGAACCAATTCCCTCTATCCAAAAATCATCTGTTGTGCTTTCTCC
>JAISPZ010000077.1 GCA_031274555.1 Bacteroidales bacterium | reverse complement strand
CCCCCGCAGCCCCCGCCCCCACAAGTATTATCTCATTCAACGTAAAGGGCATATCATCCTACGACATAGGCGTTCTTCTCGACAAGCAAGGCATAGCTGTTCGCACAGGACACCATTGCGCCGAGCCACTAATGCACCATTGGGGCATCAACGGAACAGTACGTATAAGTTTCGCCCCCTACAACACCCTCGAAGAAGTTGATTGCTTCATCACCGCCCTCCACAAATCCCTCAACATCCTGCGCTAAACATCTGCGACATCAGTCGCAATTAGAAGTATAAATTTTCAACTTCAAGTCTTTCCACCAAATAAATTTGTAAATTTGCAGACAGGTTTAACAATACAATAACATGGCAACAATAACACAGCATTACAATGTTATAAACAACGCCACAAAAAAGAAAAACAGAGGCAACTACGACATAGACACACAAAATTTAAAATCATACCGTAAAAGACAGTAGTAAAACATCTGAAAAAACAGAGGCAACTACGACACAGACACGCGAAATTTAAAATCATACCATAAAAGACAGTAGTAAAACATCTGAAAAAACAGAGGCAACTACGACATAGACACGCGAAATTTAAAATCATACCGTAAAAGACAGTAATAAAACAAATGAATAGGATATTGATAATTTTAGCGACCACGCTCCTGCTACACGCCTGCTCAAGCAACAACCAAGAGCAGCAAGAAAATTTCAATAACGGAAATTACGCTTACAGCGAAAAGAACTACGCTACTGCGATTGACAGATACGAAGCCATTGTGCAGTTAGGCAGTGAAGCGTTTGAAATGTATTACAATCTTGGAAATGCTTATTTCCGCAAAGGCGACTATCCGCGAGCCATCCTCAACTACGAACGTGCAGCCCGTTTCAATCCGCATGATGAAGACAACATAAACAATCTCGCGTTAGCTAACAGCAAAATTCAGGACAGATTTGAGGTAATGCCCGAAATAAAGGCAGTTACCTTGTGGAAAAAATTTTCATATCTATTCAATTCTGCTGCTTGGGCATTTATAACGGTAGGATTTTTAGCATTGTTGCTTGTGAGCCTTTTCTTCTACGTCATGTACCCATCTTACACGATAAAGAAAACATCATTTTATACAGGCATAGTCTTTTTGTTCTGCATGAGTCTTTCTCTCACTGCGACATTTAGCGCGTATGGCAGAGAAACAGAAAAGAGTGCAATCGTAATGGCATTTTCCACCAACCTACTCTCCGAGCCAGAGAGTAGCAGCACTGCAAAAACCATCATCCACGCTGGCAGCAAACTCCTTCTGATGGATAAAATAGGCTCATATTACAAAGTCCAGCTCCCCAACGGCGAAAAAGGCTGGGTTGCCACAAGCGACATAGCACCAATCCTCTAAGGTAAAGATTTTTTCGGACAGAATAGAGTTTTTTAATCCCGGACATTTGCCAGACCACATATCGATAACGGTTCGCCGAACCCTGTTTTTGAAAATTTTCAACATGGTTTTAAGGTAGTTACCTATGCAATCAACGATAAAGAATTAGGTGGTCAGACAGGTGGTCAGACAGGTGGTAAGACAAGTGGTCAGACAAGTGGTCAGACAAGTGGTAAGACAAACGTTTCAGAAGCCCAAGAAAAGGTGTTAAATCAAATTATTTCCAACCCAAAAATTACAAGAAAAGAATTAGCAGAGATGTTGGGTATAAACATTTCCGCCATACAAAAGCACATTAAAAAGTTAAAGCAAACAGGAGCAATTAAGAGAGAGGGTGGCGATTTCGGTGGAAAATGGATTGTACTAACGAGATTTTCATTCACATAATGTGTAACTCGAAAATGTTTACGTGAATTTGCAAAACAGCAAACTGTTAATCCCAAAAATTAGGATATACGGTCGATTATTGAAACATCATACATAACAGGGCAAACGCATTATAAATATTTTACGCATATAATATCCTGATAATCAAATCTGGGCTTTTGCTATTTTTGCAAAAATTGACAAAATTCAGTTTTACAAATCACTGTATATCTGTCGGATAATTTTATAATGCGTTTGCCCTGTCATACATAATTGTCGATAGCAACTTTACGAAAATTTTCTGTAACTTTACTCCCAATAAATTTTCTGTTTAATACAGTGTACTTTGTCGATAATCAATGATTTATACGGACTTTTTTTCTAATTTAGGTTTTGACTTCAATGTTGGTTGGAGGGCAGTATCTATCAATATTGAGAAAGAACCAGCTCTGTCCCAAAAACTTAAAAACTCGGTCTTTTTTTATAAAAATCCGAATAACACCAATACTTCCTTTTACTTGGCTACTTCTTTGTTAGAAGCGACTGAACTTGAACAGTTTAGAAAATATGTTTGGAATAAAAATGATGCAGATATAATTTTCTATTATCCTGACGAAACTGATAAAGTAGAAATGTTGTATGCAAAATATTCTCCAAAAGTTTCAAATAGGAATAGTGTTTTAGACACTTTTTCAACGACTGAAAATGATTTGGAAAAAATAGAAAAAATCGGGCGGTGGCAGTTTGATAGTGGGACGTTTTGGCTAAATTATCAGTCATTTATTGATAAAGCTAAGTATAAAGGAATTGACAGGGAATTAGTTGCTACTCTGAACGCTTTAAGGGAACAGCTAAACCAATTGCTCTCCCAATCAATTTCTGGTGACAATGAGAGAAATGCGGTAGTTCAGGCGTTAATAGACAGAACTCTATACATTAAGTACTTAGAGGACAATCATATTATTAATTCTTGTTTTTTCAGACATTATTTTGAAGATGAAACGCTTAACTACGAAAAATTATTAAAACACAATTCTAATACAGACATCAATAAGCTTTATAACATAATTCACGAAATATTTAACAATGCTCTTTTTGACCAACCAACGATAGACGATAAATATTTGACAAGTGAGGTGCGTAAGCTTATCGCAAATTCCTTTAATTGCAACATCAAAACAGGTCAATTGATGTTGTTCGATTTTAGATTTGATGTTTTACCTATAGAATTTATAAGTTACATTTACGAAGTCTTTTTGTCTAAAAAGCAGAGAGAAAACGGTATATACTACACTCCGAAAAAATTAGCACAGTTAATTGTAGATGATACAATAAAAGAAGATAGAATCGGTTCGATTTTAGACCCTTCATGTGGTTCGGGAATGTTCTTGATTACAGGATACCAGAGGCTTTTGGAAATATCTCAAAATCAGGGTTTAGAACCAACAGATAATATTGAAAAAATAAGATACCGAACACAACTTTTGTCTGAAAATATATTTGGAATAGAAAAAGAATTAGCCGCTCAGCGATTTACATTGTTTTCGCTTTCGTTACAGATTTTTGCAGGAATTAACCCGACAGAGATAAAGGAATTTATAGCCAAAGAATTAGAAGACAATAAAAAGATTAGCCTATTTTCAGAATATTCATTTTTTCACAACATAAAACACGCCAATACGCTTAAAACTTTAGATAAACCTTTTAAAGACAAGGTCTTTTCTTATATAGTTGGAAACCCACCATTCTTGGAAATACCTGATACAGGAGAGTTTCAAGATGAAATATCCTTTTTAAATTCTTATCAAGTTGATATTTCAGGTGACAATAAAAAAGTCGCAAAAGACATCGTAGGCGAGTCCCAAATATCACAATGCTTTTTTTTGAAAATCAAAGACTGGAGTGATGAAAACACAAGATTTGGATTTGTTTCCAACAGCTCCAATTTTTACAATGATTATTCTGACACTTTCCAGAAATATTTCTACTCAAATTATTGTCTTGAAAAAATATATGAACTTTCAAGAGTAAAAGACATATTATTTGAAAAAGCCAAAGAAAGTGTTGTAGCAATTATTTTCACAAATAATGTTGATAACGATAATCTCATCAATTATTATCCTATAGATTTAGGCTTATTTTCAGACAAACCCTTTGAGTTACTAATCATTCAAGAAGACAAAGTAATTGAAATTGTCCAAGAAGAACTCAGACGTGGTCAAATCAGGTTAAGAGATTTTCTTGTTGGAAATGAATATGACAGATTATTGCTCAATAATTTATCAACTATTAGTACGATTAAAGAATATTTTACGACAAATAAGAACTTTTCAAGCTATGCAGGTTTAAGCAGGCTACCAAATAAAAAATTATTGCGATATTCAAAAGGTTCTTTGGGAAAGACTGAGTTAGCAAGATTACACCAAAAATATGCGAGTGAAAAATATTTGAATAATAAAAAGACAGATTACCATAACACACCCTACATATATACGCCAAAAAACAACTTTTCACCATTTCGTATAACAGGTATAGATGGTTATGTTAATGCAAAAGATATTAATCATGAAAATTTTCAGAGAGTTCGAGATGGTTTTATTTACAAAGGAGATAAAATTCTAATTAACAAGTTTGGGAAAAGAGTACAAGCTGTTTACATAAAAGAAGATTTCTTTTTTTCTAATCTAATTTATGGAGTTAAACTAAACAACCCACAGTTATACTCTTTTTTTACCGCTCTAATTAATTCTGACCTAATAAATTATTATATTATACAAAAATATAAAAGCCGTACAGGGGATAATTTTTCTTATATAAATACGGAAACCATTAAGAACATTCCTGTTCCCGAACAATTAGAAAAGAATTTAGTATTCAAAATATCTGCTCTAAGCGATGAATTGACAACAGGCAAATATGAATACACCGAAAAAGAACAAGAATTGAATGAGTTGATTTATGATTTATTCGAGTTGTCATATTGGGAAAGGCAAAGAGTCAAAGATTATTTTCTTCCAAAATCAAAGACAGAAAGTTTAGATGGATATAAGAATACATTAAAAGAAATAATAGGAGTTTACTTTGAAAATTCCATAATCATAAAAGAAACTTCGACAGATTTCGATTTAATTGTTGTAAAAATATCCTTTGACAATAGTTCAGACAGTCCTAAAGTTGCTAAAATAAAGAATTATCTTCTTAATGAGATTTTCAAGCAAAATCCTAATGCAAACTTTTTAGCAAGTCAAGAGAAAATTTTCGGGAAAGACTGTGTATATATCATAAGGGAGAATATAAATAAAAATTGGACGGAAACGAAAGCCTTTGAAGACGGACGGGATATTTTAAAGCACTTAATACCCAATGAGGATGGAGAGAGAATACATTAAGATTGAAAAACCTGCTCCATTTCCGTTTGATACTCGCCAACTAAAAACTTTAGACGACAAGTTTTGGAAAGATTGGGTGTTTTATTATTTGCTTGACTTTTATAAGAATTATGATAGTGCAGAATTGAAGTCTAAAATTAGAGAAGAAAAGAAGAAGAAATATCCCAGAACCGAAAGGGAAATCGCAAAATTTATACGCCTCAAATTAAAAGCAAATAAAAAATTTGATTTTAATTTTTCTGTAAAGGGAGAAGAAACAAATGATGAGGATGTGGAGGGCAATTATGACATTACCATTCATAATACATATTGGAAAAATCAAAACTTCTACTTTGAATGTAAAAATTTAGACGGCAGTCAGAATTTGACAGATAAATATGTTTGCTACAATACCTATAAGAAAGACAGCAACAACAGAAATATTTTTGATGGAGGGGTTTTGCGTTATTTCAACGGAAAATATGCTCAAAATCTGACTTTTGGCGGAATGATAGGTTTTATATTGGACGGCGATAGCAGTGATATAAAGACAAAAATCATAGAAAAATTAAATGAGAAATTTCAGATTTCTCCCGAAGGCGACTTAATTTGTACAAAAGATAATTCAATAGGGGGAAACTCGTTTACCTTTGACAGTTTGCACGTCCGTCAAAATACAGAATTTACAATACATCATTTGCTTTTTGACTTTGTAAAGTAAAATTGCATAATTCGGTCATACCCATCCTCTGAAACCCTTACTACGACAGCATTTCAGAAAAGAAAAAGGGGCAAATTCTCTCAAAAACGACATCTTTATTAACAATAGTCGCAGAAAAAGGGGCAAATTGTCCGAAAAGTATTTTTTGAACTGATAAGGATAATACCAAAAGAAAACAAAATGAGCGTGGTGGGCAAGAAAATGCCGTTCTGATGGCACATATTTTTTAAAGAGTTGTGGTAAAATAATCATAATGTAGATTTTTTATTCATAAAATTTGTACCTTTGCGCAGATGGGTTCAGTTTTATGCAACCAAGCCAATTAGAAAATAAGTCTAAAATGTTAACGAGCGCAGCAAAATTGTTGCACGATAACGATTATTATTGCGCGGTAGCCCATTGTGCCTATTATAGTTGCTATCAGTTATTAAAGCATCTCTGGTTGTATAAAATGGGAAAAACACAAGAACAATTAGACAGTAAATGCAGTCTTTCCCATAGTGGTTCACACGAGGTTTTAATTAATGAGATCGGTCAAATATTAAACATAGACCATTTGCGTATTTTTAACAATAAAATGACACAATTAAAAAGATTGCGAACTGATGCCGACTACGGAAACAGAGTGTTTGATAGTGTAAATAGTGAAAAGTCTTTGGCGCTTTCAGAAGAAATTATTTTTGTTTTAAATAAATACAAATAACCATGAGTTCTTACGATTATATTATAAATGAATTAGAAATTTTTATAAAACAATTTTCAAAAGTTCGTGTAAGGTATGAGCACGACAAACAAGCATCTGTTCACGTAATTGAGATTGTTCCAAATGATGTATATCACTTGAATGAAGAATATATTTCATGGGAGGTAGATATGCTCAATAAATTTGTTACTGTTTACCCTACCGAAAATATTTGTTTTATTTCAGACGACGCTTCTGTTGGCATTGAAAATGAGATGTATATCAAAGAAGGTTTAGATTACGCACCTTTCTCAGTTCAACAAGAAAGTGACATAAGTGCCGTTTTCGATTATGATTTACTTGATTTACAAATGTCAATTATTTTAGAGCCTTTTTACAATGTATCTGCAGGAAAAAAAGATGCAATTGATACTGAAAAATCTACTATGATAAAAGAATATTCAAGTCACTACTTATACGCAGCATAAATTATGGAAAATAATAAAATAGTGTCAGGTTTCAAAATTAACAGTATAATACTTGTTGAAAGCTGTTTTTCAAGAATTAACAATGTTGAATTTGGAGAAAATATTACTCGAAACTTTAATATTGATGTGCAACTTAGTATTAATGAACAAACAATAACTGTTGCAGAAGAAGTAATTGTAGAGCATAAATTTAAGGATATTGAGCAAGTCAAGATAAAAGTTAGAATGGTTGGTATTTTTGAAGTTAATGGAAACCCATCTGTTAAAAATCTTGAGGAATTTGGAAAGATAAATGGTGCAGCAATTATTTTTCCATACATAAGAGAACACATAACAAATCTTTCTCTCAAGGCGGGCATTAGCCCCATATTTTTACCTCCTGCAGATTTTACAAAGTTGCGAAACAAAGATTAAAAACATTATAGTCGAAGGTTACTTTTGATGTTTTCGAATGTTGCCAATTCCGAAACAACCTTTTCAATTTTTGAAATAAAATTGGGAAATGTAGATGCAACCACTGACAACGTTTCCTTTCCCAAAGATATGTGTTGTTGTAGAAAACTTTTATTTTTTATTTGCCTATTTCGTTCTCGTAAAATAACGGATGATGGGTTGCCATTATTATTCCATTTGCCATCAGAAAGATAATCGCTTGAAAGCAGTGATTTTTGGATGTGCGGCTATAACGACAATACCTACCTCTTGTTTTCCGCACTTTTTTTTCCATAAAAAAATCTTGATTGAATTACAGTGTTTTATTTGTTAAAAATTTGCAAAAAAGGTGTCCCGCGATTAACTTTGCAAAATGTTTGTGCGTAGAAAACCTAATAAATTTGAAAAAAAAGTTGTTTAACAAGTAAAAAAGTGAACGGGTATCGCCAGAATCACTGAACGGGTATCAACGGAATACGCATGCACTATAATACTGACCTTGTCTGTGCTGTGCTCATATTCATCAATGCAATTTTATGATAAAACTATGCAGTTACTGCTTCTATAAATTTCAATAAAGAAATTGTTTTAAAACTATGAAATGAAAGTTGATTAAACAATGTATGGGTTTTTAACATCTCTATAGCCGCATCTGCTGTTACAACTCCTTGTTCGTACAATCTGATAGTCGCGTATAATTGGTCATTAGCAACGGGTCCCATAACTAAATCATATTTTAGAACAGCCTTTCCCCTGCGATTGTTCACAACAAAATCCAACCATTCTCTTGTAGCACCCGAAAAACGGAGAATATGATAATTGCTGTTTAAAATCTCATCTGGAACTTCAAAAATAGAAACAATTGATTTGCCATTATTTTCACGCTTTTTTTTCAGATTAGCCCATTTCTGCGCCTGATTGAAATCTGTCGTTGTATAGAAACCTTTTCCGAAGTCGGTCGTTTTACGTCCTTTATGGAGATTTGGGCGTCTTACTACCAACGTTGAGCCATGATATAGTTTCATTTTTTCTTACCCTTAATATATGTGGTTATAGAATCTAATATATAATCTCTATCTTGGGTATGAAGCATTTCAAACGTGTCTTCCAAAAAAGAAAAAACGTCATAATTAGAGAACAGAAGCAATGCATCTTCTGCAGAAAGATTTTTTTTTGCTCTAAAATTTTCAATGCAAAACATCTCAAAGAGCAACACTTTTTCATCGCAATAACTTCGTTTTTCTTCCTTTTCCTTTTCCAGCAAATCGTACAGAGACAAAGTGCTTAAATACCACATCTTTGTTTCTTTTGAGATGAGTGTTTTGTACATTTTTGAAGAATATATGTAATGAAGTGCATTTTCTAACGGCAGTGATTTTTTTTCGACTACCATAGCTACCAATTCTTTCATTACGAACGGCAACATCTCAAAGTCCACATCATTGTGCATATTCCATTTGTTATTAGATAGATTTGATGAACAAAGTTACAGAAATTATTTTGAAATGGGCACATTTCCTTTATAAAGGTACATTTGCATTTTGAGGTGCTGCAAATAGTTAATAACTAAAAAATGCCTAAACTTGCGTACTATTTCTTCCACACTTTCTACTATTTCTTCCACACTCTTCGTTTATTTTATGGACGACCCAACAGCCCTTTCGTCACGTTATAGCGAAGTAAAATTAGCACATATCCCTTTGCAGGCTGTAGCAATAGTGTGTAGCCCACAAAAAGAATTATGGAGGCAGCCCATTTCACACATTCTAAAATAAGACGGTTTATTCTACCTGAAACGCCTGCACGCACTCGCTCGCTCTTTCCTATTCCAATCCCCATTTTAGCAATAAAACTGTATGTGGTGCGATTTGGAGGAATAACGTGTTCTACTTCAATTTCGGGAAAATAATAAATATTTCCACCTGCAACTTTTATTCTATTGAAAATGTCTTTTTCCTCGCCAGCCATAAGATTTTTTCCTGCTCGTCCAAGTTCAGTATTAAAAGCACCTGCACTTTCGAGCGTGGCGCGTCTGAAACCCATATTTGCGCCTATGGGATATTTGTTTCCCCTAAAAAGGCGAACTTTGTCCCCCATGTCAATGGCGGACACAAGCGAATACGTCCATTTAGACAGCCATTTTGGTGTAACTCCGTTTTCAAAGCGAGGTTTTATTTTTCCTCCAAATGCAACAGTGTCCGCATATTCATTTAAACATTTTTGTAATAAAGCCAAATAGTTTTGACAAACCATTGCATCATCGTCCAAAAACACGAGTACATCGCCTTTAGCTTCGTTTATTCCCCTATTGCGGGCAAATGAAAGTCCCTGTTGAGTTTCGATAAAATATTTAAATGGCACTTGAGGAAAGTCTGCTGCAAAACGCTCACATTCGCTTTCGGTGCTATCGGTACTATTGTTGTTCACAAGTACTATCTCGTATGAAACACTACTCTCGCCACTAATAGCGATACATTTCAAACATTCGTAAATAAATTTATCACGATTGTATGTTGAGATAATTAATGAGATATTGGGCATATTATCTGTGTTCTTACAGTTTGTGTTGATGATTTTATTGGAATTAAGAAACGCTTCCGAATTTTTATACCGACAAAATAACTATCTGCGGGAATATCACTTTTAGAAATCAAGACAAAAAATCCACATTGTTTCTTATCTCTATCAGGAATAATATCAGGTCTAATTTGATACATAGTCGGAAACTCATAGCAGCTACTATCGTTATATAATTGTAGATAAATATCTGTAAATGGCATAGACATCGTTTTTGAATAAGCCCAACCTCTAATCGCTACATTGTCTTTGTCGTCTAACACAGTATCTATTCCACATTCAATCGTATTATTTACTACGTCATCATTCGTAGCACTCGTCACATCTGCACATCCACTACCACACGACACAGGCGCACTTACAGGAATTGGTATCTCTGGCATCTTGAAAAAACCGGACTTGCTAGCATTATTAAACATAGCGATCTTGAGCATTTCAATCTTAGCATCTTCTCCTCCAAGATTTGCCACAGCCCCTTTATTTGTCCGTTTAAGCAAATATGTGGATGCCTTTTTATTTTCAGACAATTTATCCACTCTTTGGTAGCAAAGTAGAGTAGAACTAATGTTAAAAAGCACAGCCATACAAACAAGTGCAATATCAAATGTTTTTGATCTCTTAATATTTTCTATAATATATACTGCCTCTATTGCTAAGAACATACTTCCGTAAATACGAAAACGTGCATCAGCCATTCCTTGCGAGTCTCTATTAATGGCAACACCCATAGCAGTTAAAATCATAAATGAAAAGAAAGAAAATAGAAAAAGATTATTTTTAAATTTTCCTGTAAATAATAAATACAAATATGTTGCCACAATAACAATACCAATAGCAATCGCAATATACGAAGTAGAAGCAGAAATATATGCGCTACATCCTATGAATGTAAAAAATGCAATTATTGATTGTATGCTAAACCTTTCTAAATAAGAACTTGCATCTACTGTTTGAAAATTACTGTAAAATGTACCGTTATTAAGCAATATGTAGCTGACAACAGCCAAACCAACAAGAATAGCAAAGATGAGTGTGTCTCTTTTTCTTTTTTGAAATAGTAGAGCGATAACGAGTATTGGTAGTATAAACAATCCATTGCCGTTAGAAAAAACTGTGATAATGGAAAATAAAATACCGATATAAAATAGCGATAAATTTTTGCGCAATGTGAAAAATATAGCAAGAAGTATCCAGAGTAGAGTCCCAACATTACAAAGCCCAACCATAGCCCAAACACTTGTTTCAAAATTTTGACCGTTTAAAATAAGTGCTGTAACCAAAAGAGAAATTATTGGTGTAGTGGAGGGTACAACTGTTATACTACGCACAGCAAAAACAATCAACATCAGTACAATCCCAATCAGAAATAAATTTGAGATAAATATCAAAAAGGATAAATTGATAACTCCAAATACATAATAAGAAATAAGTAAAATTATTTTCATCGGTAAAAGGGTATGATAGCCTATTCCCTTGCCAACAAAAAGAATATCAAACCTTTCACTAAACGAAGATGCATTAATCCAATCGTTAATAAATTTTAACATTCCAAAATCATCATTTTCTGGAACGTTAAATGTATTTACTGCAATTATTACAAAATACACTATTGCAAGCAATGCTGCAAGCGCATAATATTTAGTCCCACTTTTTTTTAAAATCTCCATGTGAAAAATATTTTTCGATTAATATATACATTAAAATAAAAAAGTAACGAGTACCCATTTCACGAATTTTCAATTTCGATTCTCCAGACTTTCGATTAGTCCAACTGTTGGGTAACACCTTATAAGAGTACCCACGAATAATCACTTTGAGAGGCAATTCAATCGTAAGATTAAAGTGCGGGGACAAAAAAGGTTTTAATCCCTCAACAGTTTCACGCTTATAAAGTTTGAACGCATTCGTAGTATCGTCATACTTTATACGGAAAAGAACCCTGATAATTCTGTTTGCCAAACGATTTAACCACCTCTTATGCGTAGGATAATCATAAGCTTTACCACCATTACGCCAACGTGTTCCAAAGACAGCATCGCAGCCATCTTTTCTCATCAAATTATAAAAAGCGATAAGGTCGAGGGGATCATCCGAACTGTCTGCCATAAACACAGCGACACAATCACCATTAAAATTTTCAAGTCCCTTTCTGACAGCATATCCAAAGCCATTAGGAGAGATATTTGTGAGATGTCTGACGGTGGGCAACTCTTTCTCTACATCCTCTAAAATATCCAATGTACGATCTTTGGAGTTATCGTTAATAACAAGGACTTCATGTTCAATACCTTTGGCACTCAAAGCACTTACCAAATTGCGTAAAGTTTCTTCGAGGCAACCCTCCTCGTTGTAGGCAGGAATAACTACAGATAACTTCATACTCTGGCTTTCATATATTCAAAAATCTCTGCAACCGTCGTTTTCAAATCGTATTTCCAATGCCAATCGGGATAGTGATTGCGGAACTTGGATAAATCAGAGATATACCAGATATGATCGCCGATACGATTTGTTTCGGTATAAGTTACGTTCATTTTTTTGCCTGTTATTTCTTCGCAAAGTGCAATTGCCTCTTTCATTGAACAGTTGGAAAATCTGCCACCCCCTGCGTTGTAAACTTCACCTTGACGTGGATTTTGGTAGAAATGCCAAAACATATTTATAAGGTCGGACGAATGAATATTGTCGCGCACTTGTTTTCCCTTGTAACCGAAAATAGTATATTGATCGCCCGTGATAGCGCATTTTATAAGATATGACAAAAAGCCGTGCAGCTGCGTTCCTGAATGCATAGGTCCAGTAAGACATCCACCTCTGAATACACCAACATTCATTCCAAAATACCTGCCATATTCTTGCGCAAGTACATCGGCAGCAACTTTTGAAGCACCAAAGAGTGAATGTTTACTCTGGTCTATGCTCATATACTCGTCTATACCCTCTTTGAAATAATGGTGATTTTGATCTATCTCCCAACGATTTTCAAGTTCCACGAGCGGTAAATAATTTGGCAGGTCGCCATAAACTTTATTTGTAGATGTGAAAATAAATACAGCATTGGGCGCGTAGAGGCGTGTATTTTCGAGCATATTGGAAGTGCCTATTGCATTTACTGCAAAGTCTGTGAGTGGCTCTTTTGCTGCCCAGTCGTGGCTTGGTTGCGCTGCAGTGTGTACGACTATGGCGATATCTTTTTCATATTCTTGAAAGACTTTTTCCACAGCGGCAAAGTCACGAATATCAACATTATAATGCTTGTAATTTGATACGTTGTTTTCTAAATTCTTTTCGTTCCACGCTGTGGAAGCCTCACTGCCGAAAAAGTATTCGCGCATATTGTTGTCTATGCCGATAACCATATCCATCTTTGTAGAAAAGAAACGGACCGCTTCGCTACCGATCAAGCCCGCAGCACCTGTAATGATTGCAATTTTCATTGTCTTTATAATTTTGTTAATAGGTTAATGGAATTTGCCAACAAACATTCAACCTTGTGTGGAAACGTTTGTCATGCTCGTTTCATCATTTTAATATACTTTGTAATTTTTTTTCATCTGTTTTTATCCATTCATAGATGTCTGTGAGGATAGTTTCGACATCGCGTTTTGGTGTCCAACCAATTTCTTTTGCAACAAAACTATTATCCGTAATATATATTGGTAAATCACCACTGCGAGTTTCTTTAACGCTACTTATTTCAATTTTGTTTCCCATTATTTTTTCGCAGAGTAGCGTTAGTTCGAGAAGGGAGAAACTGACTTTTTCCCCACCGCCGACATTATATACTTTCCCTGAAACTTTTTCAAAATTATTTATTTCAAAGTCAATCAAATCAAACAAGTCAAGAATATGCATACAGTCGCGTACCTGTTTTCCCTGTCCGCCATATCCGATGTAAGAGAGCGATTTTTTCCAAAAATGACGTGCCATCCACAATACTACTACTCCCTGATCTACTTTGCCCATTTGTCTTGGTCCTGCTATAACACCGCAGCGATTTATAACTGCCTTTAATCCGCTGAATGTTTCGTACTCTTGCAAGATAAGTTCGCCTGCGAGTTTAGTCGTTCCATAAAAAGAACGTGCACCTTTCAGTGTAAAATTTTCGTCTATGCCTGCGAAACTATCCCACTCAAAGCGAGTTTCTGTTTCGTGATACGGAATATTTTCTATTGCAGCGATAGGATAAATTCTGCTTGTGGAAAGAAAAATAAATTTTGCTTTGTGATGATTGGCGACACTTAAAAGATTGATTGTACCGTTAAGGTTTGTGTTAATGAGGTAGTCTGGAGAGCCGTTCAATCCCGCAAGAACAGATGGTTCGGCTGCTGCATCAATAATGATGTCTATTTTTTCATCAAACTGTAAATCTTCTTTATTGCGAATATCGCCATGAATAAACTCCACTCCTGCCTCTTTTAGTGCTGATAAATTTAGCTCCGAGCCTCGCCTCATAAGATTGTCAAGTGCAATCACCGTTATTTGCGGATATTTTGTTTTTAGCAGAACTGCAAGATTTGACCCGACAAATCCCGCTCCGCCTGCTATAAGTATTGTGCTGCGCTCATTATTCATAAATGTTATTCTCTAATTATTCCTACGTAATGAAGTGCATTTTATAACGGAAGTGATTTTTTTTCGATTACCATAGCTACCAATTCTTTCATCACGAACGGCAACATCTCAAAGTCCACATTATTGTGCATACCCCATTTGTTGTTAGATAGATTTAATGGGCAAAGTTACAAAAATTATTTTGAAACAATTTTTCTCTCACTATGTCATTCATGGTAACCGTATTATAAAACATATAAGAAAGATTATCAGTAAATTATATGTCGAAGTGTTTCGTGATTTGGTGAAAATTGAATTTATAAATGTCTGCAAATAAAGCTATGGAAATTTAAATGCGTTTGTCTTGCAGGGCAAACGCATTATAAATATTTTACGCATATAATATCCTGATAATCAAATGTGGAGTTTTACTGTTTTTGCAAAAATTGACAAAATTCCGTTTTACAAATCACTGTATATCTGTC
>JAISPZ010000046.1 GCA_031274555.1 Bacteroidales bacterium | reverse complement strand
CTAACTTCCGAAAACATCCGAATAGTCACGCGTAATCAAGAGGGCAGCCCAATTCGGCGACAGCCCCCATTTCCAACCGTTCGTTCCGCACTCACCCATTACATCAGCCCCGCCCACCTGCCACAGGGTCGGGCTATCCGCTCCAATCTTTTGCCACAGACTAAAGCCAACTTTTCCCCTAACAAAACTCCTGCCACGCAAAACCCACCGTAGGCAAAAGGATTTCCGCTACTATCCCTCACGCGACCAACACTTTATGCAATCACAAATCATCAACCACAAACCACGAGCCATACTCGCTTGTTCCACCCCCTCCCGCGCCCCCCACCCGAAGCCCCCGCCCCCTCCCGAAGCCCCCGCCCGCCGCTGTACGGTCAAACCCAATTCTCAATGACAAGTTTATCTATCCTTTGAAATTCTTTTACATTATTGGTAACAAAAACATAGTTTCGATTTAATGCTTGGGCTGCAAGTTGCATATCGTATGGTCCAATGACTTTACCGTCTTGTTCTAATGCAGCTCTAATAATTCCATAAATTTTGGCATCGGCAGCGTTAAAATTTACAATCTCAAACGGGGACAAAAAGTTTAGCAGTGCATCTCTGTTTTTTCTATGAGATTGACTTTTTGACACTCCGTATTCCAATTCGGCTACGGTGATTGATGATATTTTTATTTGCGAAGGTTTAAAACAACTAATCTTTTCAATCGTCTTGTATGAACGATTGTTTATGATATAAATACAAATATTCGTGTCTAATAAATACATAACTATACTATAATTTTCTTATTTGCATTTTGGGTTGATTTCTATCATCAGCAAAATAATCTTCCGAAAAGTCCTCAACACTACTTTTGAACAATTCATAAGGGTCATTTTTAGGAAGGATAACGATTGTATTGCCTATTTTATTGATAAGATATTCGCATCCCTCAACATTGTATTCTTTAGGAATACGCACTGCTTGGCTGTTGCCACTTTTAAAAACTCTTGTCGTCATCATAATAATAATTTTTTATTGTATATACAAAGGTATATACAAATATATACAAAGTTTATATTATTCACAAACTTTTATATCCAGAAACAACGCGCTATAAATTTATTTAACAGATATACAGAAATTTGCAAATGGGGAAGCTAAGATTGTTGATTTGAAAAACGAGTTGAAAAGGCAGTGTTTATGAACCACTACGCAATCTTGATTATTTCAAAGATTTTGAGATAAAGCATAACACCATAGAATGGGCAAATGGGTTATAGATTACGCTCCAGAATATTTGCACGCAATCGGAATATTCAGCAAATAAAGTAAAGTCAGGCAGGGCAGAACCCCAATTGTGTAAACTTTTTTCAGGACGGCGCAATTAACAATTAACAATTGACAACTGCGTCAGCCTAATTAACAATTGACAATTAACAATTGACAATTAACAAATGCGTCAGCCTAATTGACAATTGACAATTAACAATTGACAATTAACAACTGCGTCAGCCTAATTGACAATTGACAATTAACAATTGACAATTAACTTCATACTGCCACATCAGCTTTAATCGCAGGGTGTGCCACATAATTTTCGATAAAAATATCATCGAACGTAAAGTCAAAAATGCTTTCAACAGCTGGGTTTAGGCGTAAAGAGGGTGGTGGTAGCGGCTCGCGTGAAAGCTGCAACTGAACTTGCTCAAAATGGTTATTGTAGATGTGCGCATCACCGAGAGTATGAACAAATTCGCCCGCCTGCAAACCACAAACCTGCGCAATCATACATGTTAAAAGGGCATAGGAGGCAATATTAAACGGTACGCCAAGAAAAACGTCCGCGCTACGCTGATACAGCTGACACGACAGCCTGCCGTCCGCCACATAAAACTGAAAAAACGTATGGCAGGGGGGCAGTTTCATACGTTCAATGTCGCTCACGTTCCATGCAGAAACAATCATTCTGCGGGAGTCAGGCGTTTCCTTTATCTGGCGTATAACTTCCTTTATCTGGTCAATAGCTCTGCCGTCCGCGCACTCCCAAGCCCGCCACTGCTTTCCATAAACAGGACCCAAATCTCCATTGGCATCAGCCCACTCGTCCCAAATCGAAACACGATTATCATGCAAATATTTAATGTTCGTGTCCCCACGTAACATCCACAGTAACTCATAAATAATAGACCGCAAGTGAAGTTTTTTAGTTGTCAGTAGCGGAAAAGTTTTTTCAAGACAAAATCGCATTTGATGTCCAAATACACTCTTTGTGCCTGTGCCCGTGCGGTCGGTCTTGTCCGCTCCCTCATCCATAATGTGTCTTAAAAGTTCAAGATATTGTTTCATACGGTTATAAATTTTTGTCAATAGGTCGTATGGAACTCGCACGGAAACATTTGTCGCAAGGTTAAACATTTGTCATGCTCGTTTCATATTACAAAGCTACATTAAATCATCGAATTGTACGTGGACAGATAAAATTTACGCGAAGTCGCCCTGTTTGTATAGAGAATAAAATTTTCATATTTTTTCATTTGTCCGTACGTAAATCGAAGATTTTTACGTAAATTTGGCGGTTAATCAAAATCAGTTCAATTATGAAAACTAAATCCATATTCGTTTTGTTTCTTGCCATCTCTTTTTTGATGAGCAACGCCAATTTTGTTCAGGCAAAAGCGCAGACAAAAGCACGGGCGGAAGTACAGGCACAGGCACAAGTACAGACAAAAACAAAAGAAGCACAGTCTTCTATTTCACAAAAATTGGGGCAGATTGCCTCAAAAAACGCTCAAACTCTACAATCGGCTACTCATCTGCGGCAGCCTGCCGTCAAGGCACTGTCCAAAACAACTTTAAGCCGATTAAACTCTACAAAAGACGACACTCCAACTCCACTCGTAATTCCATTTCAGGAGATAATAACTTTTGACACCAACACCAACTTTACTTTCCATGACGAGTATGGGTATCAACATTTTGGTGTTTTGTTCTCTCTCACCTTGGACGAAGAATCTTTGCTGTCGGTTAAATCCATAACGGCAGATTATAATAAACCCTATTTTCGCTTTATTTCTGAAACTACGGGAGAAGAACTTACCTACACAGTTGAGTCCCCAGTGGCATTACCTGCAGGTTCTTATATACTACTCATTGAAGACGGAGCTTATTCAGACTATTCCTGGAATGAAGGATATTTGACAGCAGAAATCCAGATTGATGAAATTCCATATACAGACATTGCCCTTCCCTGCAATAATTCTTTTACTCAAACGCCCGAAAACACCTATAATTTAGTTGGTTACAATTTGACCGCCTTTAAAATGGTTATACCGAGCAATAAGATATTTGATTTTTCCTCTGAATATACCGCAAATCCTCTAATATCAGCAATTGAAATAGACATATTGAGCCCTCCGGGCGATTTGAATTCTCTTGCTTCTGTTGGTGGAAGTTCTGCTCCACTTAGTGCAGGCACTTACTTTATTCTTGTTTACGCAGTTAGTAGTTGGGAAGGTGAATATTGGGATTCGCATACCTCATTGGATATAACTCTTAATATCAGCGAAAATGCTACCGCACAGATAACCCCAATTTCGCCAACACCAAGCGAGAAAGAATTTCTTATGGACGAAAGTAACGGAGTTCCTTTGTATGGTTATGATGCATTGTTTTATTCTATTACAGTAGAAAGTTCCACAGCAGTAGCGATTTCAGGCAGGACACCTGTTGATATGGTGTTTGCCTTATATAGCGACAAATTTGTGCATATATCCGAATGTTATCCTGGTCCAGAGTCAAGCAGTACCATCCTTAAAAACCTTGCCGCTGGTACTTATTTTTTAGCTGTAATTGATTATGCTGGTGCAATTTCATCGGGAGAAGTATCCTCAATAAATGGAGTAATTGATATATCCGTTTTGACAGCCTATTCCGAATTGGATTTTTCTAAAAATCTAAATATTGGCGAGGAACAATGGGGGGATGTATCGACTATGGAAAAGGTTCTTTTCACAGAAACAAGCATGCCACCACTTACTGCCGCATACAATTTTAATGCAGAGGCAGGACATACTTATCAAGTTAGCTGGGACGTTTATTCACTTACCACTCCCTTTGTTGTTGAGGCATCTTTATTCAAGACGCCCAATACAGGCGACCCGAATAAAGATGTCATCAAAGGTTCTTATAAGGATTTTCCAACAACTTTCGGACAGAGTTCAATCTTTCATTCTTTCAACTCAAGCGCAGTTACCAATTTCGTTCTTTTATTTGATGTGCCACAAGAAGATGTTATGTATAAACTTCTATTGGATGACATTACCGCCGATATGGTAGCGGATGAAGAAACCAAAGAGTTCAGCTGGGTTGATATTACATTACCATTCATTTCGTATTTATATTACGATACAAATCACAATACACTCCAAAAGGTGGACGGAACAAGAGAGGAATATTTGAAGTGTTTTAAACTCGCTTTGAATGAGAAAACGCAATTGAATTTTGTATCAGGATGGAACTCCGAACCGTATTTTACTGCCAGAATGAGTATATATCGCGATGAAGCGATGACGGATTGCGTGTCAGGAAGTTCGTTTATGTTAGAGGGCAGTGATATTATATTGGAAGCGGGTACATGGTATGTCGTATTCACCGATGACCAATATCATCAAGAGGGCATTATGTATTATCAGGACAGTAACCGTTGGGGAAACTGTCTTGTTTATTTAACAGGAACGACAGACTTCAAAGAAACGACAATATTAAGCCTGAAAGAAGCACTCGACAATCCGACTCTACTTGTTGTTGATTACGACCCAACCACCTTGTCGTTCACCAATGCAGGCTATTTTCTTGATGGTGTAGCACCAATTGTGGCAGGTAGCTTCACTCCCTATTTCCAGTGGGAAGGCGAGGCTTTCCATATTGCAGCATATAAACTTGTCGGAATGTCAGCGACTTCTATTGTGAATATAGATGTTTATCAGAAGACTACAGGCACAAGTTGGATGGACCCTGTTGTTTATATTTACAAAAAAGACACTGCCGATGGGGAATATGTACTTGTAGAACGTTGCAGTGACCGATATGACGCAGAGGAAAATGTTGAATTTACAGCGCAAGAAAGCATTGATTATTACGTTGTAGTAACGAGTGGCGTACATTATGAAAATCTTAGAGGCAAAACTTCTTACGCTGTTAGCATCTATACAGGTCAGCAACCTGAAATGCCAGAGCCTGAAATACCAAACAGTTATTTAATCGCGGGTACTTCTACGGATGTTACAACACTTGAACTTTCAGAGGGTGCTACCGAAACTGAAATACGCATTGCGTTGGCAGCTTTGACAGTTACTGCTACAACTAAAGATAACCAGGAGATATTATTGGTAAGTAATCCGAGTGCTTGGACAATTACGTCCACGTCGAATGCGCAGGCGCAATTTGCCGTTGTTCCTGAGCCATACGAGTTGGCAGCAGACTACACTCCTGCAACTGTAGATATTTCTTTTAACGCAAGTATTGAAGACAAAATCAACAATAAAAAGTTACATTTATACACATCAAACGACAAGGTTAATGTTTGCGGATTGGACGGAACGGAACAACTTTATCTCTATAATATGAGTGGTAAGATGATTTCGAGAGTTCGTGCAACTTCGCAAGTTCAGCAGTTCGACATCAGCTCCCTGTCACGTAGCATGTATATTGTGCTCGTGCAAAAAGAAAACAAACTAACCTCTTTGAAGTTCGTAAAATAAATGTTTATCACACAAAGGCGAATTGGTCTTTGACCGATTGCTGCGGAGGTAGCAGAGGCACACTGACGTGCCTCTGCTTGTTCTGTTTGAGCAAAAAATATTATTGAGCGAAAAATATTAAAAGCAATTTACAAGCACATGAAAATAAAATCTCTATTAATCTTTTTCCTTGCCACCTCTTTTTTGGTAAGTAACGTCAATTTTGCGCAAGCGCAAGCAAAATCACAAGCACAAGCGCAAGCAAAATCACAAGCGCAAGCGAAAACACAAACAAAAGGAGCACAGTCTTCCATTTCACAAAGATTGGGGCAGATTGTCCCAAAAACCGCACAACTTCAAACGCCACAATCAGCAACTCATCAGCAAAAGCCTGTCGCTAAGTTACTGTCCCCAGACACTTTGAACTCCGTGATAACAGGCAATACCCCGATTCCAATCACGATTCCATTTCACGACACAGTCACAATCACTTTCGATACAGCAAGTTTCTCTTTTTACGACGAGTATGGACAACAACATTTTGGTGTGCCGTTCTCTTTGACTTTGGATGAAGATGCCTTGCTATCATTTAGTTCCACAACGAAATATTCCGGTATAAAACCCTATTTTCGTTTTCTTTCGGCAACCACAGGAGAGGAATGTGCTCTCACAGGCGAAGTCCCCGTCATATTATTCGCAGGTTCTTATATACTGATTATTGAAGACGGGTCAGCCAACCTTGCTATAAGTGACAGATATTTGACAGCAGAAGTCCAGATTGATAAAATTCCATTCACAGATATACCCCTTCCCTGCAATAATTCTTTTACTCAAACGCTTGACAATACTTTCGATTGCTGGGGTTATAGATGGACAGCCTTTAGGGTTACTGTTCCGAGCGACAAAGTATTTAATTTAACTTCTACATATTCCGAAGATACTTTAATATCAATGGTCGAAATAGATATATTGAAAGTTCCCAGCAGCATGAATTTGGCTACTGTCGCTAATGAAAGTTCTATCCCGCTTAGTGCGGGCACTTATTTTGTTTTCGTTTGTGTGATTGGTGGTGAGGCAGGCTATTATTGGGATTATCATACATCATTAGATATAACTCTTAGTATCAGCGAAAACACTACGGCGCAGATAATCCCTATTTCGCCAATACCGAGCGAAAAAGAATTTCTTATGACCGAAGACAACATGGTGCAATGCTTTGGTTATGACGTACTACTTTATTCTTTTACGTTAGAGGACACCACAGCTTTGGAGATTGCAGGCAGTGCATCTGTTGATGTGGCATTTTTTCTGTATAGTGACAAATTAATGCCTCTGGCAGAGGGTTATCCAGACCTGAGCATTGCTACAAATCTTGTCCCTGGCACCTACTTCTTAGCGGTGGTTGATTATTTGAGAATGATTAGATCCGAGGAATTATCATCAATAAGTGGAGTAATTAATATATCTGTTTTAACGATGTATCCGAAATTAGATTTTTCAAAAAATCTAAATGTCGGCGAAGAACAGTGGGGTGACGCAGCAACTATGGATAGAGTCCTTTTTGCAGAGGGCTGGGATCCGTGGATTACTGCTGCATACCATTTCAATGCAGAGGCAGGGCACAGTTACAAAATCAGCTGGGATATTTATTCGCTCACAGCCCCCATTACGGTTTTCGGAGCAGTACTTAAAACGCCTGCTACCGGCAATCTTGATTTAGACGTGATAGAATCAGGTGTTGCATTTTCTGAAACAACTTTTGGACAAGGATATATTATATATTTTCCCAGCTCAAGCGCAGTTGTCAATTTTATCCTTATGTCTGAAACGCCACAGGAAGGTATTATGTACAGAATTGTGTTAGAGGATACAAACATCAATGTAGTCGCAGAGGAAGAAACTAAAGAGTTCAGCTGGGTTGATATTACTCTGCCATTCGCTTCGCATTTATATTTTGATACAAATCATAATACACTTGCAATAAATGATGGTGGAATAGATAAATATTTGAAGTGCTTCAGACTTGTTTTGAATGAAAGAACACGATTAGATTTTGTATCCGGTCATGAAGCATATTTTAGTGCTCTGATGAACATATATAGAGATACAGCTATGACGGATTGTGTGTCAGGCTATGGTCTGTGGCAGGGTGACAATATCGTATTGGAAGCAGGCACATGGTATGTTGTTTTCAGCGATGATGGATTTCGCTGGTGGTATCGCACTTGGGCGAGTTGCCTTGTTTGGGTGTCGGGGACAACCGACTTTAAAGAGCCACCCACAATACTAAGCCTTAGAGAGGTACTCGACAGTCCCTCTTTACCTGTGGTAAATTATGGCGACACATTTGCCGATGCAGGCTATTTTCTTGAAGACATTACACCTCTTGTAGCAGGCGATTATTCTGTAAATTTCCAATATGAAGGCGACGCTTTTTACGTTGTTGCGTATAAACTTGTCGGAATGACAACAGATTCCACCGTAAATATAGATGTTCTGGCTGCAAATGAAGAAGCAGTTATTTATGTTTATAAAAAAGACCCTGTCAGTGGGGAATATTTACACGTAGCAGATTGCTACGACGAAGATCACTTTGTATTCACAGCAAGCGAAGATATCGACTATTATATTGTTGTGTCACCGGAATCAAGTTATAAATATATTGCGGAACTATGTTCTTATTCTGTTAGCATCTATAGCAACCAAAAACCGGATGTGCCCGAACCGGCAGTGCCTGATAACTATTTAATTACAAGCACCTCAACAGATGTTACGGTGCTTGGGTTTTCGGCAAGTGCTACCGAAATGGAAATAAGGGTCGCGTTGGCAGCTTTGACGGTTACAGCCACAACTAAAGATAGTCAAGAAATATCGTTGTTAAACGATCCGTACGCCTGGACGATTACATCAACACCGGTTCCGCAGGCACAATTTGCAACTGTTCCTGCTCCATACCAATTGACCCTCGACTATACTCCTGCAACAGTGGGTCTTTCTTTTCGCGTGAATATTGAAGATAAAAATGACAATAAAAAGTTATATCTTTACACATCAAACGACAGAGTTAATGTTTGCGGACTGGACGGAACGGAACAACTTTATCTGTACAATATCAGCGGTAAAATGATTTCGAAAGTTCGCGCAGCTTCGCAAGTTCAGCAGTTTGATATTGGCAACCTGCCACACAGCATGTACATTGTACTCGTGCAAAAAGAAAACAAATTAACTTCTCTGAAATTCATCAAGTAAAATACCACGAAACGAGATAAAGCATAAAACAACATAATATGAAGGTAAAAATACTGACAATCCTCGCAATGGCAACACTGCTTGTGTCATGCTACAAAAAAGAGGATTTTAATCTTGGCATGCTGGCAAACGAACAGGACATTCAATATGACATTGCACTGCCTCTTTTTGAGACAAAATTCACTGTGGACAATATCCTTTATCAGCTAAAAAGTGACAGAATTATAACGGATAACGAAGGTCTTGTGCATTTTATTTTTCCGTCAATGTCATTTGTAAACTTTTGGGAGCAAGTAAATTTTGTACGCCCTGCACCAATTTCAATGGTGCTGAGCGAAGTTCCATACGTGCATCTTGACACTGTCGTTTCATATACCTATAGCGATACAGTGGATTTTACTGTGCAAAATATGAACAAGGTGGATCTTTTTATTGATTCTATTATCTTTGAAAAATTCAACGCTGTGTGCAACTTTCAAAATGGGACAGGCGCAAATACAACCGTAAGCCTTACTTTTCCATCAATCACAGATCGCTCCACCGGTGCACCTGCTACGCTCGACATAACAGTAAAAGAACATTCTTCATCAGGTACTCAACCAATAAATCTTACCAATGTAAGATGGAATTCAGCAGGCGACCGCAAGCCACAAAATAAATACAGAGTACCTGTTGTAGCAACTGTTTCGCTGGATTTAAGTACAGCGACAAACGAAAGCCCGCAGGTCGGTTCTATGACCGCAAACATATCAGTCAATGACTACAGCTATAACCGTATTTACGGCAATGTTGGGCAAGAAAACCACTCGGTAAGAGCAGCAGTTGATGCGTCTTCACTCAGAAATATTCCTGTCGATGAGATAACGCTATATCAGCTTTTTTTAACATCAAGACTTTCGTTAAACGGAATTTCAATACCTATAAAACTTAGTCGTAATCGTATTGCTGTGGTAAAAATAGACGGTGATACATTGGATTTGCCATCACTTTTCCCTGACAACTTCATTATCCCGACCCCACTCCCCACAGACAATCCACTGCAAAAAACGACAGAACAACAATCGGAGATAATGGCATTAATTCCAATAATGGAAGTCAAAGAATTTTTTGGAGAGTTTGATATTGCAGCAAATCCGACAGATTTAGGTTATTCACAAAATGTACTTGACAGAGACGCTAACGTAGCTTTCGACTTCGATATGGATGTTCCGATGCATTTCTCTATGGATAATTATGACTTGTCGGACACAATTCCCTTTAATGTATTAAGTCCCGAAATTATAAAAGTCATACGCGAGCTTAACCTTAAAATGATAGTCAAAAATGCCTTTCCGATAGATGCTGACATATCTGTACAATTTCTTGATAGCGTATATAATCCCATAATAACTGTTTATGCAGGAAAAATTGCAGGCGGAGAGTTAGGCACAGACTTTCACGTTGTACGTCCCGAAGTACAAAATATGTCATTAGACCTTCTTGGGGAAGACGCTGCAAAACTGAAAGACGTTCGTCATGTATCTATTATTTCAGAGTTTGATACAAAGGACAATGGGGAAGTGAAAATTTTTGCAGGCAGTGAAAAAGAGGGATATATAAGCATGAAAGCAGGGGTGAGAGTTAAGTTGCAAGCAGGAAGTTTAATCAAGGACTATATCAAGTAAGACAGTATGAAGAAAATAATAATAACACTATTGATAATTATAGTGTCTGTACAAATAATAAAGGCGCAGGGACAGACAGGTACGGCGCAGTATTTTTTGAAAATCCTGCCGCAACAAAGCAACAACAATCCCGCCTTTATTCCAAACGTCCGTTCGTACACATCTTTTCCGCTTCTTGGTAATATTCATTTAGAAGTAAATAACGAATTGTTTTCGTGGAACAGGCTTATCGAACGCGGAGCAGACGACAGCTTAAGAATAAATATAAACAAATTTCTCTCAAAACTCGAAAACAAAAATCTGCTTCGCCTATCTTTTGATGAAGAAATTATACGCTTCGGATTTCATGGTGCGGGTGGATTTTTTCACGCAGGTATTGCCGCTCATGGGGAAGCAAATATCGTTTTAAGCAAAAACACATTAGACTTTGCATTAAGAGGAATGGGTGCAAATATTAACGAATCAAACCTCAACGGCAACTCCCTTTCCGCAATGGCTTACGCCTATTTTTACTTGGGCTATGCACGCCAGATAGGAAAAAAACTTACCGTTGGCGGCAGGGTTAAATTGATAAACGGAATCGCCGACATCAGCACAAAAAAATTAGATGCAAGGTGGTCTATTCTCAATGAAGATATGTCAGACCCCGATATTACGCCATACTCATACGAACTTGAACTGAACAGCGTTATTCGATCAACTCTGCCATTGCCGCTCGGCGGGGATAATTTCAGTTTCGATTTTGCGAATGTTCTCGGCAATATGGGTTTCGGCATTGACCTTGGCATAAACTACGCAGTAACGCCTGATTTCAACGTTTCCGCAAGTGTCCTTGATATGGGCGCAATCTTTTGGAATAAAGGAACGGAATATGTTTCAGACAAAACAACGAGTGCTCCATTTATTTTTCAGGGAATGGGAAATTTAAATCTTTCAAAAGGCTTTGAATTTGACTCCATCCTATCCCCTATGATACAGGAAATTATTGACACGCTGGGCTTTCAAAAGACAGACAGAAAAAAGTACACAACGGCACTCCCCACGCAGTTTCTTGTAGGCGCGTCATATACAGTCGCCGAAATGAATACCTTTGGGTTATTGCTAAAAGGACAAATTCTCGGCAACAAATTTTTCAACGTAGAAGTTGGAGTATCATACACATTTATGATAAAAAACTTTGGCATTTCCATCAACAACACATTCACGCGCAATTCGGCATTTAACTTCGGCGGAGCGATAGTTGCGAACGCAGGTCCAATTCAATTCCATCTTGGCATCGACCGCATAACATCTTTCAATGTTGCAGCAATGCGCGGAGTAAATTTCAACTTCGGCATAAACATCCTCATAGGAAAGAAAGAAATTTTAAGGCATAAAATTCAAGCAGTAGAAGACGAGGAAGCCGCAGAGCAGAATATGCAACTTCAGAAATAGAGGTCGTTTGTGGCTTTTTGCAAGTTCAGGCTGTTCGCTGGTCGCTTCGGAATTACAGGTCATTTGTGGCTTTTTGCAGCTGGTCGCTTTGGAGTTACAGGTCGTTTGTGGCTTTTTGCAGCGGATAGCTTTGGAGTTACAGGTCATTAATTTGGGCGTTCCCCTGCGGCAGGCACAGGCAAAGAGTGTAAATTCAGTAACAACGCAGATTTCCGCTTGTTTGTTTCATGCTCATCCGCTAATCTGCCGCAGGGTCGGGCTTTCGCTGCTATCTTTTGCCTGCCCGCAAAAACAAACCACCCGCCCTAAATCCACCGACACACTCCGCACCATCAACAGCTCCCAAGCCCCTTGCAGGCAAAAGGATATTCGCTCAATCCCTAACGCAACCCCCGCCAGAACAAACAGACATAACGCCCCCACAAATGCTCCTCGCGCCACCGCTCCGCCCGCTCTCGCCCGCCCCACAACCCCCGCCCCCACAAATGCTCCCCGCCCCACCGCCCGCTCCGCCCAACACCCCGCTCCTCCCGCCCGCCCCACCATAACGACTTACCAACCCCGCTCGTTCGCCTCGTCCCACCGCTCTGCCCGCCGCCCGCCCGCCCCACCACAACGGCTTACCAACCTCGCTCGTTCACTTCATCCCGCCGCCCGTCCGTCGCCCCGCCCCGCCCAACACCCCGCTCCGCCCGCCCTCGCTCCGTCCGCCCCACCACAACGACTTACCAATCCCGCTCGTTCACTTCATCCCAACGCTCCGCCCGCCCCACCACAATGACTTACCAACCCCGCTCGCTCACTTCATCCCAACGCTCGCAGGAGTTATTGGCACAAATTTAGCGCAGAATAACTTATATCCGCAGTAAAATTCAACATGAACAGAATATTAAAATATTTTCCTTATCTCACCGACGAGCAACGTCGGCAATTATCCCTTTTACAGGGCTTGTACAGTGAGTGGAACAGCAAGATAAACGTTATCTCTCGCAAGGATATGGAGCATTTTCAGGAGCACCATGTTTTACATTCCCTTTCAATCGCAAAAGTTACAGACTTTCCGCCCAGCACACAAATACTTGACGTTGGCACAGGTGGGGGTTTTCCGGGCGTACCGCTCGCAATACTTTTTCCGCAGGCAAAATTTCATTTAGTTGATTCCATTGGGAAAAAAATACGTGTAGTGAATGAAGTTGTGGCGGCACTCGGCTTAAAAAATGTGACGACGGAGCAGGCGAGGGCAGAAGCCCTAAAAGGACAGTACGACTTCGTCATAAGCCGCGCTGTTACAACGTTGCCCGAATTTCACGGTTGGGTAAAAAAACTAATCGCCCCCCATCGGAAGTCCGCCCCGTCCTCCTCGCTTACCCCCGCCGCTCCCCCCTCATGCCCCCCGCAGCCCCTCTCTACGCCCCCCGCCGCTCCCCTCTCATGCCCCCCGCAGCCCCTCTCTACGCCCCCC
>JAISPZ010000010.1 GCA_031274555.1 Bacteroidales bacterium | reverse complement strand
TCTGCATTTTTTTTGTCGAAAAACAGCATATCAACCCCTCGTTTCCCAGAATATTCGCAAAAAAAAACTTTGGAAATATTTTTCTACTCTCAAAATAATTTGCTTGCGGATTTAAGGTACAATAATAAAGATCGAAAACTAAAAGTAAAATTTCATTCTAATCAATCGTATGTTTATGCAAGAAATCAACTATTTTATAAAAACTTCGCAGAGGATTGGATATCATGGTTGTCTAGGAACTATCTTTGGTTTTCAGGTACAAAATATCTGGATTGCGACGGATATAATTCTCTCGGAATACCCTATACAGAAAAGACAAATGCACTTGGAATAAATGAAAAATACTATTGGATAAATGTCTTGCCCAATTATTTTGATCCTTATGAAAATAGGCTTCATTCCACTCATTTGGTTTCATCCGCAAGTGTATATGTTTACGTTAGTATCTAGAATGTACGGCAATGGAACTTCGTAAGTTGCCATTTTTAGCAGTATTATTTGCTTACTCTGTCTGTTCTTTTTCGCAAGATTTTTCTGATAAAGTTGTTCATTCATTTGGTGTTCAGTATAACAATTGTTTTTATCCCAAGTGGGAGGCGACTTTTAAGCATGAAGATGGTCCCAATACAGGATGGGATCCATTGACTTCCTGGGGTTATGATATTTTGTTAAAATATAATATTACTTTTCCTGTTGGGTTAGGTGCTACTTTAGAGGGAGTTTGGGGAAATCGAGCGTTTGAGTTATATGACAGGCAGAATAGGTTGAACACAGCTGCATCAGATTTTGCTTATGAAAGACCTTACTTGTATTTGGGATTTAACTTCAAAATATCTTATTCTAAAGAAATAACTTCATGGCTTGATATTCAGCCTGACTTAGGACTTAAATTGGTCGCTCATCAAAAAACAGGATGTTATGCTTTTATAATAAATGATTACGGAAGACAGTTCGCTTATATGGAATTTGATAATTTTGATGTAGGACGATTTCTTGTGCCAGATTTAACGACAGGAATAACTTTCTTACTTCACCACAAGAAATATCCAAGACATAATTTTATCGTAGGTCTTAATGCTAATTTTTCTTTTGTCAAGAGATTTGAGGGTTATTACAGCGTTGCGCCGCCAGATTGGGAACGACGAGATTGTGAAATTAGTTATAACGGTTCCTATTTTGGTATAAATGTGGGATATGAATTTGTCGGTTTTTCCAAAAAACGGAAAGCAAAATAGTCTTTAATGATTTCGGAAATCAAAAGAGCAGGCGCACTAATTGCTGACTGTAGTGGGGGCGGGGGAACGCCCAAATTTAAAATACCTACACCATTAAGTTGCAGCCGCGAATTTGGCTGTGGTCAAATCGTCCGAGCACCTCGAAGCTGCCGTCAGGATGGAGCTTTCCTAAGTCTTGCGTCTGGATAAATGGGCAGGAATGTGCGTTTGCGAGGTCTATCACGTTGATACCGCCTGTTTTTCCAAATTCGGAGATGATTTCGAGGGGGTCGTAGGTGGAACGGAGTAGAATTTTCATCCATGGCGGACAGCGGAATTTGTTGCCCTGTAAAAGGTATGCTTGCGAAAAAAGTTCTGCCATTCCGTACTCGGAATAGATATGCTTTACGCCGAACGCGGAGCGCAGAGTTGCGTGAAGCTCCGAGCGTGTGATTTCTTTTTTTCGTCCTTTCATTCCGCCTGTTTCCATTACGAGCGTGTGTTTTAACGACAGTTTGTATTTATCCGCAAAGTCGAGCAGCGCAAATGAAACGCCCATAAGCAGTGTTTTCTGTCCGATATTTTCTAACTCCAAAAGTGTTTTATAGAGTTCTTCGTGATTGTAAAGAAAAAAGCCGTTATGCTTATTGCCACTCGCTTGCATAAGTGTTTTGACCATATAGACGAGCGAAGAATGTTCGCGCTCTAAATAATGTGGAAGTAAAACAACAATCGCATATTCACTCGGCGCACCGATAAAGTGAGTAAATGCTTGCAGTAAACTTTTTTCGTAAAGAGAGAAGTCTGCAATATAGTGGCGACTTGTTGTTCTTTCACTGTTTGTCATCCTTTTACCGCCTGTCGTTCCCGCACCGCCTGTCGTTTCCTCACCGCCTGTCGTGTCTGTACTGCCTGTCGTACCTGAACTCTCAAAAAAATCAATGTCTTCAACATCATCCAAAAGTACTTTCCTCGTCCTGAAAAAATCAATTGGTAAAAAAGGTATTTGTGAATAATGCTCGACTTCATTGCCGAAAACACCCATCAAAGCGATATATTCTCTGTAAACGGGGTTTTTTTCAGAATGAAGACGATACAATTCGAGTGCTGCCGTATTGAATTTTTTTTCGTCTGAAATATCAAAAATATCTGTCATCTATATTTATTATTTGTAACTTCGCAAAGCTATGTCAAAGTTACACCAATTTTTGTTTTTGCTCGCTATAATTACAATCGGATGCAACAGGCAAGAAGATAATTTTCCGCCTGTGCCGTATCTTGAATACAGAAGTATGCAACCAACCGAAAATGGTATTGGTATTACTGTATATTTTCAGGATGGTGACGGCGATATTGACACTATAACATATCTGCCCTGCGTGAGCGACGGACGTGCGATTTTTCAAGATACGGCAGCAAAAAAGGTGATACTTGCAAGTGAAGATACCGTATTTGCATCGGATGATATAATAAAAATCATATATGATTACGGAATAAAAAAGATAGATCCTGTTTCTCAAAACGGCTCAATGAAAGGAACTATAACACTTAGCTTGGATAGTGCCAATATACAACTTGTTCTGTGGGCATTTCCACAAGAGAAAAAATATTTTAAGATTACACTGTACGACAGGGCAGGCAACAGTAGTAACTCTGTAATAACGCCATATTTTAACTGATGTTTCGACTATCTAAACGGCAAGTGATAACACTGATTATTGTGGGAACTTTCCTGCTCTACTGGGTACGTCTTTTCTATATTCAAGTGATAGATGACAGGTATCAGATAAGTGCAACCAACAATGCATTCAGATATAAAATTCAATATCCCGGCAGGGGTCTTATGTATGACCGCAATGAGAAATTGCTTGTCTATAACGAGCCGATCTACGATTTAATGGTTGTGCCTATGCAGGTTGATAGTAGTATGAATTGGAAGCTGTTGTCTAAAATTCTTGAAATATCACTCGAAGATTGTCAGGAGCGATTGAAAAAAGCAAGGAAATTCTCGCGCTACGCAGCAAGTACTTTTGAAAAGCAGATTTCAAAAGAGATGTATGGTCGTCTTCAAGAATATTTGTATTCTTTTAATGGTTTTTATATCCAAAGTAGAACATTAAGACGTTATCCTCAGGCTGTTGCGGCGCATGTTTTGGGTAGCGTTGGCGAAACGGACGAAGGTGAATTAAAGAACAATGGTTATTATCGTTCTGGCGATTATATCGGAAAGAGTGGATTGGAGAAATTTTATGAAACGGATCTAAGGGGCAAAAAAGGTGTTAATGTGGTAATGGTGGATGTTCACAATCGTGAGCGTGGCAGTTACAAAGATGGAAAATACGACAGTGTATCTATTCCGGGTAGTGCGCTCTATACAACTATTGACCTTGTATTGCAGGAATACGCAGAGGAACTTATGAAAAATAAGCGTGGCAGTATCGTTGCGATAGAGCCGTCCACAGGCGAAGTGCTTGCATACGTGTCTTCCCCGACTTATGACCCTAATCTTTTAGTCGGAAGAGTCAGAAGTCAAAATTATCTTAAACTTTTGAACGATCCGTCGAAACCGCTTTTTGACAGAGCGATAATGGCATCTTATCCACCGGGTTCAATTTTTAAACTTGCGCAGGCACTTGTGGGATTGCAGGAGGGAGTAATCACACCGTCTTCTGGTTTTACGTGCGACCAAAGTTTGATAGGCTGTCATAATCATCCGTCTGCAATGTCCCTGCAAGACGGAATTAAAATGTCTTGCAATCCTTATTTTTATGCTGTGTTTAGAAGAATTCTTATGCAGGGAAAAGACAATAATCGCTTTATAGACAGTGAACTTGGTCTTGAAGAATGGGAAGAATATATGCACGGTTTCGGATTTGGATCTAAACTCGGAATAGATATTGCCAACGTTAAAAGTGGTCTTATTCCCGGTCCCAAATATTACAATAAGCGTCATGGCAAACAACGTTGGGCATTCAGTACTATTTATTCGTTAAGCATAGGGCAGGGGGAAATTGGTCTTATTCCTCTTCAAATGGCAAATTTGGCTGCAATAATTGCAAACAGGGGATTTTATTTTACACCTCATCTTGTTCGCTCCATAGGGGAAGACAGGCATCGCCCCAATATTGATACGGTACGTCATAAAGTGGGAATAGACAGTATTTGGTTTTTGCCTGTTGTGAGAGGGATGTATGGGGCTGTCAATGAGGCGGGCGGAACGGCAAGGCAGGCACGCATGGAAAATATTGCGGTATGCGGAAAAACGGGTACTGCGGAAAATCCTCATGGGGAAGACCATGCAGTATTTATTTCATTTGCACCGATGGACAATCCCAAAATAGCAATTTCTGTTTTCGTAGAAAATAGTGGCTTTGGCGGAACATGGTCTGCACCTATAGCGAGTTTGATTATAGAAAAATATCTTACAGGTGAAGTAAAAAGGGTCGATTTAGAAAAGCGAATGAAAAATGCTGTTCTAAATCGTCCTTAGAGGAGGGGACTGATGAGGGCAAGTCCCCCACCGTCCTTAAATAAAAATATGGAAGTAACAAGTCAAAGAGGATTAGAAAAAAAATGGTGGCGCACAATAGACAAGCCGCTTTTGATACTGTACGTCATACTTGTAGTGATGGGATGGTTTAATATTTATTCGGCAGTATTCGACCCCGATATGGCTGACACATTTTCATTTACGAGTCGTTATGGAAAGCAGCTGCTTTTTATAGGTCTGGCGTTTACTATAGCGATAGTTATAATGGTAATAGACGTTCGTATCATTATCCAATATACTTATTTCTTCTATGGTATTACGGTGGCACTGCTTGTGCTTGTCCTTGTTGTGGGAACGGAAGTGTCGGGTGCAAAGGCGTGGATACAGATAGGTGGTTTATCCATTCAGCCCGCAGAGTTTGCAAAATTTACAACTGCTCTTGCATTTGCGAAGTATGTGAGTTCTCCTGATATTAATATGCGAAGAATGTTCTCGCAAATGAAGTCTGCGGTATGGTTTATTCTTCCTGTTATACTTATCCTGCTTCAGCCTGACGCAGGCTCTGCGCTAGTATATGCTGCATTTCTTCTTGTTCTCTACAGAGAGGGAATGACAGGAAAGATTTTAGCTGCGGGTGCTTTTCTTATTTTTCTTTTTGTCATATCTTTACTTGTTCATCAATATTGGATTATAAGTGGGTTAGTGGCAATCGCTCTTGTTGTATTTTTCTACGGCGAAAAAACATTTGGCAGAATTGTTCTAATACTTTCTGCCTTATTGGTATGCTCTGCGTTTGTTTTTGGTGTTGATTATGCTTTTGACAGGCTGAGTGCACATCAAAAGTCAAGAATAAATGTTTTGCTTGGAAAAGATGCGGACATAAAGGGGACGGGGTATAATGTCAATCAATCAAAAATAGCAATTGGCTCAGGTGAACTTTTTGGCAAGGGGTATCTTGACGGCACACAGACAAAGTTTAATTTCGTTCCCGAGCAAAGTACGGACTTTATTTTTTGTACGATAGGAGAGGAGTGGGGTTGGGTTGGAACGACAATAGTTTTAAGTTTGTTTTTGACACTACTGCTCCGTATTATAATGCTTGCGGAGCGTCAGCGGAACAACTTCTTTCGTATTTATGGATATTGCACCGCAAGTATAATATTTATTCATATTTTTGTTAATATAGGGATGACGATAGGTTTTATTCCTGTTATAGGAATTCCGCTGCCGTTTTTCAGTTATGGTGGTTCTTCGCTTTGGGGATTTACTCTGCTGCTTTTTGTTTTTGTGAAAATGGATATGAAGCGGTATGTTATGTGAATTGTCAATTGTCAATTGTTAATTGTCAATTGTCAATTAGGGCTGACGTAGATAGAATGTAGAATGTAGAATGTAGAATGTAGAGTGTAGAATTATTGCTGACGCACCTGTTGTTTGTGCTTGCTGATGGTTGTCGGTTTTTGTAATTGATTACGGCTGACATGAGTTGTGGATTACGAATTATGGATGGATGTGTTGGTGGCAAATAGGAGTGAATAGTATGAGAAGTTGGGCGGATGAATTGGCGGTGGGTGCAATAGGGATTGCTATAAAAATAATTTTAAAAACAATAAATATGAAACGTATTATTTTTGGCGTGCTCGCGGGAGTAGCGATAGCCGCCACAGCGATAGCCACCACAGCGATGGCTCAACAGCCTGCTTATCTCAATCCTCAAGCGGAAATAGAGGATAGGGTAGAAGATGTTTTGAGTCGTATGACACTCGAAGAAAAAGTTGCTATCATTCATGCACAATCGAAATTCAGCTCGCCGGGTGTGCCTCGTCTGGGTATTCCTGAAAATTGGATGAGCGACGGTCCTCATGGTATTCGCGCTGAAGTTATGTGGGACGAATGGTTTGGAGCGAATTGGACTAACGATTCCTGCATTGTTTTTCCTGCGCTCACTTGCCTTGCTGCAACGTGGAATACGGATATGTCACTACTGTATGGAAAAAGTATTGGCGAGGAAGCGCGATACAGAAATAAAAATGTGCTGCTTGGTCCTGGTGTGAATATCTACCGCACTCCGCTTAATGGTCGCAATTTTGAATATATGGGGGAAGACCCATATCTCGCTTCTAAAATGGTTGTTCCGTATATTAAGGGTGTTCAGCAGAATGGCGTTGCCGCGTGTGTAAAGCATTACGCGCTCAATAATCAGGAAGTCGATAGGGGAGAGATAAATGTTGTTTTGAGCGACCGCGCACTTTACGAAATCTATCTGCCTGCTTTTAAGTCTGCAATTATTGATGGTGGTGCCTGGGCTATTATGGGCGCGTATAATCAATATAAGAATGAATTTGCGAGCCACAACGATATATTGCTTAATAAAATTTTAAAACAGAATTGGGGTTTTGATGGGGTTGTCGTTTCTGATTGGGGCGCGACTCACAATACTGAACAGGCGATTAACAATGGTCTTGATATGGAGTTTGGCAGTTGGACGGACGGAATGAGCTGGAATAAGAGTAATGCTTATGATGAGTATTATCTGGCTAAACCATACTTGGATTTGCTTAGAGCGGGAAAGACTGATGTGTCAATACTTGATGATAAGGTTAGACGTGTGCTTCGTCTTGTTTTTCGTACGACTATGGCAGCAAACCGTCCTTATGGTTCGTTTGGTTCACCAGAACATTCACTCGCTGCACGTACTATTGCAGAGGAAGGTATCGTTCTTCTAAAAAATGACGGTGGTGTTCTTCCTGTTAGTTTGGGTGTTGGTGCGGTTTCTGGTGCTGGTGCAGGTGTTGGTGCGGGTGTTGGTGCGAGTGTTGGTGCAGGTGTTGGTGCAGGTGTTGGTGCGGGTGTTGGTGCGACTGCGGGCGTGGCAAAAAAAATTCTTGTGGTGGGTGAAAATGCTGTAAAGAGAATGACTGTCGGAGGTGGTTCATCTTCCCTTAAAGCCAAATATGAAACGTCCCCTCTTGATGGAATAAAAGCATTGGTCGGCGACAGGGCAGAGGTCATATATGCGCAAGGGTACGAATCGCCCGCTGTTAAAGAGCAGGATGTTCTGGATGCAAAAGACCCTGATGAAAAAGAGATTGATGTTGTTGGGTTACGCAGTCAAGCGGTAGAGCAGGCAAGGGGTGCTGACGTAGTTCTTTTTATCGGTGGACTCAATAAGAATGAACATCAGGATTGTGAGGGTGCTGACCGCACAACGTTGTCGCTTCCCTACGAGCAGGACGCTTTAATTGCCGAGCTTGTAAAGGCAAATCCTCGCACTGTTGTTATTATAATTAGTGGTAATGCTGTGGCTATGCCTTGGGTTAAAGATGTTCCGACAATTTTGGAAGCGTGGTATAATGGCTCTGAAGCGGGAAATGCACTTGCGCGGGTGATTTTTGGTGAGGTAAATCCGTCTGGAAAACTTCCTTTTACGTTTCCTGTAAAATTGGAGGACAACGGTGCGCATGCTGTTGGTGAGTATCCTGGCAATGGGACGGATGTTAATTATAAAGACGACATTTTTGTTGGTTATCGCTTTTTGGAAAAGAACAAAACTTTGCCACTTTTTGCATTTGGTCATGGTTTAAGTTACACTACGTTCGGATATGGAAAGGCGAGTGTCGATAAGACTTCTATGGCTCGCAACGACAGTATCACAATTTCCATTAATGTAAAAAATACAGGTAAGACAGATGGTGCAGAGATTGTGCAACTTTATATTTCCGATAAAAAGTCGTCGCTGCCACGTCCTGTAAAGGAACTGAAAGCGTTCAAAAAAGTATTCTTGAAAGCGGGCGAAGAAACAACAGTTCGTTTTGTTATTGATGTTTCCGCACTTTCTTTTTACGACCCCTCTCAATCCGCATGGGTTGCCGAGAACGGCACTTTTGAAGCCCTGATAGGTGCTTCTTCTGCCGACATTAAATCTGTCGTCAAGTTTGAGTTGAAATAATCCGATTTTGTAGATAAAACAATCACTAATAGCCACTAAAAATGGTGAATTCTGTTCAGAAGTGCCCATTTTTAGATTATCTTTGTGATTGAACTAAAACTCAATGAATATTATGACTTCAAAACAAACCATAGAATACAAGCCTTCTTGGGATGTTTTCAACGAAAATTCCAGAGTTAAAATACCAGCTATTCTACATCTTATTAAATTAGGATACAGATACTTATCTCTTGCTAAATGCGAGCGGGATAAAGCTACAAATATCTTCATTGATATTTTCAATGAGAGTTTAAAACGACTTAATCCAAACATTACGGAAAGAGGGTTGAAAGATGCTTTTGATGAACTTTCTATGGCGTTGGACAACGAAGATTTGGGGCTATGAACGATTTTGAAGAATATATCCGTCAGGGCGAGCCGGACAAAGTAGAGAAAAGCCAAATCTGGCAAACGGCTATCGGCTTGCAGCAGGTGGATGGTTTAACGCCTTCCGCCTATCTCATTGAAACTGCCAAAGAAAATATTGAAGGCAAAATTACCATAGACGAGGTAAAGAACCGTATTGATACTTATTACAAAACACTTACCATTAGAAATAGTGATGATGACCGAACGGAAGAAGCAGACAAGGTATCGGCTCGTATAGCGGAAGTTTTAGGGGAAAAAACGTTCACGTTTTCGTATATTGAATTTATCAATATTCACAAGCGACTGTTTAGTGGCACTTACAAGTTTGCAGGGAAAGTTCGCGACTATGATATATCAAAGAATGAATGGGTGCTGGACGGAAAAAGTGTGATGTATGCAAGTGCCTATCGTTTGCGTGATGCCTTAGAGCACGATTTCAATTTGGAAAAATCGTTCGATTATAAGGGATTAACTCCCCATGAAACGGTGGAACACATTGTCAAATTTATTTCGAATATTTGGCAGGCACATGTTTTTGGCGAGGGAAACACGCGCACAACCGCTGTTTTTGCCATTAAATATCTTCGCACTTTCGGTTTTGAAGTTGAAAACGATATGTTTGCCCAACATTCATGGTATTTCCGAAATGCGCTTGTAAGAGCAAATTATAACGACACTCAGAATAAAATCTATGCCACACAGGAATATCTGATACGTTTTTTCGGCAATGTGATATTTGGTGAAAACAACGAATTGAAAAACAGATATTTGCATATTAAATTTGTTGAGGATGTTAGTGGTCAGAAAACGATGGTCAGAAACGGTGGTCAGAAAAATGACTCTTTAAATGCAGGTGCAAATGCAGGTGTAAATGCAGGTGTAAAATTAACAGAAACTCAGAAGAAAATAGTGTCGTTAATCAAAAAAAACGCCGCAATTTCGCAGGCAGAGATTGCCAAAAAATTAAAAGTCAATGAAACTACCATTTACAGAAATATTGAAAAATTAAAACAACTGAAAATATTAACAAGGCAAGGCTCTGATAAAAAGGGACATTGGCAAATTAAAAAAACGTTGTGAATGATGAAGGAAATGAAAAGAGATAATGAAACAGTTGGAAGGGTTGGGGCTATGAGCAAAAGTTTATTGAGAGATACAATAGAAAAATATATTTCTGGCGATTGGGGTTCTGAAAATTACACCCCAAGTACCCCTTATCAAGTTAAATGTATTAGAGGTGCTGATATAGATACTGTAAATAGAAATGACGGAAGGAAAGTACCAATACGTTATATTAGTCAATCTTCTTTTGAAACGAAGTTACTAAACAATGGAGATATTGTACTTGAAAAATCAGGCGGAAGTCCAACACAATCGACAGGTAGAGTGGCCTATATATCCAATGATATTAAAGAAAACTTAGGAAATATTGTCTGTTCTAATTTTTGTACTGCATTTCGTGTAAAATCGGAATGGCATTCCAAATACATTTTTTACTACTTGCAGTACATATATAATTTAGGTGCATTTTTTAATTTTGAGGGTAAAACCACTGGAATTAAAAACTTACTTTTAGAACAAGCATTTTCAAATATTCCAATAGAAAAGATTTTACTGGGTACTCAAAAACAAATTGCTCATACTTTAACTCTGCTTGATGATAAAATCAGAATCAATTGTCAGATAAATGATAATTCTTCTAACTTTTTCACTTCCCATACAGAGCTATGCGTATTCAATTTTTCAAGTCTAAATAATTGTAAATAATAATACCAAAATTTCAGATTGTCTTTTCCTTTATCCAAAATATTGACATAATAAGCAGTATCTGTCGGTGTAAAATTTAAATCGGAAAAAGAAACTTTTCCAACGCTTCCTTTTCTGCCAACGATAATTCCTGGTGCTTCAATTTTGTAATTGTCAATATAGCCCGTAATTCCATTAGAGCCAAAAACAGGATATTTCCCTTTTTGTTCATCATCAACTCTAACTGCAAATCCGTATAACAATTCTAATCTATCTTTTAATTTCATTCGTAATTTTATTATTATTTTTGCTTAATCACTATGCCGTTACATAAAACCATCATAGAGCATAATTGATAATCAGTGCACTGCGCTTCTTGTAATGTCGCTTAGTTACATGTGGCACATATAAGGTTCTTCTCTTTTTAATACAATCATTCAATAAACATTCTTCCATCGTTTTTCATCATTTTTTTGCTTAATCACTCTGCCGTTACATAAAAGCATTATGAAATATCGCTAATTATCAACAAGTTGTTTTTCTCGTAATGACGCTTAGTTACATGTGGCACATATAAGATTATCCCCATATTGGGATATATTGAGCAAATTTTCTTGATTTAGAACTTTCATCTGGGCGTACCAAACCTGCTCGAATTGTGTCTGCAATTATTCTGGAAGCAGCAGGATAATTTTCTTGTTCAATATTCAACCGATTACGCAAAGTTTCATTTGTCATTTTTTCACCCGACACATATTGTAAACAGCAATGTTGATAGCAAGCCCTGATTTTATCCTCTTTATTCATTTGCCGCATTGTTTTAGGGGCAAACAGCATAACGCGAGTGAAAGCTTCTTCTTTTATGAAATCTGGTGCAGGCAATTGATAGAATTCACATTGCTTTATGGCACGATCAACTCCACTACCACGTTCTTCGCAAAAATTCATTCGTCGCATTATGGCAGCTAACTGTTCGTTACGACTTAGTGGTGTATGATCAATGAAGCGCAATGTGTCAATTAATGGTTTACCAGGATTGGTTATTTCAATACGACTTTTAAAAATTTCTATCATGGGTGAAGTGCCACCAATGGAAAAATCTTGATGGATTAACGCATTAGCAACAAATTCTCGAATAGCCACAGGTGAATACATTGGAGTATCTTTTCTTACCGATTTTCCAATATCTTCATTCACGGGCAAACTTGCATTGATATAATCCACCAATCCGGTAAACCCAACAGCATATCCTTTGCCATCAACCAGTTCTTTTATTGCATGAATCCGGTTATTGTTCTTATAAAAAATAACACGAGCCGCTTTTCGTGACAAAGCGCTAAAATACTTCAAATCAGAGGCAAACAAAACAGCACCGAGATTGGTCACATCATAACTTGCAGCCCGTTTATTAATAATTTTTTCTTCCGCCAATTTTTCTAATATAGCCGATTTGTTTTCTGGTAGAGGGATATTCAATAATCGAAATGCTGAAGGGTAGTCTATGACTGTAATAACCTCATCAGCAGTAATGCCAGCTAATGCAATTTTATTTTCAAAAGTGCTGTTATGTGTATTTTGCCATATTTTACGCTCACGTTCGGGATGGTCGGAGAGTTTTTTCTTATATGTTCCAACTCTTATCCAAGCCGTTCCTTTAAATTTCACAGGCGTATTTCCCGCTGAATCAATGATAAACAGTACAATTCGCTTGTCATTGATTCTGGTCTCTTGAATGAAAAAATCAATACGGGGTGACAATAAAGTGGCTATCCAGTTTTCAATTTCTTGATTACCAATTTTTTCATTTTTGGGATTGTAGGAAGTGCCGACGATTGCATGTGTGGAGTCATCAATACCAAAAGCCAAATAACCTTTTGACTGCCCCATATATGCAGCTCCATTAGCCAATGCTGAAACGTATTCTCCTATAGTTTCTGGATTATAGTTGTTTACTTTTACCTCAACCCATTCACTTTCTTTTGGTGAAGCCTGAATGTCGGAAATTATCATTTATGGTATTATACTACAACAGGATGGTGAAAATTAATCGATTTCAATGAGTTGATTATAAAGTAAAAAGACAATTTATTAATTGTTCGTAGGTAGGGCATATAAAATAAAAAATCATTGTCTAAATAGTACATCATTTTTAGACTTAAAAAAAGGGTAACACAAAGGGTAACATGAAAACGATTAACAACGAATAAAGATTTTTTTTGGTGGGGGCGGGTGGTCTTAGCGTAATCTACTGACTTTTAGTGTTTTTGTTTTATATAGACACAAAAAAAAAGGGCAACAATTTCATCATTGTTACCCCCTTTTGCGGTCCGGACGAGACTCGAACTCGCGACCCCATGCGTGACAGGCATGTATTCTAACCAACTGAACTACCGAACCGTTTTTTCCCTTGTCGAAATTTCATCGAAAAAGGACTGCAAAGGTAGCATATTTTTTTGAAATTTGCAACCCTGTAATTATTTTTTTGTTTTTATCCCGCACGAACCTGTATGAACTCGCACGAAACGAAAATTGCTACAACCCTATGATTATTTTTTTTGTGCTAATTCCTTTTCCACCAACAAGCCTGACGATATAAACTCCACTGCGCCACGAAGAAACATTCACCTGTTTTGTAGAATAAGAATTGTACATTAAGCGACCAAGTGTGTTATAAACTTGCACTTGTTCAATATTATCACCCGTAAAATGTAGAACATTCGCCCTGTAATCCATATAGGCAGAAGCAGAGAACGTATTGCTCTGCTCAATCGCAGACAGTGTAGTATCCCCCCATATCAAGTTCACCCATTCAGGATGATCAATAAACGGATTTCGATTTTGTTGAATAGCATATATAGCTTCGTTGCGATTGATCTCTTTGTTGCTTACAGGATCTGATGAGTGCCATTCCATCATCATCTGCAAAGCCCATGGACGCAAATTAGCACCGTCCACCATTGGACTTCCGGGCCATGAAGCATCCTCACCAAAGTAACGTGTAATCATGTAAAAATAAGTGCGAGCAAGATCCCCCTTATAAGCGTCAATCGGCTCAAACGCCTTACCAGTGTAGTCGCCGGGGTAAGAATTATTGCCCTTTCTGCCGCCGTTAAGGGTGATTACATCAGGATTATCCACTTCGCCATAAGGATTGTTTCCACGCAGACCGTTTACTTGTGCGTCACACGGGTACAGAGCAAAGATGTCTGTGTACATAGGCGATACAGTACCGCCAAACCAACTTTTAGGAAAAGAATGTTCGCGAGTATAGCCGTGCCCCTCACCACCACCTGTGCCACCCTGATCTACGCCGAAATCATATTCGTATGGAGGTGTCTCACCGGGAATATCCGAATAAATATCCCAAACTTTGCCGTTAGGCTTTACGTCTGTCGTATAATAAGCCGTCCAAACTCCGTCATAACTTTTTACAGTATGTTCGTCGATAATATCATGCAATGCTTGACGTAGAGTATTTCCCACAAGTCCCATGGCAGAAGAATAGTAGCCGTCGGGAATATCACTCGTTAAAAACGAAAACGAAACAGTATCACTCGTTATGGCATTACCCACCAAATCTTCAACATTTTTTATAATAAGTTGATGTGTGCCATACTGCAATGGAAGTGTAGAAAGAGTAACTTGTTTTTGACTTTCTTTTATCTGTGCAGAAAGCGAAGCATTACCGTTTATAACATAGTTTGTAGCGACTGTCGCCGTTGCAGGGATTATTTTTTCAGAAAATGACACCAGAATATTGGTGTTGTCTAATACGTATATGTCCGTAATCGCAGGAGGATCGGTGTCGGGAAGTATAACAGGAATACTGTAATTTTTAACCGCAGACGAATTAGTATCTTCGGTGCTAATGGCGGTGATTGCATAGTATATTGTTTTTCCTTGTGGATGCGCAGGAATGGCGTTAGAAGTCGCGTATGTGTTTGCTGTTTGCAAAACCATGGCAATAGTATTATTCAACGCAACGGCAGATGTGTCCCAATATAGTGTTGCTGATACGATACTTGAAGTAGTGGTTATAGTTGCCGAAACGATTACCGTGTCTTCTGATGTTGGACGTGCAGGAGTTATGTTGATTTGCGTAATAATAGGATCAATATCTATGACAGCACCGTTATGAGTTCCGGGACTTCCGTCTGTAGCCGCATTGCAAGTGGAAGTTGCCCATTCGTCTGCGTTGAATGTTGTGCTTGGTGCAACAACTGTAGCCTTTCTTACCATATCTTTGTCTGCGAAAGATATTCCAACGGCGTAATCAACGATTTGATTGCTGCTGTTGATAAGTTTCGCCCCATCAACATTTCCGCCGTTCCATGTACCGTTGTTGCTATACCATCCTGCGTCAGGAAAATTAACCGTGAAGACAGCAACCGTTGGCACATTTCCTGCAACGAGTGCTTCACCTGGTCCGATACTGCCCTCAAGGTCCCATGTAAAGATGTCCGCACCGTTGCCAATGGCGACAAGTGTCCACCCTGTGAGATCAACATCACTTGTACCTGTGTTGTAGATTTCGACAAAACGGTCGTTTAGAAAATTGCTTTTTGGGTCGCACATTTCCGAGATGATAACAAAATCTTGTGCGAATATTGATGTTAAGCAGAAAAATGACAAAAATAGAGAGAGAATAGATTTTTTCATACGTTTATAGATTGTTTTAATATACTATATGTAACCCGCCAAATTTATCACTGCTCGTTTCACATACAGTGGCAAATATCCTTTATGACAAATATTTCACAATGTCGCAGACAAAGATAGACAAAAAATAATAACATTAAAATAGAAAATAAATCGTACCTTTGCAGTTCTACACAGACCTCAATTGTATCTTGCATTTTACCCGACTTAATCGTACCTTTGTAAACGGAGTTTATCTTAACAAAACAATATAAAATAAATAATTATGAAGACAAAATTTTTTATCAGTGCTATTGCTTTAATGTTTTTATGTGGCGTGGGATTTGCACAGACACAAAAGTCTGCAAAAAAGAACGCCAAGGCAGAAGTAGAAGCAGAAACACCAACGACAGTTGCTCCTGTTGAGGGACCAGAAATTCTTTTTGAAAACACTGTTCACGATTATGGCACAATTGAAAAAGGTGCAAACGGTGATTGTGAATTTGTTTTTACAAATGTAGGCACAGAGCCGCTTATTCTCGCAACTGTTCAGGCTTCGTGTGGATGCACAACGCCATCGTGGACAAGAGAACCTATAGAAGCGGGGCAAAAGGGCACAATTAAAGTTCACTACGACACGCAGCGTGTTGGCGGGTTTAGCAAGTCAATCACTGTGACGACTAATGGGAAGACAGACCGTGTCGTTCTTCAAATAAAAGGTACTGTCAATGCTCCCGCAGCACCAGCAACCAACTAAATTTATAAAAGCCGTCGAATTTTTGCGTATGCCGCACGAACATTGTTCCGCCTCGTGTGGCAGTTGTCTGTAACGCTAATTTCGACGGCTTTTTTACTGTTATTAGTACGAAAGTATGCCAACATTGTCACAGAAAGCGGCTTCAATGCCAGCTTCTCCAATTCGCAAACTCGTCCCTTATGCAGACACGGCAAAAGCAAGGGGTATCTATGTCTATCATCTGAATATTGGTCAGCCCGATATATCTTCGCCACAAATAGCGTTAGACGCGGTTAAAAATAATACCTTAAAATTAGTGGAATATAGCCATTCGGCAGGTATTCTTTCGTTCAGAAAGAAGTTGATGGAATATTATCACAAGTACCAAATCGAAGTTTCTGCAGACGAAATTATTGTCACAAACGGTGGTAGCGAGGGTATTATGTTCGCGTTTATGGCGTGCTTAAATCCGGGTGACGAGGTACTTGTTACCGAGCCATTCTACGCAAATTACAACGGCTTTGCTATCTATACAGGTGCGGTTGTAAAGCCTATACGTGCTAAAATAGAAAACGGATTTGCTCTCCCGCCGATTGAGGAATTTGAAAAGCATATCACATCGAAAACAAAAGCAATTCTCGTCTGCAATCCCAACAATCCTACGGGCTATCTTTACTCAAGAGAAGAATTGGAATTGCTTGCGACTATCGTAAAAAAGCATAATTTATTTTTGTTTTCAGACGAAGTGTATCGTGAATTTTGCTACGACAACGAGAAATATCATTCTGTGATGGACCTGAAAGGCATAGAAGAAAACGTTGTACTCCTCGACTCTGTGTCAAAACGTTATTCTGCCTGTGGTTGCAGGGTGGGTGTTTTTATTACAAAGAATAAGGAACTTTATAATGCTGCAATGAAGTTTGCGCAGGCTCGTTTAAGTCCGCCTACTTATGGGCAAATTTTTTCCGAAGCAGCGATAGATACGTCACAGGAATATTTCGACGAGGTTGTGCGTGAATACACGTTAAGGCGCAATACGGTTGTGGAAGCGATAAATAAAATGGATGGGTGTTTCTGTCCTAATCCCAAAGGGGCTTTTTATGCTGTTGCACGGCTTCCGATAGATAATGCAGACCGCTTTTGTCAGTGGCTTCTCGAAGATTTTAGCTACGAGAACAAGACTGTTATGCTTGCTCCTGCAACAGGTTTCTACTCTACCGAAGGTGCAGGCGCGAACGAGGTGCGTATAAGTTACGTCCTCAACGTTGATGATTTACTCGCCTCAATGAAGTGTTTGGAAGAAGCCCTGAAAGTTTATCCAGAGCGGACGGTTTGATGTCTTCCCGCTTCTCTATATCGGCTGCAGTCTGAAAGTCCATCTCGAATGAACAGTTTGATGTTTTTTGCCCATAATCGGGCGTAATCTTGCAACGGTCAAGTGCTATTTTGAAATCACTTTCCAAAAATCGGGAAAGGATTTAGACACGACCTCTGGATTTTCTATAACGATGTTTTTATATCTTGCGCTTAGAGCGGCGAATGACATAGCCATACGGTGGTCGCCATAAGTGTGAATTGCGTCTTTGGGACGTAAGACACCCTCGCCAACAATATGTAATTCTTCGTTTTTCGCGTGGTATTCTACATTAGCACCAAGTCGTACTAATTCCTTGTAAACCGCGTCAATACGGTCTGTTTCCTTGTGCCGTAACGAGTGAATACCTGTAATACGAGCTTCCAAGCCCAATCCAGAGCAGACAACCGCTATCGTTTGCGCAATATCGGGATGATGTGTAAAATCATAAGAGCGCGGGGAGTGGAAAATTTCAGCACTCGTTTTAGTAATGACAATTCCGTCAGAATTAAAAACGGTTTCAATACCAAAATCTTCGAACCACTCAGCAATAATTTTATCACCCTGAATACTGTCTTCATGAAGATAGGGCAAACGTATCGTTCCACCTTTTGGCGACAGTGCGAGAAAAGCGTAAAAATACGATGCTGCCGACCAGTCATTTTCGACATAATTGTTTTCAGGTGCGGTATATCTGCCTTCGGCAAAAATATTGTTGTTGTCTATAAATTCGACCCTCACTCCACACGAACGCATAAGCGAGGCAGTCATTTGAATATAGGGGACAGAAACTTTGTTCGCACCGTTAAGTACAATATGCAAACCTGTTGGAAAAAGTGGGGCAACCATCATAATGGCAGAAATAAACTGACTGCTTAATGTGGCATCTATTTCCACTACAGGATTTTGTGTTTTGCAAAGTTCTCTGCTGCCGCTAATGCGCAGTGGAGGATAGTTAGGCTGCTCAACGTATTCTATATTTGCACCGAGCGACCGCAAAGCCTCTACGAGAGGGGATATGGGGCGGTTTTTCATTCGCTCACTTCCCGTCAAAACCCATTCTCCGTCTGTAAACGAAAGCAATGCTGTCAAGAAACGCATGATAGTTCCCGCGTTATTGACGTTAAGCTCAACTTCGTCAGTAGAACCCTCGTTGTCGGAAATATCTTCGAGCAGACTCCGCATAAGGGCAGTGTCGTCAGAGGTAGAAATATTTTTAAGATTGAATTTTTTGTCGGCAATGTACTGCATTACGAGCAGGCGATTGCTGATGCTTTTAGAACTCGGCAACGGAACGTCCTTATCGTCCTCTAAAATTTCTGTGTTGAAAGAAACTGCAATTGTGTTTTCCATAATTATTGCAAAGGTAGTAAATTTGCATATAAACACAATTATATGGAAAAAATATTACAGCAAGTAATAAATCTTGCAAGAGAAGCAGGAAAATTCATCAAAGAGCAGAATAGCATTGTCAGTAGCGCGGACGTTCAGACAAAAGGGGCGCACGATTATGTCACATACGTTGATAAGAATACCGAAAAAATGCTTGTAAACGGACTGTCAAAAATTCTTCCCGAAGCAGGATTTATCGCAGAAGAAGGCACGTCCTCAAAAAAAGGGGAACGTTACAATTGGATAATAGACCCGTTGGACGGTACGACAAACTTTATTCATAAAATTCCCTTTTACTGCATAAGCATTGGACTTGAGGACGTTGTCAGCGGCAAAATTGTACTTGGAGTGATTTTCCATATCGATATGGACGAAATGTTTTATTCCTGCGAGGGTCTTCCCGCATTTCTTAACGATAATAAGATTATTGTGAGCGATATACGCACGCTTGACAATTCGCTTCTCGCGACAGGCTTTCCATATCACGACTATGAGCGTCTTCCCGAATACATGAAATTTCTCGAATACACAATGCTCCATTCTTCTGGTGTCAGGCGTCTTGGCTCTGCTGCCCTCGATTTGGCGTATGTCGCTTGTGGCAGGTGCGATGTTTTTTACGAATACGGTCTTAACGCGTGGGACATTGCTGCGGGCACTTTTCTCGTTGAGCAGGCTGGCGGCAAGGTGAGCGACTTTGCGGGTGGCAACAATTTTTTGCACGGACGCGAAATTATCGCGACAAACAACAATGTCCACAGCGAATTTCTGACCTCATTCACGAAGTTCGTTCCGAGTAAGTTAATACGGTGATGATTATGCCATTTATACTATTTACAAAGGCTTTATTAAAGGGAAAATACCTGTAAGAATTGCCCGAATGGTATCCGCTAGGGTAAAGTTACATAAATGTGTTACCAGAAAGTTTGCGCTCAAAATGACTTAAAGCCGGATGAAATAATGATTTTTTACTACAATTAATCACAAATTAAAATGCGTTTGACCTGGGTTTGCCCTGGGGCAAATGTCCGCAATTCGAGAATTTCATGTAAATTTGTGTTAGATGTTGAAAATTTTTAAAAATGAGAAAGTACAGGTTCTGCTTTTTCTGATTTTCGTCTATTGTTTTATACTTTCAGGGTATTACTACTTGATGGTTTCTTTAGAAGACAATCTATTATTAACCAGCTCTGGATGGCGGCGTTCAGCCCATTTTATATACACTGCACCCATTGTAAAGGAATTTTTATTTGTGCAAATGTTTTTTACGCAATTTTATTTTTATCCTGCACTTGGAGCACTTGTAATAGTATTGCTATGCCTAATTCCAATCTGTTTTTTTAAAATCTTTGCAAAGAATTGGTGCTGGGGAGGACTGTTAGTTATAGGGTTTCTTTATACATTTCCCGCTCACAACATATTATGGCTTTTGTATGGGAATACATTACTCGTATTTGTCGGCGCAATCCTTTTTGCTCTCAAAAAAAAATTTGGATTGTGCGACAGGTTTAAAAGCAAAATCAACAGGCAATTAAAATATATTCCGGTAGCACTCCTAATAGTGTTTTCTGCGTCAAGCGTTATTTTTTACAACAACCGAGTCTTCGATATTTACAAAACAGAATATTTTTTCAAAAACAGAGAATGGAAAAAAATCGTGGATAACATAAACGCAGAAGAATTTGACAACGAAACACAGTCCATCACAAAAAGTTCTTATGAAAAAACAGCACTGCTCTGCAGTGGGCAGGCACTTGAAAAAATTTTCACACTACCTCGCCCTGCTTTTCCCTCGCTATTTCCCACAGAGATAAGAAAGGACGAGGCGCAAATAATCTCCGCAGTAGAACTTTACACAGAAGCCGGAATGTACGGTGCCGCCTTACATTTATTGTTCGACCTTATAACTGCCGGAAACATTAACAGCTATACGATAAGCCGAATAGTAGAAGTTAGTGAACTTTGTGGCGATACTGCACCTGCAGAAAAATTCAAGAAGATTTTAAGAGCATCTCTTTTTGGAAATGCAAAAATCTCCAAATTACACCGTCTTGCCAAGCCAAAATCTTGTATGCAGGAAACCACAAACCATGTTATAAATGCGTATGGAATAAAACAGACAATGATTCAAGAATATGCATATATAACGAGAGATACGAACGACAAAAAACAAGTGTGCGTACCGGTGTTAGAATATGTTTTGGTGGAAATGCTGTTTGGCAAAGGGTTCACGAAAGAAGATCTATTAGTTTCGGTGGAAGACATTCGCGCCGCAGGATACAAAAAACTCCCACAGTCATTGCAGGAAGCACTGTTGATTGCGGGATTTGATCCGGCGGAATCCGCCAGTGGATACAGGATAGACATAAAAACAGTACAGGAAAGAGACATTTTTCTCCAAAATCTCGAAAAAGTTGAACAAGACAAAATGTCCATAGACCGTCTCGCAGCCTTTTATGGCAAAAACTATTTTTTTTACTACAAGTACGAGAGCGTAAAGGAAGATGATCCTTTACAACAAAACAGCTCAATATAAGAAACCTTCGTTTTGGGTGTGTCGCGCACCGAAGCCATCTATCTATACACAGCTGCCTCATAAAAACAGAGCATTTCTGCTTTGACCTTTTTCTTTTTAAACCCTAACTCTGCAAAATTTTAACGATTACCTCAAGATGAAATATCCGAACGTTATTCCGATAAACGGAGCAGGTGTTTTATGTGAAAGCAAAAGGCATAACTACATGGCTAATAATCTTTTTCTAACGCGGAATTCGGGATAAAAAATCACAACAAATGCAGACTGTTAAAAAGTGTTAAAAAAAAGTGAATAAAAAAGAGATACCCCCAAAAAAGGGGTAGAAAGCGGTATATTCGCAAGTCATTGTTTACAAAGCCTCGAAATTTTACAGGATGAAAACTGTTAAAATGTAACCCGAACCAAAATGTACAAAACGCTGGAAAGCACAGTTTTAATTATAATAGTCGCGATTATTGCGACTAATAGCCTTCGAGCTAACAATATACAAATAAGCGATGTAAAATCACTTGACGAGCTTCGAGGCGATGGATATAATTCCGTCACCTTTACCGTGTCGTGGGATCATTCATGGCGGATGGTTTCTTTTGGCAACTGGGACGGAGCATGGATTATAGGCAAGGCATACACTCGAAGTACCGGTACTTGGAAACATATACGCTGGCATCCAGACACTTTGCAGCATACGGTGGATGGACATGGCGACAATATGACAATCCGCATAGCCGAAGGTGGCGTAGGTGCGCTATTATACCGCGCAACTCCGGGCGTAGGCTCAATACAGGCAGATATGAAAATGTGGTGGTATTATAATGCCGCAGGCTTTAGTCCGACAGACACTGTAATAGTAAGTATTTTTGCTATAGAAGTTGTTTATATTCCATCAGGAGAATTTATGCCTGGGGACGGCAAGTCTAACAGAACACTATATTGTATTGGCAGGGACATAAAGGAAGGAACAGGACATTTTAACAACGCGGAGAAGATAAACGCCGCCACAGGGTACAGTTATAATGGTAACGCAATACCGCCGGAATACCCCACGGGCTACGACGCTTTTTATATTATGAAGCATGAAATTTCCCAACATGCCTACGTGGATTTTCTAAACACTCTTACATACAAGCAACAAGCACCTCATACTTCGGTATCCATAGAATCCGCCGAAGGATCGTTTGCGCTTATAACTGCCGCTTACAACACTAACTTCAAGCAATATCGCAACTATATACGCGTGCGTGTATCAGGCAACCTTTCGCTGATTCCAGATGCTCAGCCGGCGGTGTACGGCAATTCTGTTTTAGGTATAGACAGCTGGTCAAGAGAAGATAATGCGGGTAATGTTGCATGTAATTTTTTACTTTGGAGCGATCTGCTTGCTTATGCAGACTGGTCAGGAATGCGCCCATTCACCGAATTAGAGTTTGAGAAAGCCTGCCGTGGACCGAAAATTTACAGCTATGCCGACTATGCTTGGGGGCAGGCGTACGTTGAGTATATAACAAAAAATGCTGGAAAGTGGTTTATTCATGAGGATTCAATAAACGAATTAGCGGCAACAAAAATATCCGCCATTGCTTTTTTAAACGACGGACCAAATGCCATAGAAACAGGAAAAGAGCCATGGGTTATGCGTGTTGGAGCGTTTGCAAAGGACAGTTCGTGGCGGGGTCAGTCAGGAGCGACATATTGGGGAGTTATGAATATGAGTGATAATGTTTGGGAGCGATGTGTTAATGTTCATACACCGGAAGGACGATCTTTTGTCGCTTCTAATGGAAACGGAGAAATTGGTGAAAAAGGACCTAATAATGTGCCGGGATGGGCAGGTATAAATTTGCCTGCGGCAACAATATTAAGAGGATTTCAAACAAGCAATAGACAGTCTCTTGGTTTTCAGGCGAAATCATTTAATGAAGATAGACATCCAGCAGTTGGAGGAAGGCTTGCAATAACAATAACTCCAGCTCTTGCGGATTAATACGCCGTAATAAATAAACGAAAAAATACAGTTAAAAAATTTTCCACACAAAAAGTTGAATAAAGGACAGAGCAAGTGTTATACAGCGACTGTTTTAAACCAATGGTACAGGTGAGGTGTTTCTACAACCAAAAATGGAGCATAAAGCAAAAAATATTTTTATCAGAACGGCAGTACTTGCGTATGCCGTGCTTTTTGCCTTTGCAGAAATGCTGTCGGCGCGAAATGTTTTCGTTGTCGATCCGTATGATGATCCCGAAACAACAACTCTTCCCTACAAAGGGGGGCTTGGCGCAGGCAATAAACATAAAACGAGTGCCATATTAGACACAATTGCACGCCCACAATTTCGGGGGTTTGTGAATGATGGCTATAGCTACGTCAAAAACAAAGAGAGGCTATATCCCGCATTTATGGGTACGGTGAACGATGGCTACACTTCGCGTCAAAATCCGTTTGTACATCACTCCACTTTTCTTGGCTCAATAAACGATGGCTACGCTGCGCGTCAAAATCCGTTTGTATATCACTCCACTTTTCTTGGCACGATAAACGATGGCTACATTTCGCGTCAAAATCCGTTCATATATCACACCACTTTTCTTGGCACAATAAACGACGGCTATAGCGCAAAATACAATCCTATTCCGATAAAATACGCTTTTCTTGGCACAATAAACGACGGCTATTCTGCAAAAATAAATAAGATGGCTACGTTTCCTCCATATCAAGGAGGCATATCGGATGCTTTCGCAAAACACAACTCCCCCTGTATGGATGTTGATGTCGAAATAATCGCATTAGACTCCGTTTGCCCAAAGGACACGCTCTTTCTTGCTACGAACGAAATTCCGGGAGCAATTTATATGTGGGCAGGTCCTGACGGATGGAAATCCAACGAACGAAATCCTGTTCGTCCAAATTTTACAACAAAAATGGCGGGTACTTACACTTTAGTCGTAAACCCAGGTTGCCCTGCGGACGAAGAAGCTTTTCCTAACACAACAAAAAGAATAAAAGCAAGAACTCCGAAACAGTTGCACTATGTTATAGATAGCGTTTTTCCAAGTAAGAACATTTGTCAATTCGACTCGGTAACATTTCACCTTAAAGGCAATATTTGGGGTCCGAATGACAGTATTGTTTGGAACGTCAATGGAAATCCATACAGCCTTTCCCGTAACGATACGGTTATATTATTCACCACTCTTTCCAACAATTGGAATATTTCTGCGTCAGTATATTCGTCCTTCGAATGTGTGGATAACCGCCCGTCAAAGTCCAACGCTATAAAAATGTCAATTGAAAAACAGATGCAGGTAAAAGCCGAAATAGCGGCATCTGTTGATGGGGGAACATTTAATGAAAGCCCAATAAAAGTATGTAAAGATGCGAATGTCCTTTTCACAAGTGCATTTGTAAATCCAGGGTTATATCCCAAATTTATCTGGTTTATAAACGGAGATACAATTAAAAATAAAAATCAGTTTGGCGACGAAACGTTCACAGAATCTTCCTGGACGAGTCATGATTTTAAGACGGGCGATGCCGTTTGGTTTGAGTATTATTCTTCTCTGCGCTGCGTGGATGCTCGTCCGTATGTTGTAAACCCAATAGTTCTTGACGTATATGATCCTCCTGCGATGTGGATAGCAGATGCTATCAGCGGAAATCCGGTGAGCCTCCCTCCTCATCCCGACACAGTTACTATCATTCAAGGAGAAAATCCTGCAGAATTGGAACTAAAAGGGTCTTACAGCAATGCGGCAAGAATATCATGGAAGCCGACAAGTTTCATAAAAGATATTCCAGTAAACCTTCGCCCAAAATACAGTCTGATAGAAGCTGCGCCATACAGTACAACAAGATATGTAGCAGAAGTAATAGAAAATACAGGCTGCCGGGTTTACGACACGGTCGTAGTGAATGTAATGCTCTTCCCCAAAATTATAACTCATGCCCAGCCAAAGGAAATATGCGACTGTTACAGTACCGAATTTTATGTAAAAGCGAGCGGTTCAAACCTCTCGTTTGCCTGGGAAATGCAAGCACCGGGCAGTAGTAACTGGATTTCGGTGCCGCTGGCAAAAGACAATCAAAATCCAACAACCCCATTTTGGCAGCACTCAACATCAACGGACAGCAGGCTTACTCTCGGTGAAGATGACACGCCATACGCATACGCTATAAGTTGTCCTGACATGAGATATAATGGTTACAGTTTTCGCTGTAAGGTGACAGCCCGCATGATGAGTGATGCGAACAGTGCGTATGACTCAATAATATATTCCAACACAGCATATAAGCCATCGGATGTTTATTATGTACCGAAAGCGATACTTACAGTTAATTCCCTTGAGAGAACAAGACCCAAAATCAGTATTCATACAGATACGGTTTGCGAAGGAGACTCCGTTCTTTACGGCATACACCCCACCGATATGTCCTTTGGATATGGTTACAGTATTTCGTGGTATGTAAATGGAGTTGTTAAAAAGGCAAATTCACAGGATACTTTCTTTTGGTATTATGGTGGCAAGACAGGCGATCTTGTTTGGGCTGCCACACAAACAGGACTGGGGTGTCCTGAATTTAAGCCCGAATTTTCCGACACAATAAAAGCAGTATATTATCGACTGCCTGTTCTTGACGTACAACCGTCAATTTTAGGTGCACGCTACCTCGGAGAGGCACCACATATTGGTCCAAACTACGATACAATAAATTACAATTCGACAGACACAGTTACTTTTTCACTAATTTCACAATGGGTACTTGATCCTGACAATATTAAATACAAATGGATACCGGAAGATAAAATATATCCTCCATACGACGGCAGGTTTGCTGTGCTTAAGCCTGTACAAAGTTCGTTTGACATCACCCTGTCTATCACTCTTGGTCAGGCAGATCATGGCTGCAAGGCAAGCGCAACAGATCACATAAGAGTTGTTGGTGGACCGTTAGAATGTTACGTTGCACGAAACAATATAGTAAGTTGCCTTGACGACACAGTTCTTCTTGTTGCCTCTGCGGACGGTGGAAGTGGCAGATATACTTATTCGTGGAATCAAATATCTCCTGCTGCAGCATTAGATACAGTATGGGTTTCGTCAAGGGGCGATACAATAAAAGTTGTTCCCAAAATTATAAACAATAGTCTGAGCTCGCAATCGTTCCGCTATGATATAACGGTTAGCGACGGAGTGGACAGCTGTATTAAACAGATTAATGTTAAAGTAAATAGAAAATTCGCACCGGAAGTATGGCTTAAAGATACGCTTATAACGCAGTGTGCAGGCGACGACTTTTCACTTGTTGCCGATATAAACACATTCGTAGTAAGTCCAACTTATCAGTGGTATAAAAATGGGGTTATAATTCCTGGGGCGACAGCAAAAAGACTTCCACTTGCTAAATACTCTAATGGTGATAGCGTACAGGTGATAGCTACGACTAATTATGCTTGCCCCACAAAACTTGCTGATACAAGTAATTATGCCAAATTCATAATAAATCCACGTCCTGTTATTTTGGACACGGTAAAAGACACTACCGTTTGTAGAGATGTTCCGATAACTCTGGCATTTAGTGTTTTGGATCCGGCAACAACAGACTATAGCTGGACACCTGTCACACAAGATATTGTTGATGGGTTGAGTAACAGAATAAGAATAAACCTTGTTCCGACTGTAACTCGAACCTATAAATTTACAGCAACAACTCAGCTTGGGTGTTCTGTGTCAATACCGGTAAAAGTAACCGTACAGACACCGCCGATGGTAACGGTAGCCGATACTACGCCCATCGCCTGTACAGGAGGTGCTATCACGCTTCGGACGACAGGCATAGCAACGCCACCCGTAGTTTATACGTGGTTACACTCTAATGATAGCGGTGCTACATGGGATACTGTTAAAAACAGCACGAAATACGTTAATGCTACCACAAATAACTTAACAATAAAAAACATTAATCTTTCAGACGAGGACGATTGTTACAGAGTGGTAGTGACAACAGGTGCATCAGTAGCCGCCTGCCTGGAGGATACGTCAGAGATAATACGTGTGCACATTCTGGGAGAATTTAAGACAGAAATGGTTGCCGAAAGAAGTCCCGCGCAGATATGCAATGGTGAGAGTCTTAAATTTACAGCAAGTTTTACGTCTGCGGAAGCAGTTGCCCAAAAATATTTGTGGTATATAAACGGTGTGCTGAAAGAGAGCACGAACGCTACCACATGGACTGCGACAAATCTCAAAGACAAAGATCATGTCGAAGTGCGTGTACAGTGGGCGTTTATCGAAAGTAAAAACACACTGCCTAACGGATGCGTAATTCCAAATCCGTTGCCGTCAGACCCCATAAAAGTTTTCGTATCAAAGCCTGCGGCGAAAATTTCAGCCATAGGAATACCAAGTACCTGTGGTGGTGCGGATGGATGGTTTAAAGCTGGTATTGTTGATAGTGGTGCCGGTCCAAAAGCCACTTCAAACGGCAGTATGGAATATTCTTACGATGGTGGGGTTACGTATAGTTTTAAAGATTCGCTCGGCGGCTTGTCGGCAGGCACCTTGTACTCAGTAATGATAAGGGATAGTTTGGGTTGCGTTTCGCCAAAAGTTAATATTTCTCTTTCCGACCCGAAAGCACCGGAGAATCTCAACATAATCGAGGGTGGTAATGCGTATTGCGAAAGTGACCCGCCGACCTGCGTAACAGCAGTCAAAAGAACCGATACCACAACAATAGTATGGTACACGGACGGAACAGGACAGACTGTAAGAAATACAGGCGACAGTTTGCAATTGAGTGTTTCCGAAACAATGTCCGGGTGGCACACATTTTATGCTGTAAACAGAACTACCACAACTAATTGTTATAGTGCACTGATTTGTGACAGTATATACATTTCCGTTCCACCTGTTATAGATAGCATTGTTCTTGTGGAGCCGACAAATTGCAATATTCCCAATGGCAAAATCACAATTTACTCTCGGGCCGCGGATGTTGTTGTGAATCCGCTTCAATATTCGGTGGCGGATAGTGCTAAAAATCGGGCTTTTGTCAGTGGCAAGACTTTTACCGGCTTATCGCATGATATGGTATATCGGGTGTCTGTGAAAGACAAAACGGGCTGTTTTGTAGAGCAAGTTCCCATAAAATTTACCGCTTCATTTCAAGATTTTGAAGCCACTCTTGCAGCCAAAAACCCAACCCCGCAATCTCCAATTATTTGCAGCGGCGACGACCTTACCCTTGTCGTTAGTTTACCAAAGGGAAGCAAAGACGCAGTACAACAATATCAATGGCAGATAAACGGCATCACAACGAAAACAACAGCCGATACTTTTACCACATTCAGTGCCCTTGCTGATGGCGACTCGGTTAGCTGTTTATTGGTTTTAGATCCTGGCAAGACTCCGCTTTGTGCAAGCAGTCCGTTTGCCGCTACGCCAAAGATAAAAGTAACAGTAAATCCTTCTCCACGGCTTACTATTAAAGCAACGCCACCATCATCCTGCTTTGTGGCAAACGGGAAGATAGTTGCAGTCGTAACAAATGGCACGGCACCGTATGAGTATTCGTTTAATGAAGGCGTAACTTACACATCTTCCGAGATACTCAATAATGTTGAAGCGTCAAAAAGAATTTATGTCTGGGTGAAAGACGCGAATGGCTGCACCGCAAAAGGGGACACAATGCTTGTTTTGGACGGAACGCCACAAAATCCTGTTGTTGAGCCAAATAATAAAAACTTCTGCCTCAATGACGTTAATGCGGCCGATAGCGTATATGTAACGTTAGCCACACGGGAATCGGGTGGTGTAGCCCGATGGTATAAAGATAGAGATGCAACAATCTTTGCCGATGGAGGTACTCCGTCATTCAAGATGGATTTATACTCACTCCCACTCAACGATGGTGTTCTTTATGTAAGACAACAAAATCAGACAACAGGATGCTGGTCAAAAGTAACGGAAGTTAAGGTGGATGTTTCGCGAGAGCTTAAAATAGATACATTTATTACAGACGTAGTAAATTGCCTGAATCCGGACGGTGAAATTCATGTTTACGCGACATCAAAAATATTCAGTCCGAAACAGGGCGTAAATTTGCCCGACCGCAGATACGGTCCTTATGAGTACAGTATAACTCCACTCGCAAGTGCTTCAAATTACAAGCGGGACAGTTTTGCAAAAAATCTTGACGTTGGCTTATACAAAATAATGGTTAAGGATAAGTTTGGATGCGAGTTTGCAGGCGACACCTTAACGGTTAGAAATGCCACCAAGGAACCAATTATATCTGTTACCCGCATAAACCAGGCAAACTGTCTTGTTCCGGACGGCAGTATTATCATTTCAGCAACAGATGGTGGTAGCGCGACCCCAGACCAGTATTGGTATTCTATCACATCGAGAACGTCTGGATTTAAGCTACGGGGACAGGGAACATTTAATGATCTTAAAGCGAACAGATATTACACTTTCGTAAAAGATGTCAATGGTTGTGTTTTTGAGGGGGACACCGTCAATATTGAAAATGACGATATGCCGGAGCCGGATATACTTGCTCGCGATACCGTTTACTGCTACCGCGAAGCAAGAGCAATGCTATCTGCACTAAGCCATAAAGGAGGCGTAATAGAATGGTTTAGAGAAGGCGAGGCGACACCGTTCGCTACAGGATCAAGCGTCAACATTCCTGCAAACTGGCAACTTGGTGCTACGTATAAAATATATGCACAGGAAGCTCTCAGGGGTGGTACATCTTCCTGTTTTAGCGGACCATCGGATGAGGTAAAAATAACTCTTATTGATACTCTCATTACAGGTGTTCCTAATGAGGTTTCTGGCTGTGCGGGTACAGCCCTTTCCCTCACGATGAACGATTACAACATATTTGGGACAACTTTGTGGGAATGGAAATTAGGTGCGTCAATAAAGGCAACGACTCAGACATATACTATCCCCGGTGGTATTCCTGATGTTTCGGAAACGTATAATGCGACAATAAGACTTGTTGTGGCTGGCGGTAAGCAATGTGCAAGCAGTCACAACATAATTCTCAGAAACACTAATGATACTGTAAAAACGGAACTTGCTTTTTGTCAGCATACTACAAATGTAATAATGTTAGACACAGGTATGTGTGCGGCAAATTACACATATAAATGGGACAACAATACAACAAATTATAGTCGGAGCATAACAGTCCTTGACAGGGGCAGAATAGTATATACCGGCGTAAGGACCGAAATAGCCACCGGTTGTCGGACCGTAGAACGGATAGCAGTGACAGTTGTGCGCACAGATTCCCTTAACTATACGATAGGCACTAATTTTATCACATACTGTAATCCGTCAGACAATGACCGCTATTTATTATATTTAAACAAGACAAATGGAATACCTGATGATAACGGCGTAACTTTCCAGTGGTATCACCGCTACGAGGGACACAATGGCGACACTTTCCTCCTATGCCCGTCGAATCGTGACACCTTGCAAATAAACGGCGAAACGAGTGGCAATCACTACTATTATGCAGTAATTACCTCTAATCAACAATGCGCAGTGGGTAGTCCGGCAAAATCAAATACGATAAAGGTTGTTTCTCCGGATCCGCTTGTCATAAATACAGCAAGTTGCTATAATGTAAAAATCGGCTATCCTGTGGCTCTTGGCTTTGGCACAACCGGTCGTGGGGGCACACCATACAATGATTATAGCGATGAATGGGAGCAATATAGATGGATGTGGCACGGTGCCGACATAAGAAGAGATGACACCGGGAAAATTCGCAACTACCCATGGGTTACCACAGGCAGGATATACAGGACGAATGTCGTAGAGACGGCAACTCTCACAATGTATGACTCAATGGGCTGCTACGTAAAAAAAGACGTTTCAATAACAGTTGTCGGCAGTGTCTTTACAGTTTCAACTCCAACCGTCACCGACAAAATGTCCCCACGGATATGTTCCGAAAACGATTCCGTAACGGTTAGAGTTCAAGCAACCGGTGGGACAAATATTCATTTATGGCATTGGACCGGCGGACCAATAGACACGGTAACAACGGATGATAATCTTAAAATTACTGTTGATAGTACGACAACGATAACTGTAACAGCAATTAACGTATATCCGGTTCTTGATTCGGCAGAAGTTGCAGCCGCAGACACTCTTGCGTGTAAATCACCATTCACAAACTTTACTCCGACAGCTGCCGACACGGTGACGCAAAGCATAACGATAACGGTTGATAAAAATCCGGTATTGGGCAACGTTACAGCCTTAGACACGTTGCTTTGTATAGATTCTATTGCAACACTCACTCTTGCTGGTGGCTCCGACTGTGGAGGAGGTGTTCCGTGCGATTCCATTTGGTGGGAACGCGACAATGTCCGCATTAGCAACCAGCCCTCAGATAGAAATCACTATACAACAGACAGGTATGACGTTCGCGGGTCATATCGTGTTGGTGCAGGTAATGGTGTCTGCAAGCCTGTTTATACTAATAGTATTTATGTGGACAGATATGCAAATGTAACCCCCAATGTAATAGCACCTGTTTCGGAATATTGTCCAGAAGAAACAATGATACAGCTTTTTGCCGACAGTGCGCGTAGTGGCGGTGACCCGACAGATTACAGATATTTGTGGCAGTATAGCTACGACGACACCACCTACGTTGATGCCCCAGACATAAATAACGACACCTCATATATTTGGATAGATGCAATTCGTGAAAGTAAATTCTTCCGCCGAGTGGTACTTTCCGCAGGCTGTCAATATTCAAGTCCTGCAGAAAAAGTAAAAGTTTATAATTCTGAAGTAGGCAAAATTGGTGGGGACAACATTTCGTGTCGGGGATACGTATTCGATCTGGAAACGGAATCTTTTAACAGGGATATGCGTAACTATATCTGGTTTGTTACAGGTGATACAACTACAAATCCGATAGCTTGGGATACTGTTGATAAGGGAATATATTTAAATCATATTTCCGTTCGTCTGCCCGATTCTGACACACAACTATTCTTCTATGTTCAGGCACAGCATATCGCAGGATGTCTTCCGACAGTATCTCCGATACACAAGGTTGTGGATACAACGACTCCTTTGCCTACGCAAATAATTATAGCGGCAGACACTCTCTCCGGTTGCGTTGCCCAAACGACAGTGGACATACGAACGACTTATTTACAAAATCAGGGATGGAAACCACAAATACACTGGTTTGTAAACGGAGTCATATTCGACACCATACAGGGCGAATTGTTTACAGGTGGCGACAGTAGCTATCATCTTAAAACATCTCGTCTGCCGGCAGGAAACAACGTAATTCAGGCAGCACTTGTATCTTCTATAAATTGTGTTACCGACTCCATAAAGTATTCAAATATAATAAATATTGTTGTTAGTGAGCCGTTGTTATATTCTGCGTATGGCAGATATGGTAGCCAGGACAAAGATTTTTATCCGTGTGCTCGCGAAGATACTAATCTTTCAATGGGCGGAGCAGTAATATACAAATGGGTTACATCTAATGCCAAAGACACGATATGGCGGGCAATGGCAAACGACACCAACTCCTCTATTCAAGCAAGACCGTATGACACCGTTTACTATCGCGTTATAGCTCAGGACTCTAATTTATGTTGGGATACAGCCACATTCCGCATATATCCGTTCCCTGTTCTTTGGCAAACGCCTGACACAACGTACTGTTCCGGCACAGTAGGCACTCGTTTAAAGGTTGCATCTGATTATGATAATTATTCTGACATAGAATGGGATCAAAGTGTAGAAAGAAGGTTCCTTAACAGACAACAACTTTGGGAAAAAACACCTGCACTAAAGTTAGACACAATCGGTTTGATACGTTTCCCATATACATATTCAACAACATATCCAAAAGTTTGCCGAGTAAGAGATACCATAGATATTTTCATAGACAGCATTACTGTACCGACAATTTCTATCGAATATATTGATACAATGGATAGAGTTGGGAATGTTGTCAATATCGTAGAGTGCAATGCAGAAAAGTATCCAAATCGTTATGCGTGGAAAGTACATTACACCGGCGGTGGAGACAATCCTAAAATATGGTGGGTTCTCACTCCAAATGACACACTTGCAATAGACGTGGATTCACTCACCGAGGACCACGTTGTTTCTCACGGTGCGCATAATGCCAATTTGCACGCGATACTGCAAAGTTCCATAACGTGTGCACGCCCCGGCAAGGTTACGTCGGAAGTGCTAACACTCTTTACCCGCGAATCAGACAGTGCACAAATCAATATTAACGCCAACAAGGGAACAAATCATGGAAACTTCAGTCACAAGGACGGAGATTTTCGTGTCTGTGCTTTTGATACGGTAACACTTTTTAATGCAGCTGTTCCAAAACATCCGCTTAACAAATACGAGTGGTGGCGTAAAAATGCAGGTGAGCCAAGACCCACGCTAATAAGACCACACCCAGACTGTCCATACCATAGTACCTGCACGTATCACCCAATAGACGGTTTCGGCAATTTCGGTGCAGACGAAAGTCTTCCCTGTATAGACACAACATACATAAGTACTTTTAACACAGGCGACCAAGTGTTCTGCGTTTTTGTCCCTTACATTGACTTATGTGTATTGCCGCCAATTATGATGTCCAATGTACTTAAAGCGATAACCCCATTATTAGAAGCACCGGGCATTACAATAGAACAAGTTCTTCCAAACAATAGTATATGTCCGTTTACAGATATTGAGTATGTTGCCCGTACAACCACTCAGGGTAATGCGCCAAGAATTACGTGGTTTATGAACGGCAATTTGATGCGCACAGATACAATCGCATCAGCAAGGAATGAATACAGGTTCACTTATTACGGAGACCCGGGAAAGAACTCGGATAACAGCACTACGTATGCCGTTAATGATCCTGACTCCACTCCGTACGCACTGCGTGTAGAACTTTTTACAAACCACGAATGTATTTTACCCGGCACAATACTTAATGACGACACTATTATTTACGTTCGTCCGTTCAGCAATGTTTATGTGGAGATAGACCGTATATCAGACTCTTTGCACAGCAGCTGCTCCGACTTGCAGGAAAACAACATTATTTGGGATGTAACCCTTGGCACAGCAGATATTACCGACACTCTTTTAACGACTACATCAAGCAATTGGCGAGCCGTTTCAAAAGACTTTATCTCCGACCAGGGGTCGCTTTCGTTCGGATATGTGAAAGATGTCGCTCAAAGCAATAATAACACTATTATCGGGCTTGTGGGCGAAACCGCAAAAATATCGGGTAACGGAAACCGCGCTTATACAGATTTTGGCTTCTCAATTTCAGAATCTCGTGTAGCGATTTTCGAAAGGGGTATTCAAAAATATGTTTTGCCGGCACTGCCGAAAGACAGTAATATTTTCTCCATAGACATAGCGTCAGGTGAAGCATATTACCGTGTAAATGGCGTTGTTGTTTATGTGTCGGCGTTAGTTGCAGATAATCATCCTTACTATGCTGCGGCAGATATTTATGGCAACAGTTATAAACTCATTGAGCCGAAAGTGACAGGTCGTTACAGTCACGATAAATTCTCAGTATTATCTTATTTTTCAGGTGGAAATCCCACATACAAATGGTATAAAAATGGTGTATTGGTCGCAACCCAAAACACACAAATAACCGAATGGGACCCATACCCCATATATTTTGTGAAGGACGATACTGTGCACGTAGTGCTTATTTCTGACTATGACTGTCTTTCCGGCAGCAACGTCTTTACATCTAATAAAATCATATTTGACTCAATAGAGCCTGTCACCGATTTCTTTGCAGTTATAGACGATACCTCTTTCTGTTCCAACGACAGTATAACCCTTTGGGCTGCGGGCGGCGCAAGCCACAAATGGATTGATATTGACTCTAACACGAAAGTTAAATACTACACACGTTATGTTCTTCGTCACCCGACAGACACTATACCTGACACCGTACTGTATTCATATATAACAGTTTCTCCGCAAGAAGACGACCGCTACTACAAAGTTTGGGGAACAGATGTGACAGGCTGTTCCGACTTCCGTATAATACACTTGCGCCGTCTGCCTGCACCGATAAGCTACAACCAGAAGACAATAGACTCTATCTGTCAATCAACAGATGCCTGCATATACACTCAGGACGTTATCCCGCCAACAATTCCTGCCGGACATATCTACAAGTGGTACGATACCGCAATGAACCATGTTCATACAGGTAACCCCTACGAAGTTAATTTACGTGACACTGCTGCAAAAATCTTTATTATAGAAAACATAGATACAGCAACGGAATGTATTGGACACGATACAATAAAAGTTACAGTTAATCCACAGCCAATACCGGCACTTAAATGGCATCAGAACACATATTGTCTGACGGGCGACCGCATCTTCCTTTACGATACAGTTCAAGAGGCAGAAAACGATCCGTATAGAATAGACTGGTCATGGGTAAAAGACAGTACCACAACAAACTTCACAACAAAAGATATATATGCTGCCCCCGACACGTTTGTTAAGGCAAACAACACGTCAAGAACATTTTTATATGTAAAAGTTCCCGACACCGGCATATATGGAATGCAGGCACTTTACACAGACGTTGTGACGGGATGTAAATCGTACGACACAATTCATATTCTTGGACGTGAAATCCATCCGTTTAATCCTAAGTTAATTGCGGAAGTTACTTTCCCTGACGGCAGGAAAGAAACATCAAACAGTGTGGCTTTCCACTGTAAGAGCATGGCTTTAACAGTAAAGGTATTAGGCATTGATTGGGGTGCGTCTTATCAGATATATTGGTTTTTGAACGGAGTCCCTTATTATCCCTCAAATCCGAACGATCTGACGCAGATTTTCTTTAACCTTAACGACCTAAGTACTATTCGCGCGGATGTGACAATAGACGGTGCCCCCTGTTACACAAATAATCAGGCACAAGCCTCTACAAATACATTGACTGTCAGAACGGGAGATTGGTTAAGCAATAATGCCAAAGCATCTGCAAACAGAATTATAAATGATACGGCTGTCTTTTGTTCAAGCGACACAAATGCGTATTTCTCTGCGACATATTCTCTTGCACAAATAGACCCGAAAGTTCTTTACACATGGTATATGGACGACTCTGTATATTTTTCTGGCGTAGGGGAGAATGGAAGAACATTCAAATTACCACTAATTGTCGGCACACACGAAGTGTTTGTAACAACTAAGACAGGATATGACTGTGTCGATAAGGAGATAGATACGTCGGATAGAGTGATAGCGATGAGCATTGATAATCCGCAAGTAGAAATTGTCAGTCCGACACCACAACCGATACATAGTGGCAATATAGCAGAGTTAGATGCTGTAATTATAAATCACATAACGGCACCATATACATATTCGTGGCAGGGTGAATATTTCGCAGCAATATCCGATTTAACAAATGATACTGTCTTTGTAGAGCCAAGAAGGGGTCAGATATATGGTGTCGCTGTCACTGACCGCTACGGCTGTGTTGGCACAGATACTATGCAAGTACTTGTTTTTGCAAAGCCAAATATCTATAAGGAACCAGAGATGGCGACAGTCTGCGGCTATATGCCAACGCCTCCGGGCGCGAGATTAGTTGCTCTTGCCGAAGGAGATTCACTGCGCTACCGTTGGCATCGTGCAACTTACTATCCTCCGACCGACAGTCTATACGACTATGTGGTGCTTGATGATTGGACATCCGCAAGTCCGACAGAGGTTATGGGCGTTACGGACGATACACTCTATATATTCTGGGGACCAAACGGTGAGCCACTCGAACAGCCACTGTCCAAAATGTACTACTACCGTTATTTCTGTGTTGCATACGGCTTAAGCGAGTACGAACCGGATACTTCTTTCCACGTTCGCATAGACATTATACCGCCATTCAAAGCGGAACTCTCTCTCTCTTGCGTGGCAACGAATACGTGTGACACCATTTGTACGGGCGGCAATCAGACGTTTGTTGCTCAATACAAAATGAACGGAAAAGAGATACCAAAATTCAGCTGGTATGTAAACGGAGTACTTCAAAGCGCAAATAGTGATATTTTCTCAAGCGACACTCTTTTGGATGGCGACACTGTCAGGTGTATCATAAATTATAGCACAGGCTGTATCGAAAAGCCGTCCGACACGCAAGAAATAATAGTTCACCGTTTTCCGTTACCGAAATTCACATTACTGCCAAACGTAATTGACACTACGGTCGATTATGCAAATAATATATGGATTGGATCCGAGATAACGTCAGAGACCGAACGTCCATACAAATACAAATGGACATCAGTACCTGCTTCGTATTCTTATGGTCGCGACCTTGATTCTTTTATTGTAACGCTATCCATAATCAATACAGTTGATTACACTCTTACGGTAACGGACAATAATGGCTGCTCTGCCGAAGAAAAAATACGCGCTATACCCTGTGGGTCGCTTATAACGGTTGATAGAATAACGAGAGATAGAGATAAAATTTGCACGAATGATACGGTAACTTTTAGTGCGGTTACTTCCGGCGGAGCATGTAGCGGAAGCAGAATTAAATACAAATGGAAAATTGCAGGAAACGCAAACAACACGCTTGGGGATGGTCGAATTTTGGGAGATGATACTCTTGGACATATAAAGGCTGTAGCCACAACAGTAACGACATATAGAGTTGTTGTAACGGACGAGAACAATAAATCAGACTCTCTTGAGGTAGTTCTTAATCCGACTATAAGAGAGAAAATAGAAATTGATCCGCAACTTATAATGCTTACTGCCAATGCGGTTTGCGAAGATGATAAGGTTCGTATTTCTGCCGGAGCGATAACAGGCACAGGTGGCGCAGCTCCATCATACGAGTGGATTATGAATGGCAACCCAATGCCTGCATCTTACAACAAAAGTGTTCTTGAATTTGCACCGCCGGCAGGTGATAGCATTTGGTTCAGACTTATTGTAAGAACAAATGCTGCCTGTCCATTAGATCCGCTGTACGATACAACCGACTCTATCATGGTAACGGTACATCCAAAGCCAAAAATTGATTTATATCCCAACATAGATACCATTCTTTGTATAGGTATTGATACAATGAGGCTTTATGCTTTAAGCAACCTGTCGGGAACGTTCTTGTGGTCACCAAATAAGGACCTTAGCGATGCCAGCAGTTGTTGTCCGAAAATAGTCCCGACAATACCCGGCATAACAAGATATACTGTAACACAGACGGCGGATTTCACAGGCTGCAAAGCATCTAAGAGTATAGAGATAACTACCGTTGGTGCTCCTGTTGTTATTCCACCTGCACCGATGGATATATGCGCAGCCGTTGGCGACACAGTAAAGTGGAACTTGACAGTGCAAAACGCAAATCTTTATTTTTACCAGTGGCAGGAAAAAAGAGGAAACAACGGTGTTTGGCGCGACTTGTCCAAAAATGACACGTTCTTCAACACAGATAAACCGGAAATAGCTATTGTTGTACAGGACTCAACATTCTTTGAAGACAGATATTTCCGCGCTATTGTTGGTAGAAAATGTTTTTGGTCGCTTACAGATTCAGTACAAATGTATCAAAAGCCGAGAGCAATAATTATCTCTGACAAAAATGCTATTTGCCTTGGCGACACTATCCATATAAATGCAATTCTTAGAGATACGGCGGGAGTATCTGTTTCGTGGAGCGCATCTTCACTGTCGCGGATGTTTGATGTGAATAATAATCCACTGCCGTCATACTTGATAGAAGATGCAGGCATTTTAAAGGCAGACACAGTTAGCATGACAGCTGTGCCGAAAATAACAGTATCTAATTCAGACACCGTATTTTATAATCTTTCGTTCTTTGAATATCGCATAACAATAACAGAACAGCCGACAGGTTGTAGCAGGATACTCAAAGATACTGTAAGAGTGTCGCGTAAAATGGATTTTGCCCGCTTGCCATCTGATGCCTCAATTTGTAAATATGGCGAAAGCGCAGTTTTTTACGAAGCAGGGTGGTTTTCCGATTTACATGACGAGAAAGTAGAATGTGTGCTGGAAAAATTAGACACGACCACGTTGCCGTGGCATTGGATTGCAGTAGAAGACAGCTCAAACGTTAGCCGCGTTTCTGCGAAAACACCTGTAGGCAACAACCTCTATACCGGCAGAGAATATTATGAAACGGCTACTTTCAGCATTAAAGTTCTTGACTCAACGTGGCTTGGCATGTATCGTCTGCGCCTGCAGCCAAGTTCTTCCGACTGTCCGACTTATGACACAGTTTATATCAACAAAATGTCGGAAATCGAATTACCTGCGCCGAAAATTCAACTTAACGACTACAATATATGCGATGTGAGCAACCCTGGCAATATTTCAATAAGTCCTGGGCAAGACGATAGCTACACCGTAAGGTGGTATGCAACGCTGGATACTGCCAATGCCCTTTGTTTGGATATTCCTGTCGGTAATAACTATAACAGGAGTGAATATACGAGGAACTGGGGTGAAAACTGTGGTACAGGCAAGAGATATGGGGACTATCCGTTTAGCGAAATAATTAATAACGACACGCTGTTAAACCTTTCATACTTTGCCCGCAACGACTTTGCGACACTCAAAATATTTGCCAAAGTAGAATTTAATAGTAACAGATGTCTTGCAAGGACAGAGCTCTATTCCGACACAATAGACCTTACGGGCTATCTTAAAAATATTCCGTACGTAAGTGCCGGAGCCGACCGTTATTTACAGGCACCGGCAACAGTGACGATTTACGGTGGCGTAAAAGGTGCTGTTGGCATAGAAAACGGTGGCAATTGGGCATGGACATCTCCAGAAAACACTCGTATAGACACATTTTGGTGGGGACCGTCAGAATACATCGACTCTGTAGCGACTGAAATCTCTAAACAAAAAGAAGGTCAGCATGTTATTGTAACAAGATTTCTCACAAAGGGACAATACTTTACCCTATATGTACGCGATACAATGGGCTGTATTTACTCGGACGAAGTACGTGTAAATGTCAGCTCCGACAGTATCACCGCTGATTGCCGTGCCATGCAAAGAATATGCTTTGGCGACACTGCTGTAATTGGTGCAGACAATTATACAGGTGGAATTGCGTCAGATAAGCTAAAAGTACATTACACAGTCCTTTCGGGCGACTTTACGGCAGAAACATGGTTTAGCGCAAATAGCAAACATCATCACGACAGCATTTTCACCATTCCAAATCAAACGACTGTTTATAAAATAACTATTTCAGACTCAATAGTACATGACAGGACAATAACCTGTTACGATACGATAGAGGTGGATGTTAAAACACCGCAATATTTAACGGCAAGTCGTACAGACGGTTTCTGTTATCCAGACACGATAATGCTTACACTAACGCCGGGCGAGCCGAGAGGCATAACGTGGAAAAAGGCTATTTCAAATGCACCATGGAAGAACATAGCGACAAGTACTTCAAATACGTTAGTTGCCACAATAACAGATGACAGTACATGGTTTAAGGCGGATATCACAGGGTCATCCTGCAACTACTATTCGGACTCTGTCCTTGTTACGCCGTATAGCAAAATCCGCAACAATTTTATAGAGATAGATACTTCAAACGTTAATATCTATTGTGCGTTTAATGAAACATTTAATCTTTTGGGAGATGTTCCTAACGGAGGCAATATTCCGGGAGCATATACATATACGTGGGTAGAGGCTGATAGCCCGAACGGTGTTTATACAGCTGTTGGCATAGACAAGGACCTCACAGGGCACGCACCTCTCACGACAGGTTCGAAATATTTCAGGCGCATAGTTTACAACGACATCTGTTCCGACACAAGTGCGGTGTTAGAAGTTCGTTTTGAAGAAAAGCCAGAGATAACGCTTACTCTTGACTCAAATATCCAAAACCTCTGTCGTCCCGACGGCTTGATATATGCAGTAGTAAAAGCAGATGCGGCAATAAAGCCGATACGGTGGTATGTAAATGGAGTTCTCTCATCCACGACAGGCAATACATTTAACAGGGCTTCGCTTCCTGAATCCAAAACGCCATATATAATTGCGGCGCGTGTAGAAAAGACTCGTATATATTGTCCTGCGTTTGCCTCCGACACAAGTGCCGACACAAGCGTTTATCGCACACAAGGACCAACAGTATCGCCATGCCGCACGTTTTATGAGGTTAAGAACGCATTTAGCGAATTGATGCCAATCTTAATCGTGAAGAGAGCAGAGGCAGGCACGTTCCCAATAGATACTTTCTGGTGGGACGCAGATTCGATTTCCTTTGCTGCCGATATAGCCCAAGACCCGAGTTTTAGCATTGTTGATACGGTCGGTATCCCTTGCCCAACGTGCTTGCGCACAATACCATATAAATGGGAAATGGGCAAAGACTATTATCTCAACTTTACCGTACGCGACACGGCAGGCTGCGAATACGTATCTGATGCGTGGATTATGGGACGCGACCATCCATGCGACCCGATGTATTTCGACTGTGGCGGCGAAGTTCGCATTTGTCGTGGAGATAGCGTAAGACTTACGGTTAATCATTCAATAAGTTCAGGGTATAATACGTGGGAATGGAATCCTGTAACAGGAGATATTGACGTTGCAATTCGCCTCGAATACGACGGAAGTGTTCCCCAAAACATGACAGGTAAGACAAGTGCTTGGGCTAAGCCTGAAGTATCAACTTGGTTCCAGCATACGGCAACAGATAATGCAGGATGTTCTCAAACGGGGCAACCATGTCCAGAAAATCCGTCGATGTGTAATGGTCCTTGGTGTTACAGCTCATCGTGTATGATGCACGTCATTGTTGATACTGTTACTCCTCAAGTGATAGTTGTCGATACGATATATTTCTCAAGCTGTAATACGGTTAATCTAAGAGCAAAGAATTTAAGTCCGATGCCACCGGCAGCAACAGGAATTTGGCAAGTTTCGCGTGGCAGCACAACAGGACCTTGGACAGACGCAACTTCGGACGCGGGTTTCAGCGACAGGAAGACTGTTTCCAACACAGATACGATAGCTCTCCGCTTTAAAGTTGAAAGCACTTCCTGTGGCACATATTACTCAAACGTAGTATATGCAGTTACTAACAGAGGACCTATCGACAGTAATATAATTTTCTTGGACTCTGCTTATGCGAGCCTCAAATGTGCCAATTTACAGCCGTTCAAATTGACAGGAACAATGCCGACAGGTGGTGCGAACAATGGCTATACCTACCAATGGGAGGAAGCTGAATGTGAATTTTGCACTTACACAAAAGCGTCAGGCGACAGCAACAAATTCTCATATTTACATGCTCCAATAGAAAAAGCGGTCTGCTTTGTAAGGGTTGCCCAAGACTCATTCTGTACGAACAGAAGTAATTCGATATGTATTGTTCCAAATACTGTTTCAGCGGGATATATAGACGTTTCGCCATACGCATGTATTGGAACGGAAATTCCTGTTCGTATTATTGATTTCCGCAACGCAGACACTTTGCAGTGGGAATACAGCACAGACAACAGCAATTGGGCAGTACTTACAAATTTGCAAGACGCAGGTTCTTTCAATTGGACAGTAAACGAAACAGGCTACTTCCGCGCTATAGGACGCCTCTCTTGTGGCAACGATACCTCTCTTATTGTAAAAGTTACGGCAGAGAATTTGCACGTAAATTCTGTGATAATAGAGAATGCATCAGATAAATGTAACGACAAAACAGAAGTGGCATTTATTGCAAAAGCTGATATAGCAGGCACTCCGTCAAAATACGAGTGGTATAAAAATGGCTTGCTGCACAGGACGACCACAACTCCGATAGTTAGTCTTACAGGTGTAAATCCTGGCGATGAACTTTATGTAAGTGTAACGATGGATACGAATGGCAGTTGTGGCAATCCCAATCCGGCAATCTCTCCAACGGTCGTTCTTGATAGCACAATTGAGCCTTTCCGTAATGAAATTTTCGTGGCGAATTTAGGTAACTGTCCCACTGTTGGGGATATAATTCTTACAGGAAACGATGTTAGCATGGGTGTTCCGGGCAACAAATTCTCCTACATTTGGCAGATGAGTGTCGGGAAGGGTCCTGATTCGTGGAATTATGCTACCGAACCGAATACGAATAGAGATTACAGGATAAAATACGGCATAGCTCAAGGCTTCAAGTTCCGCCGCTTAGTAAGTGTCGGTGGCTGTATAATGGCAAGTAATGCTATTTACATAGACCCCGCAGACACCGCCTATTCAGGTGACGTAAAAGGACCGGACGCAGTTTGTGCATCGGGCGATAAAGCAGAATTATATCTTGAAAATTACTATAATGCCGCAACAAAAATATGGCAATACAGTCAAGACGGCATAACGTGGAACAATATTGATCCCGACAAAAATGAGCTAAAAGACGGCTCGCTGCATCGCATTGTTACACCGCAGGGTGCAGGCACTTATTATCGCGTTGTAGTGACAGGACCTTACTGTCAATCGGACACCACCTCACCGTACTTTGTTGCAGTTAATTTCTCATTGACATCAAGTGTAGAAATATTCGCACATCCATTAGATAAAGTTTCTTGCACAACAGGCTTTATAACAATAGATGCGATAGTTACAAATTCCATTGGCAGTCCGACTTACTACGATTGGTATGTAAATGGCAAATACCTGAAACGCACATTCGACTCTCGCCTGCAATATAAAGCAGCGGAAGACGACATTGTCCACGTCGTTGTTTCATTCCCGGGCGCACCGTGTGCTACTCCGGCGACATCCAATGACCTCAAATTTGATAACTGCGGTATAGAATATCAAGATATTGCCACAACTGTGAACGAAAGCGACTGTCCGAACTTTGGCGGCATAACCCTTCACGCCGACGACTATAACGAAGACATGGACAATCTATATACTTACGTATGGCAACGTAAGGCATGTTCGACCTGCACTGTTTGGTATCGCGCACCCGGCAATCCGTTCATGAGAGAATATCGCATAACCGAAGAGCCGACACAAACGTGGATATATCGTCGTGTAGCGACTCTTAACGATGAAACTTGTCCAACGACAAGCAACGAAATAACGGTAGTATCTGTTGCAGAACCTCTAAATGCCGGCACTGTTGTTGGCGACAGTGTTTACTGTGCGAACGAGAGTTTTGTTCTTACAACAGGCGGCTATACGTCAAATCTTATAACCGAATGGCAACAAAGCCCGAATGGTGTATCAGGATGGACAACTATTCCAAACAGCAACCGCCCGCATCTGAAAGCGAGCATAAATACGGCAACGTACTTCCGCGCCAAAGTTACTAACGGCATCTGTTCCTATCAATACACTCCTGCCTATAAAGTTCGTCCGACAAATTACTACAAGGATTCTATTGCCATAGAAATGGTAAATCCGAAGTCGTTCTATTGCGAGGGAGAAACACGTACATTTAAAGTTGCTTATGCGGAATATGCAGGAGCACCATACTACAAGTGGTACAGAAACGGAAAACCCATTGATTCCGGCGAAACAAAAACACAAATAAGCCTTGCAAACGTTATACTTGAAGACACTGTTTGGTGCATACTGTCCAGCTGTTCTACCTGCGCGGAAGCCGATACCAGCAACAAGATCAGTCCCTCGATGGTTCCGCCACTTAGAATTATGGGCGACAGTATCGCTTGTGTCGGAGGTACGGCAACAATTTATGCAATAAATGGCGATAGCTACAGTTGGCATGAAAATAACAGTCCTCTGGTACAATTTTATCTGAAAGATACTATCCAAATCACATTCACTTCTACGGCATCTCGTACCATAACCGTTAGGAGCGACAACGGCAAGTGTATAGAGGAAAAGAGCCTCACTATAAACGTTAGAGAGATAAGTATTCGTCCATATATTGAGGATGAATTTGGCTACACATCAGGAAATATAAATAATGTGGCGTGTGTAGGCGACACAATAATTCTTGTAGGTAGAGGCGGGGCGAAAGCGTATGATTGGATGATTGACACAACTCTCATTACAAATCAAGATACACTACGCTTCGGTATGCCCGACAGGAGCACCGTAACTGTACGTCTAACAGGCTATGATCCACTTACAGGATGCACTAAGGATACGTTCCAAATATGGACTTCGACACGGAGGCTTGTTGTTGATAGTGTGTTTAATATTTGTGAAAACACATCATTCACCCTTATCGGCAATGTAGGCAATTTCTATTCGGCAGGCAAAACCGTAAAACGATGGTTAGACCTTCAAAATCCGTTGAAATTTGGTGATGTTTCCGTATGGTCAACAAGCACCCCCAACGCCACTGTTTACACATTTACTACCGCAGATACTGTATCTAACAGACAAGACCGCAGATGTAATATTATAGACACAGTGAGAGTATTCCCGAAACCATATTTGGTGCCGTCAGTAACAATATCATCCTTATCGCATCCGAACAAAGGCGTTAATGACACGATTGAAGTTTGGGAATGTAACGAGCCATACGTGACATTTAAGGCAACTCCGGTCAATGGTGGCGACAATCCCATATACGAATGGTGGCGGGCTGGTGTCAAGATACAGGAAGGAACAGCAGATACATTAAGACTCAAAAGTGGTGAAATCGGTTACGATCAAAAAGTTTATGTTGTACTTAGGAGTAGTTACCTTTGTGTGGAGACAGCAAACAGAAGAGTTTACTCTGGAAGCATAACAGTTAAAGAAAACAGACGCAAGCAGGCAAACATAGACATTAACTCAGCCATTGGCACAAAAATATGTGCAGATGATACTGTGCCACTTTTTATGTCCACCAACCCCGAAAATCCGGGCAGCAACGCTACGTACTCATGGGTATGGTTTGTTGATGGAATGGTAAAAGGAGAGTTTATAGACGACCATCTTCACGACAGAGAGGTATTCCTTACAGGCGTGAAAACAGGCGACTCAATCTATGTTAAGTTTATGGTGGCAGGCGACACCACTCTTGAATGTCCCAACGGTGGCGCGTATGTAAATGCTAAAGGTATAATATTCAGCAACACCCTCGTATTCGAAAAGGTTAAGGAAGTTGTTCCTCGTGCTGACATTGCTTTTCTTCGCAAGGCAACAAATGAATTTTCGAGGCGTTTGTGCGAAGAAGAAGAAGTTGAGTTTAAGGCTCTGAATATAGTTGGTCAGGGAAGCAACCCCGTTTATACTTGGATTATAGACGGTGTTCAACATATAACGGAACAGCCAGGCATAACTTACAATACAAGCCAAACACTAAACAGAACAACAGGACCTGATACCGTACAGGTACGCTTTATGCTACATTCTTCCTCTGTTTGCGCATCAAGAAAAGACTTTATTCTTGACACGGCTGTTCTTGTTTTGCCGCGTCCGCGTATGTGGGTAACAGTGATGCCAAAAGACACCCTCTGCGATGGCATAATGAATGAACCTGTGCAATGGATGCAGACGAGCAGGGCTTTTTATGAAACGGATTATAATCCTGCTATAAGCACAGGCTACATTGCAAAAGATAACTCAATTTATTACCACAATTATTATTGGTATTCATATCCTTACTACCTCTCGGGCGGAGCACTTAGCAGCCAGTCAATAACCAGCAATGGTCGCTTAAAATTTAAGGCACCGGCAGGAAATAGTCGGATAGCAGTAGGTCTTACTTCAAAAGATAAAACGTCAGCTGACTATTCCAGCAATGCCGATTATGCGTTCTACTTCGCGGGTAGCGTTGTCTATATTTATGAAAACGGTACAAATAAATTAAGACTCGGCTCATACTTTGCGGACGAAGAATTTTATATTGATGTTAGTGCAGACGAAATAAATTACTTCCGCAATAAGAAGCTCGTCTATACAAGTGCTGTAAGGGCAAACACAAGTGTTAAACCACTTATGGCAAACGTCTATATGCTTGAACAGGGCGTACGTCTTGACACCATTTACATAGAATTTGGAGGACCAAACCAAACATTTGTAACTACCTATAAAATAGATGGCGCATGGTACGACACAACAGGATACATACATAACAAGTTTGAATGGCAATACACGCCAAAGGGTGGTCAGATGCAGATAATAAAGACTGAGGAAGGAGATGATATGTTCACTTCTATCTGGTCACCGTACGAAATAGTTCCACGTATGGCAATAAAAGAAGGTGATGTATTTAATAATTTAGTAACATCCGACTATCAATGTCTATACATCGGTAGCGGCGGAACATACTACACTTATAGCAAGGCAGACGAGTATCCGGTAGAAATAAAGCTAAATCATCCAAAGGCAACCGTTACAGGCGGCGATACCGTATGCTTCGCGCAGGAGGCGATTTTGAGCGTGATACCGGAAAAAGACACTTCCGAATATATTTATACGTGGGAATATATTGCAAGTAAGACAACAATGGTAAGCAAGACAGCTTCTCACTACGAATACACTTATGCAACCCATTGGGACTACATCAGGGCAGACTCTATTTGCGACCCAGACCCCAATGTGCCACCTTGCTCGGTGGTAGTCGATTCAGTAGAAGTTTTAGTTGCGATTGACAGTGTTCTTGTTATAGACACAATACAAATACCCGTAATAGACGAGAGTGCATCTCACTACGCAACCGTAAACACAGGAATTGTAAGAGGGAAAGAAACGTATAATGTTTTGGTGACAGACAAAAGTACAGGTTGTACATCTTCTTTCCGCACCTGGGTTTACTCTTATGACTCCATAAGCATAGAATTTTTGCCCAAAGAAAAATATAATAACCTCTGTAAGGGCGACTCCGTTGTATTCCGAATAAATTCCGTTTATGGGGATGCAGGCAATTATACCTGCGAATGGAAGAACCTCTCCGGTACATGGCAGAGTGGCTTAAAAAATCCCGCAAAGTTCTTTATTTCTTCGGGTGCAGATACTATTGTCGGCTACTTCTACGCATCCAATGGTGCATGTACATATACCGACACAGTAATAGTTGAGAATACTGCGGGATACGATGTGGATATAAATGGCACGGATACTATTCATATTTGTCAAGGCGAAATTCTGGAGCTTCGTGCGATGGCGAATGCCACAAATGTTGTTTACACATGGACACCAACGGATTTTCTAACAGTTGCAGCCACCGAGAAAAATAAAGACACCGTTACTGTTGCTCCGCCATACACCACGCTGTACAAAGTGTATGCAGAGGATTCTTCGGGATGTCGCAGCGAAGACAGCATTTTGATAACAGTTCTGCGTCAAACAAATGCGGACACCCTTTTCGTATGTCATGATGCCGACAGCACTCAATACGACCTCGCCGCTCCGCGCGGTTTTGGCGAATATGACAGCATCGTTTGGTCTCCCGACAATTTTGTTTCCGACATCAATTCTTTTAGTCCATACGTCTATAAGCAAACAAAAGACACGTTCCTCACCATAAAGCTGTTTAGCAAAAAAAGTCCGTCTTGCGACACAACTCTTGTCGCACCGATAAAAATGTTGCCCGTACCAACAATATCATGGTACACTATCCCTGCAATATATTGTGTTGATAGCACAATTGAAGTACATGTTATAGTTGGCGGAATAGACTCTCTCTTTGCAAAATTTGCTCCAAGCGGGGATACAAATCTCGTGTTCCATATAGTAAATAGTGGGACAGGATGTAAGGATGACACAACGCTATACATTAAGCCAACCATAAACAAAATCTTCACCGTAGAAATTGAAGCCGACAGCGTAAACGCCTGTACCGAGCCTGTTGCAAAAACGACATCGTGGGATATTGCTCGTAATGTTATAATAAGTGGCAGCAAGATAACGAAAGCAAGTCCGTCAGGTGCAGCTTTGGTGGGAAGCAACACAGATAAAATTTGCTCGGGAGGTTATGTAGAATATCGGATATTGCCGAATGAAACAGATATAACGTTTGGCTTGTCTTATGACGCAGAGCCGACAAAGATTGATTATGGTGCAGAAATAAAAAATGGCGTAACCAACAATATAATAGCAGAGATATTTGAAAATGGCAGCTATCGCGCCACACTAAACGTTACTGTGGGGGATGTTATAACCGTAAGTCGTCAAAATGGAAAAATTCAATACCTTGTCAATGGTTTCCAGAGATATACTTTGACTGAAAACAATAGTGTGGCATGCTTGTATCCGACAGCTATTATCGGAAGTGCAGGAACGAGTATAACAAATATTAAATCCGCAAATTACACTTCGGAAAGAAACTTTGCCGCCTACACCAATATTCCCGAATATAGCAATAGCTTCGCGTGGTACTATCGCGGAAATATAATCTCCACCGACAGTACGTTAATGGGCTTTGCTCCAATTGCAAACGATACTCTTAAAGTTGTTGCAAAAACTTCTTATCCATGTGTGGCTATTGACAGCGCAATAGACACTATTATTTTTGCCGATATAGAAGACTTTTATCCGTTACGTTTCACCATAAGTAATAACAGTAAACTTGCTTGTGAAAACGACACCATAGAATTTAATATAGCATTAGATACAACTTCTTTACCAAACAATCAAGCGCACGTACTCTTTAACTGGTATGTAAATGGTGTGCTCTACAAAGCGGGAGATTCACTTTTGACAGTCAAAATTCCAAATCTTGGCGTAGGCGACAGGGTGATGGCAGAAGCGTACGTTTCTAACCTGTTGAATGTTTGCAAACTTTCACATGCGGGTAATCCGGCTCAAACTAAGTGGAATGAGATAGAGTCTTTGAGAGGTGGATTTATAGCTGTTGTTTCTGCTCCCGACAGTGCATGTTTGGGTGCTCCCATACAATTTAAGGCAGCCGTTTCAGGTGCAGGACTTACCCCCAAGTATCAGTGGTATGTGAATAATACTAAGATACAGGGAGCCACAGGCAGTGAATACACCATCTCCAATTACAATGCGGGCGACGAGGTATGGGCTACTATCACCGGCAGTCAGGATTCTCGGTGCTACGGTAATATTTCCGATACTTCAAACAAGCTGACTGTAACCCTTGTTCCATATCCCGCAGTAAGCATTTTACGTCCGACTGCGGATACGGTTATATTGTCTGGCAATAAAGTCAATCTTGTTGGTGCGGTGACAGGTGCATATCAAAGTGTAGAATGGATACCGGGCGAGAGTGGACAAAATGGAATGTCGGTAATGGTTGCTCCTATTAGTACAACCACATATACGTTCCGTGCAAAGAACTCTCTCGGCTGCTATTCAAATTCGGCGAACGTTAAGGTAGAAGTAGTAACGTGTCCTGTATTAAAGACCGTATCGTCAGGTATGCATGACCTCTGTGCAGGCGAAAGTAGAGAACTTTGTGCTACGACTGTTGGGGATTTTGCAGGTTCGACTATCGAATGGCAAAAAACAACAGACTTTGGTGCAACTTTCGCAACGGTAGCATCCGATATGTGCTACACTCTGCCGAGTGTGTCTGCGGGCGACCATTACGAAAACGGCACTTACTACCGCACTGTGCTTGTTCCTGCAATTTCTACCTGCGACACAAGCGTATCCAACCCTATAACAATAAACATAAAGAACATTAATGTGGTTGTACCGACAGTACAGCTTATCGGCGATACAATATTCTGCGCAAGTAACAACGGTAATCAAGTTTATCAAGCAACCTATACAGGTGCCGCTGAAAGCAATATTCGTTGGTATCTCAATGGTGGTCTTGTGGCTTCAGGTACAGAGTATTATATTCCGGCGACTCTTAGCGAAAACGACATTATCACCGTAGAAGCCCGTAATGTTGATGCTTGTGGAGATATTCTTAATGCAAAAGACAGTTTGAGGATAGCCGGTTGTCCAAGCGTAGAGCTTGGGGAACTTGACGACATAGTAATCGGCAAGCGTAAGACAATAGCAAAGCCCGCATATTCGACGAACTACAATGGACCGAGCGGGTCAGATTTAAGTATTACCGAAGATCCAGATTTAGAATTTGCTCCTTCTGGCGGTAATTCTGGGGAAATGAGGTCGAAAGAAATAGATACGACCACCCGCGTAACGGTTAAGGCGTCAGATAGTTATGGCTGCGAGGACGAAAAGTCTTTCTATATCATAGTGGAAGATACCTGTTTTGACTACGCTGAAATTGCAGCAAACGGCATAACGGCAAGTTCTGTGGACGTTAAGGAAGGTGAAAAAGTAGAATTGCTGGCAGTACGTCAAGGTGGTATGGGTAATCTCACATATTCATGGTCTGCAAGTCCGTCAGGTGCAGTGCTTACAGCAGGTAATACTCCAAATGCGTACGTTATACCGGAAGCACCTGTAACGACAATATTCTTAACAATAACACTCGATCCCACAATATCTTCTAGCTGTGCGCAACAATCGGTTTCGGCACAGATAGACCTCAACGTCAAGTTAAAACAACTTCTTTCTGCCGAAATAGATGCGAGAAATATTTTCTGCAGCGGGGATTCCACAATGCTTGCAGGTAGAGCCTTTATAAACGGAGTTGAAGAAACAAACAATATTCTTTACACATACTACCGCCTGCGTTCAGGCATAGCTGAAGACCACAAGGTGGTGCAGTCGAATGGCACTTATAGACTCGAAAACGCTGTTGCCGGTGACAAGTACTACCTCGAAGTAAAGAATTTAGACCCGACACGTAGCCTTTATTCCGAAGTTGCTTATTCGGACACGATAGAAATACCATACATGGTTACCCCAACCATAATTGACAGTCTTATTTCCGTTCGCAATATATTTGTATGTACGTTTGATTCGTCGATGATTTATATAGATCTTGGTGCAAATCAACTTGCGGTATTGGAAGCGCAGAACCGTACGCTGTACTATACTGCCGATAGTGGCAAGACATGGCAAACAAGTCCGCTCTTTACGCCGGTATCTGACGGATGGCATTACGTTGGAGTTAAGGACAATAATGAATGTAGGGACCCGTATTATACTCCTGTAAACGTTTATATTAAAAATGACACTTTGCCCGCACTCACAGTCGGTACAGACACGTTATATTGCGTGAGCGAAACATTTGCAGATCTTTGGGTTTCAGGCAAAAATTCTGATGCCATAGTACGTTGGTATGCCTTTGAGAATGGTCCATATATTTGGGAGGGTGATACATATCCGGGCGATTCACTCCGAGAGGGTATTATAACCTACTATGTTCGTCAGATAACTCCAAATTGTGCCTCCGCCATATCCTCGGTAACGGTAAGTATAAATCCGAACCAGACACCTCAAGCATCTCTTTCCGCATACTACGATAAAGATTACGTGTGCGAGTATGAGCCTGTACGCTTTGAAGTTCTGGCGCAGTACGTAGGTCTAAACCCTGTATATCATTGGTATATCAACGGCGTAGAGATAGCGGGTGTGACGGGCACGACATATACTACGGACAGTCTTAATGATAATGATGAAGTGTCTGTGATGGTTGAAATCACCGATAATGCGATGTGTCTTGCTTCGGGCAACCTTACAGCAACCAATAAAATCAAATTGTCTGTTGTGGATGCTCCAGACGTTACAGCTTGCTGTGATACAACAATATTCTACGGCGAGACAGCACAACTTAGGGGTACAGTAACTCCTTCTGTGGGCACAACATGGTCATGGGAGCCAGATGTTCGTCTTAGCTCAAATACTTCTCTGACCCCGACGGCTTCCCCGACATCTTCTACCACCTATACTCTTACAGCCTACGACGGTGTATGTTATAGCAACAAAGCCAAAGTGCGTGTATCGTTAGAGAAATGTCCTGAAATTTTGGCGCAATCTAATATCTCTACTTTCGCTTGTGCGGGCGACTCCATTGTATTGTGGGCAATTGTTGATTCGGGCGAACAGCAGGTGGCTCTTACATGGGAAGAAAGTACAGACGGTGGTCTTACATGGGCTGCTGTGGCAGGTGCGACAGACGACACTCTTATTGTGGGTGGTGCTATAGATGGAAACAAATATCGCTTGTCTGTAGAGCATTTGGGTGGCAGCATGACAAATTGCTCACAGTTTATCTATTCACATCCGATTACGGTAAATATAACAACTCCTTTATCTGTTCCCACAATTGACATCGTTGGCGACACCGCTTTCTGTCAGGCAAATATCTATACTTTAAGGGCTGTTGTAACAGGTGCGAATGCTTCTGACGTAATTTGGACACATAGTGGCGGCGCAACTGTTCAAGGCGCAACGCTCTCAATAAGCAATAGCGTGATAACCCCAGGCTATAGAATAATCGCCTCTATAACAAGCAACTGTGCCTACAACAGTGACACTCTTGTTGTGGGTGGCATACGTCAGCGTCCTACGATAACAGTGGGTGACGATACAATAGTAGCCGTAGGCACATCTGCTTCGTCTGTGCTTTCTGCTTCCGCTTTTGGCGGCATGCAGCCATATATGTTCAGTTGGGCGCCCGACACTTCCGCTCCGTTGTACTATTCGACATCTTTCTTGGCGACCGTAAGAGATGCTTATGGGTGTAAAGACTCCGCAGAACAAAAGGTGGATGTAGAAACACCATGTCTTGACTCCATTCGTGCTCGTATAATGCTCCAAACAGGCACAATCTGTTTAGACAACAACAACCCCGATACAGTTGTTCACGCAACTCTGTATTTTACAGGTCCTGCACAAGGTCAGTATATAGAATGGACATTAGATAAGGGTGCGACAATTAAGAGCGGTCAAGGCACTAAGGATTTGTACTTCTATCCTGCGACTGTTCCGGGCATAGCGACCGTAAGCGTTCGTGTAGCCGACAGGCGTCACCCACAAGCAGAGGTATGTAAATTTAACGGTGAAGATACTGTAAAAACAGATAGCAGAATATACCGTATCGGCGGTCCTGCAAATCCGTCTATAAACCTCACAATCGACAATAACGGTTCCTGCGCAACAATTGATTCAATGTCCCTGACCGTAACAACGTCAGATGCCAATTTCCCGACGAGCGACTTCACTTATGATTATTATGCCAGACGTAGTGGTGTGGATGTTCTCATTCTTACTTCTATTGATCCGAATGTGGTTATAAAGAGTTCGCCGTCTTACACTCCCGAAAATGGCGACACTTTGTTTGTTGAGGCGCATTACAATTTTATCTCTAATGTTAATGACCCAGGCAAGACGGGCTTGTGTCCGAATGCGCGTGTGATAAGTAACTACGTGAGGAATATCGCTGGTGGCAGTGTCGGTCCTTATCCGATGAGTGACCTGATAGCGAACTCTCTGTACTCTTGCGACATTGACACTCCTTCAATAACCGTAAATATCCCTGTGGCAGACCGTGCCGGTATGGAGTACAGCATTGACAGTGGCAAAACATGGCAGTCGAGCAATGTGTTCAAGCCTGTTGCTGCTGGTGCATATAGCGTATTATTACGTAACTCTGACGGTTGCACGTACTACTTTGCAGGCACTGTAAACGTAACGGTAGAGCAGGATAGTATTCTTTCAGCTCCTGTTGCGGGCAGCGATAGCAGCTACTGTGCAGGCGAAACACCTGTGCCGTTGTGGGTAATAGACAGAGGCTTTACTGCAATTTGGGAGAATGGTACAACGTATCAGGCAGGTCAGCATACTTACTATGTTCACCTTGAGGCTTACAACTGCGTAAGTCCGAGCACCGGTGTAACGGTAACAATCCACACTGACACAATAAAATTAGCCTTAACAGCAACCACTGCGAATAACAATGCTTATTTGTGCGACAATGAGGAAGCGACCTTTACCCTGACGACTCAAAACGTTGGTGCGGGTGCAATAATCACGTGGTATAAAAACAATGTTCCGCTGAATGGCGAGAATGGCAGCGTGTTAATTTTGAGCGGTTTAGCTCAGAATGATAGTATTCATGCTTCTGTCTATATTGCAGATGCGAGCAAGTGTGAGGCAGGCAAGACCATAACGACAAACAAGACAGGCTTTACTGTTCGCAAGGCTCCAGAAGTAAAAGCCCAATATAGCACAACAATAAACAGTGGCGACAGTGTACAAATCTCTGCTTCAATCACAGGCTCATACACATCCTTTGCATGGACTCCAAACGCTCATGTAGTATCATCGACCTCTCTCTCCACAAAGGTATATCCACCGACTACGACTGTTTATCGCGCTACTGCGGACGATGGTTACTGTTACGGTGAGGACACCATTACAATAACCGTTGTTAGCTGCCCGACAATGTCCGTTCAGGCTTCTGCACAGGCAGATGAGGTATGTGAGGGTGAAACCGCAATGGTTTGGGCAATAGTGGACGATGGCACAAACACTGTAAGCAAAGTATGGCAGACTCTTGTCGGTGGTGTCTGGACAACTGTATCCAACACAGCAATAACCGAGTACAGCGTAACAGGTGACACTTTATACTTACACAGTCCTGTTGATGGTTCACAATATCGGTTAAAGGCGTTTGCTATAGGAAATATTGTTTGCACCGATACTCTTTTGAGCCGTCCGATGAGCGTAAAAGTAAACGCTTTACCTGCTGCTATTCCGACAATAGATATTCTTGGCGACAGCACTCCTTGCGAGAACAGTTATTATCAACTTTCTGCGAACATCGCCAACGTCCCTGCGAGCGATATAGTATGGTATCATAATGGCGACCGTATAGCGAGTGGCACTGCAACCCTTACTGTTGGTGCTGCCGATGTGATACCGCCTTACACCGTTCACGCAGTTGTTGCTTCGTCGCCCTCAACGTGTGCTTCTGCTCTAAACATATCCGACAGCTTCACAATAACGTCTGTAAACGAGAAACCGTACGTGATAGCCTTGCCCGACAGTGTTGTTGATAAAGGCATAATCCCGTCGAGTGTTCTTCGTGTTGAGGTAAGTCGTGGTACTATTCCCTACACTACTGTTTGGACTCCAAGCGCGGCAACTCCAATTACCGCTACCACTCTTTACACTGCGACAGTAACTGACGCAAAGGGCTGTATTGGTATGGCAAGCACGCCGTTACGAGTAAAAGACAGCTGTATGGACAGTGTTCAGATAGTGTTTACTGACGGCTCTCTGCAACTATCTCAACCGCTATGTTCAACAACTGACACGATTGTTTACGCGAGTGCTTTGGTGAGTGGCGGTCAGCAGAACAACACTTTTGTTTGGGTAACGACAGGCGGTGCACAGATATTGGATGGTCAGGGCAGTGAAACCATAAAGGTAAGAGTACCTGCTAATGACTTTGCTATAAGTGTAACCGTAACTGATGTAAGTTCTTACACTTCATATTGCAGCAGTATAGGCGACAGCACTGTTATAACGAAGACCGAAACCGTAACAGTAACGACTCCGACTGTTCCTGCTATAGCACTTGCCTTAGTAACTCTTTCTGTATTGTGCGAAAATAATGCAGACAGCATAACGTTGCAGGCGACTGTAACTCCAGGCAGTCTCGATTATGCGATAGAATACTTTATGCAGCGTGGTGGCATAAACTTCTCTTTGGGTGTAGCTCCAAACACTTTGACTTTATACAGCGGCTTCCAAGACGGCGACAGTTATTTTGCACGTGTTACAGGCGACCTCACCGCCGCGTGTCCTCTCACCGCCACAGTTGAGAGCAACAGCGTCTCGCTAACAATCACTCCCGCCCCCGAACCCCTTGCTATAGCTGACATCGTTGTCACCTCTCTGTACGACTGTTCGATGGATACTCCTTCTATAGAGATCAACCTTCCTTTCGACAAGCGCACCGGTGTAGAATACAGTATTGACAGTGGCAAGACGTGGCAGAGCAGTCCACTCTTCAAACCTGTTGATAGTGTCACATACTACATCGCCCTAAGAAACACCAATGGCTGTACCTACTACTTTAACGGCGCGACCCACGTTACCGTCATTTACGACACCCTGCCGAAACTTGACGCGGGCACCGATACGCTATACTGCGCAGGCGAAGCCGTCAAAAAGCTGTGGTCGTCCCAAACAAATTTCCGTACAGTATGGATATACGGCAACACCCCTGTAAGTGGTTCGCATATTTATCCAGTATATCAGAAAGCGTACAATTGCATAAGCGACACGAGTTACGTTAAGGTGACAATACATCCCGCAATCACTCCTGAAATCCGTATAACGGCAGACAACACCCAATCCAGGTGTGCTACTTACGTACGTGTCAGAGCAATAGCCAACGTTTACAGAACGATAGAATGGTACATAAATGGCGTAAAGGCAGGCACAGGTGTCACTTACGAAAGCGACACTTTAAAAGATGGCGATATAGTTTACGCTGTATCGCTTATAGACAGCGCGAACCGCTGCTATAGCGCAAGCAAGGCAGAAAGCAATCACGTGGTAATCACTATTAATGAGCCCTCCTTACTCACCCTCACTGTTTCCAACGATACAACTATAAACCACGGTGGCACTGCAACCCTTACTGCCTCAGTTGTGGGCGGCACGGCATATTTTGAATGGGAACCGTCCGCAACCCTTACGAAAGCCTCCGGCGACACAGTTTACGCTTATCCGTCAACAAAAACAACATATACCGTAAAAGCAGTTGATACAGGCGGATGTATAATAACCGCAAAAGTGACAGTAAATGTAAGGTCATGTCCTGTAATAGAACGCATATATCCGTCAATAACATTATGTGCGGGTGAGCCACTACCGGACATCAACGCCGTAGCGCAAATGGATGGCGACAGCATACTCGTATGGGGAGACCACGTTGGTGGCGATGGCATAAAAGACACATACCTTATATTCGCAATTCCATCAAGCAATTCAGGCTGCGACATAGACACAGCAACTGTAATTGTTATCCACGACACAAAATATCCGCCTGTAACAAATCTCACTATTAACGCCCCCGACAGTATATGTTACAATGAAATTATCAATGGAAACACAATAACCCTTACAGCAAACCGTAGTGATATAACGTGGTCTAAAGGCGGAGTAGTGATAGCGCAAGATCTGTCATATTACATTATTACAGGGGACAAATTTGTAGAGGGCGAATGGATAAAGGCAAGTGTCAATACCATAGCCACAGGTTGTTACACAAGTTATACGCCTGCGAGCGACTCCGTACAAATATTCTTCCGCGACAATGGCGACCCGCGTTGCGACAAAGTAATAGCACCTAAAGACTGTCCAGACGACTTGCCAACGATAAACGGAACAATAAGAGCGTTAAACGATCCTGTTTGTGAGGGCGAAGCCATAACATTTGTTGTCGAAACAAGTATTCCTGACAGTTTGGACGTTTTGTATGACGTATTTCTTGTTAATATGGGAGGCGGTCTTTTTATGTCTCTTGGCGTACATTCCGACACATTTATCGTATATAACGTTAAGGATGGTAACCTAATTGCAGTAGAAATATCAATTCCGAGTTTGGCGCACTGTATGTCTTCTGAAGCGGTATCAATATCGCCGAAACCGGTAGTAAACGTAATAGGACCATATTCTGTCGAAGCGAACGACATCATAGAATGTTATATTGATACAGCCTCCATAAGCATAATAATGCCCCCAACAGCAGACTTAGGCGGCTACCTGTATTCTATCGACAGCGGTGCAACGTGGCAAACATCCAACGAATTTAAGCCATTACAGATAGACCATGGTGCAACTGACTACTACGTTGCGGTAAAAGCTCCGAGTAACTGTACGTGGTATGATCCGATGGCTGTTCGCGTAAATATGTTGCCAGACTCCTGCCCGCCAATGTCACCCGTAATATTCCATAAAGACACAATAATGTGTGCCGGCGATACAGTTCCTTTGTGGATAGAGATAGAGAGCAAAAATCTTGTATCCTCATGGGCGATGGAATACAGCGCAGACTCTTTCAAAACGGCAGGCGTACCGTTCAAGAGCATAGTCAATCCAGACACATTGTTCTACACAAGTGTTGCAGGCTACTACCGTGCAGCGATGAGAGGCTTGACAGGAGTGCTTTATTACAGCAATATTGTTCACGTGGCAAATTATCCGACTCTGCCCGATACTTCTTATGTTTCGCCGTGGATTTGTTGGGAAGACACTTTGAGCATACCGTGGTTTAACTACGACATAAAAGGAGATACTGCAGGACACAAATATACATGGTACGAGCTACCATCAATGAGTATAGCAAAAGCAACGGATACGACATCGCTTTTCCTTCCGAAAGCAAAGAGCGCAAAATATATACTTGAAGCAGAAACAGAAAGTTATGGATGCGTGGCGTACGATACAATAGAAATAAAAGTTAATCCGTACATTCCTGCAAATGGTTATGGCATAACATTAAATGGCATTAATCCGTCAGTAACAGGCGAAAGCGTCTTTGCCTGTCCGGGTAGTGTTATGGAATTTTATGCAACGATAGAATCCCAAAACTTCTTTGCTGCGAATCCGGATCCAAATGCCTCGACAGCAACGAACAGAAACGATACCACGTATCAGGTAGCATGGAGTGACATACCTGGCGTTGTTTGCAAGACAGGAACCAACCGAATAGTAAGTTGTCGTGGCAGACATACAATAGAAAAAGACACGACTCTTATAGTGACAGTAACAAATACTGTTAATGGCTGTTACGCTGTTGATACAATGTTTATCACTATACCCGATACCATAAAAGTAGAGATTGTTGGCATTCATGACACAACTATATGTCCTGGTGTGTCCGTAGTTATGCCAAAAGTAATCATTACAGATGAAGGGGAAGATTATGCCAATAGTGGAACAGGACAGTCAGGTCAGACGGTACATTGGGTACAGGAAGACCACTCAACTATACCGCTTTGCGTAGGATGTTCTTACAATCCTCATGCTCCGATAGTTAATCTTCCGAATGTCACCGCGCAACAGCCATATACGCGCCTTATTGTCTATGCGACAGGCAGCTTCCATGATAACTGCCCAAGCTATATACAGCAAGCCGATACAATGGTTATCCGTTGGGATATGTTCAGTCCGACTTTTGACATACGTGACACAACGCTATGCTATGGCGACACCCTCAAGCTGACGAAAGAAAATATAGTACGCTACACACTTGGCGACACAACATATATCCTCACCGAAACCTCACAGTATGGATGTGTTGTAACCGACACAATAACCGTACGCATATACGACACAACGCCAGGACATCCTGTTGTAGAAGACGGCAGTTGCGGTGGTGGCATTGCACTTTTCAGGTTATCAGGATACAATAGTTTGAAATACAAGACCACTTGGTATATAGGTGGTTCGCAGTACACCAAAGACAGTCTGTACTATCTGCTGCCTAACGCCGATACAAATCTATCGTTTAGTGTGAGCATTACTTCTCTCAACACCGCTGCTATCCCATGTCAGTACGACTTTAGCGACACACTGCACATAAAGAAGTTTGTTCGCCCAAGCATAACATTTGATACAACAATTATCACCTGTGTAAATGACAGCGTGGTATTGCTGCCGCAGGAAAATATCGATGCGCTTAAAGATGCCTATTCCTTTAATGCCATAATATGGCAGAACAGCGATGGTGTCATAATGTCTCCATCATATACATTTGCGCAAAATCCAAAGGTAAAAGTGACAGGATCAACGTTCTACACGATAGCCATAAATACGCAATTAACAGGCACTGTATGTCTGTTTACCGATACCGTCCACGTAAAGGCGGACACACTGCCATACGTACGTGTTCCGAGTTCACTGTTGTCGTGTGGTTTGACGAGCGTAATAATTCCTGATACAGGATTTGAATACAGCAAGGCAAACTCTGTGGTCTTCGGTATTCTCGGTGGTGTGCTTATGCCTGCTCCGATAGAAAAAGGAACAGGAATAACCTTGTCGGGAAGCATGGATGCCACGTTTGTTGTGGGTCTTGAAGGTAAGGGGGGCTGTCTTAACAGATATTCCTACGACACACTCTACATACAAAACAAGCCGACCCTTGATATAAGTTCAAGCATAAGGAACAGGTACATATTCTGTGCCGAAGATGATACGGCGATATATGCAGACATTTCAGGCTTTGGTGCTTACAGAGAGATATATTGGGAGATGGATTCCAACCAGGACGGTGTTTACGGCAGGGCAGAGGACGGACTCCGCCATGCTGTGTATATGTCTCAAAACGTCACAGGCTACAATCTGCGCTTTGTTGTGGAGTGGATGACAGGAGACTGTCGCTCTGTGGTAGAGACAGAAGTATTAAATAACTTTATGCCGTATATTGACACATTGAGCGAACGTGTCCTCTGCGCAGGCGATATGTTTGATTATGAGATAAAGTTTATTGGAGGAGGACAAACATTTGTTATTACTGACGCGACACGTCCAAAATGGGAATTGTATGACAGGTCAGGCAATCTTATATGGCAAAAACTCGGCGTTTCGGACATCAGTCTGTCTATAAGTGACACTTCAAAACTTATAGTAAGCGACATTATTATGTTCGGGTCCGGAGGCTACACACAGATGTGTAACTCAGGTCAGTCGGTTTCTGACACTGTCTTACTTATACCGCACAGAACTGCCAAGCCAGTATTGTTCTTCACCGATACAACAGTATTTGGTCCCAGCGACTTCCTTGTTGGTTTCACCGACACTTCGGCAGGTCTGCTGCTAACAAACAGTTGTATTTTGTGGACCGATACAGCTACATCCACAACTGCCACAACTGTAAAAGGAGTAACATCATATACAACGCCAGTCCTTGACAAGAGCACAATGATTACCCTCTATACGTGTACACCAGAAGGCTGCGAAAACTTTGATACTGTTCATATAAACATTTTGGACTGCCTGTATTCGTTGAGCACAAAAGACACTTCTGTTTGCGTTGGAACGATGGTTTCTACGGTTGTTCTTTATGGTCAGGGCACTGCTGCAGGCGGAAGCAACTATATTTGGAGCGACTCTCTTAGCGGCTGGGCTTCTTCGTTCACAGTGGCGACAGATACTTTCACGTTGCGGGCGGACAGCAGCAACACCTACCGAGTGATTATTGCGGGCTGCGACACGTTGAAGTTCAGAGTCAGGGTATGCAATATTTCCATCACCGACACCGCTATTTGCGACTTCACCTGTCCGACATTGTCGCTCAATCTGGGCGCAGACTGTGGCGACACGACAGGACTAACAGTATCGTGGCGGTTACTCGACACGATAACGTTCGCTCATGCTGACACGTCCGTTGTAAGAATAATGCAGTCGTATATTGACACTGCTGTAATAAGGAATTATGACACGACATCATATCCGGGCTACCACTTTGTATATATTCCAACGCCCAAGCCTGATCCATATACGATACATTCACTGTCATTTACTGAGGGCTGTGACGTTACGTACTACGCTCCTGTTGCTGACGAAAGATACTTTGTAGAAGTACGGAATGGTGACACTGTTTACATTGCGCAACGTTACTGGACATTTACACCGGAAGAATACCTCTGCTACGATACGTTCTGTTTCTGCGACACTGTTTACACGGCAACGGTTGTTGATGCCTTTGGTGCAGGACAGCCAAGCGGTACGGGTGTTGTTGGCGACTGCCACCAAATCCTGCCGGGGACAGACTTCCGCGTTGTTTACACCGACAGCCTCAACACGTCTGGCAACGGCGGCACTGTAACGGTTATTGCTTCCGTGCCCGGCAACATTATCCCGACTCCTTGCGGTGTCTGCGGTCCCGACACCTGTCATGGTGGTGGCGTGAGCGACAAGATTGTTGTTTGTGACACTGTTTATGGCGCGATAGACGATGGATTTGGAGGGAAAATGATTAATTATGCGGACATAAAAGGAACACTTAATTGTAGAGAGATAGATCCGGTAAACTGCATACTTACAAAGCGCAATGTTTCTGAGCCAAATGGAGATCAAATAACTGTAACATTAGAATATACTTGTACCGAAGGCTGCATAACTGTAACAGACAGTATATTTGGGGCAGTGGATGACGGATTTGGCGGCAAAATAGCTAATCGCAATGATTTCAGAGGCTTAACGGGCACTCCACGTTCAATAAAGGACAACGGTTGTGTGCCGATAGAGATTGACAACGGCAACAGCACAATTACCGTATCGTATGCCAATTGTGAAGAATGTGGCAGTGTTGAGCCACCCAAACCACCGGAGGTAGAGTGCGATACATTCTGTGCCGCGTCAATGGATCCAGCAACAATAGATGTAGATATTTGGAATTGGGATGGAGATCAAAGTATTACAATTGGTGATGAATCGAATTCTGGAGCAAGTTATATTTTACCGCAAAGCATTATAGACGCAGGACTTTTTATCGCAGACCCAAATAATTGTGTAGTAGTAGAAAAAGGATGTGTT
>JAISPZ010000067.1 GCA_031274555.1 Bacteroidales bacterium | reverse complement strand
GGTGGCAAGATTTACAATAGTCTAATCGTCAATAATATGGCTAACAGGGGTTATGGCGTTTATGGTGAAGCGGGTTGCATTATGACAAACGCCACAGTAATTTATAACACCTTTGCTCCGATAAGCGTCCTTGTCCCCGGCACCGGTACCAACCTTTTAAATTCTAATGTCACCAACTATTACTATCCTCAGGAATATGCTTCCGATTACGGCGATGCTAATTACAACACAACAGTAAAAGTTCAACTGACCGACTTTTATCTTGGCGCGACTGAAACGACATGTCTTCAATATTGTGTTTTTCTTGCGGGCATTGATTATACAATAAATGGTTCAAATATTGTTATCCTTGCCGACACTTATTGTGACAGTTTGTGGACTTTAAAAGTTTACGGCACAAAAGGTAGTAAGACGGTTCGTGCATATTATGGTACAGATGTAAAACCATCCACTCATAGCGACGAAAGTTATTGTGCCACCTACGGCTATCAGTTGTGTGCTGCTACTTCCGGTACCAACACTTATTTCGGCTATCTTTATCATCGTAATAATATAATTGTTCCGAAAGAATCAACAGGAGTAGGTGCAACTCCTGACGATGACATTCCCATTTGCTATGTTTCCTGGTATGGCAGTATGGCTTATTGTCAGTGGTTGGGTGGTAGTTTGCCCACCGACGCTCAATGGGAATTTGCCCTTCGGCGCAAAAACGCCAGTGCTTTTGTTGCTCCCACTCCTGATGATATAACTATTGCTGGTCAGTCTTCTTCTTTGCATAATGAGGTGTGGGCTTACGCGGGTGGTTCTTCTGAAAGCGTACTTGCGACTTATGCATGGTACTATGATAACAGCGCAGACGCTACGACCTCTGCTGCTTACGGTTCTGGCGGCAGCCGTCACAACCACAAAGTAGGTGAGAAGGAGCCTACGGGTTTGGGCTTATATGATATGAATGGCAATTTACGGGAGTGGTGTGCTGATTTTTATCTTGGTACGTATTCTTATGCGATTTCGCATTACAATAATGCAAACAGCAATGACGGCATTAATATTAATATTAATGTTGTGCTGAACCCTATCAACAATGCAGTCGGTGCTGACTCTCCGCCCCTTCGCATCTATCGTGGCGGCGGCTGGGACAACGCCACGTTCCGCTTGCGCGCTGGCTATCGCAGCTCCAGCAACGCGTACTACCGCTACTACAATCTTGGTTTCCGTCCTGCCTTCCTTTCCCCCTTTGTTGCTCCTTAGTTCAATAGAACTACCTTTTAAAACAATAAAGAAAAAAAGATAGGTGGAGTTCTTGTTCAGGAGTGGACAAAATCAATTACGAATTACGAATTACGAATTACGAATTGAAATGAACGTTGCACAGGCTGGGTATTAATAATGACTGATAATAACACGCACGAACAACAGGCACAAACAACAGGCACAAACAACAGGCACAAACAACAGGCACAAACAACAGGCACAAACAACAGGCACAAACAGCAAGCACAAACAACAGGCACAAACAACAGGCACAAACAACAGGCACAAACAACAGGCACAAACAACAGGCACAAACAACAGGCACAAACAACAGGCACAAACAGCAAGCACAAACAGCAAGCACAAACAGCAAGCGCGTCAGCAATAATTCTACATTCTACACTCTAAATTCTACATTCTATTTGCGTCAGCCTAATTGACAATTGACAATTAACAATTAACAATTAACAATGGCTGATGATTTCGAGCTTAGTGCGCTCAAAACGACTTAAAGCTGGATGGAATAATGATTTTTTACTACAATTAATCACAAATTAAAATGCGTTTGCCCTGAAAACTTATTAACAACGACAAAAATCCTGAGATTTTTATTTATATTTGTGGCATAATTTATTGCTACTTGTTTTATAAAAAAACATAAATAGCCAATAAATAGAAATGCAAGCGTAAGAAATACAAGCGTAAAAAGTAAAATTTTAAATAAACGGCAGGCGTTCGACTCGCCTCGTGGTCACGACTGTAACGCTCGTCGTAATTTTACGATGGGCGTTTTCAATTTTTGTAGTTGTGCGGAAAAATTATGCAAAAAAATTATGCAGAAAAGTTATGCAGAAAAGTTATGCAGAAAATAAAAATTACAAATGTTTCCAATAATCCGCTGCCAGAGTATCAGACGGTGGGAGCGGCAGGAATGGATTTAATGGCATCGCTCGAAGAAGCATTAACAATTATGCCGGGCGACAGGGCACTTGTCCCAACAGGATTGTCAATCGCATTGCCCGAAGGATATGAAGCGCAGGTACGTCCCCGCAGTGGACTTGCAGCGAAGTATGGCATAACTGCACTTAACAGCCCTGGCACTATAGATGCTGATTACAGAGGCGAAATAAAAGTTATCCTTATAAATCATGGAAAAGAACCGTTCGTTATTCAGAATGGTGACCGCATTGCACAAATGGTGGTAGCAAAATACGAAAGGATAGAATGGACGGCTGTTGAAGAATTGGAAGACACAAAAAGAGGTGCAGGTGGCTTCGGACATACAGGGAAATAGAGGACATACAGGGAAATAGAAACCTGTTTTTCGAAAGTTAATATACACAAAAGTCAGAAAACAACAGACACACCGAAATCAGCGCAAACCACAAAAAACAGACACACCGAAACTCTAAGAAATCAGCAGTACCCCCACCAAAAGCAGTACCCCCACCAAAAAGCAGTACTCCCACCAAAAGCAGTACCCCCGCCAAAAGCAGCCATCCCCGAAAAAAAGAACAGACACACCCAACAACGACCTTTCTTTTGAGGATATTGTTTTTGGGGATATTGGTGCAAAAATCAGAAAAATCCGCAACACTTTTTATTAGCGTTGTTGGTCATTAGCGTTATTAGCGTTGCGGATTTTTCATTCCTTTCAAAAATTTCTATTAAAACGGAAGGTCGTCTGCGCTGTCAGTAGAAGCAGGTGCGGGAGCAGGTGCGGGTGCAGGTGCAGGTGCGACAGGCTCTACCGGAGTTGCAACACTTGCAGGTGTAGCCATAGGCGCAACCGCAACAGGAGGAGTTGTCATACTTCCGTAATTATTTCCACCACCCATGCTACCATTGACACTTCCATTAGGATAACCACCACCGTTTGGATACCCACCGTTGTTGTAGTCACTTCCAACTTGCTCTCCATGTTTGACTATTTTCCACGCTTTAATATCGCTATACCAACGATCATTGTGTTCGCGACTTTCGAGGTCGAAATGGATATCAAAAAGGCTTCCTGCTTCCATTATTGACGGATCGTGAATAGCACGGTCACCCCATACGGTGACACATACCTTTTTGGGATACTGTCCGTCTGTTTCAAAAATGTACTCTTGTCTTTTCCATGGTCCGTTTCTTCCCTCACCTGTTTGTGCTTCTCTAACTTGCACTAATTTTGCCGTAAATTCCATAATATATTTAATTTAAACATTTTTTTCGTGAGTGGAGTACCTGCTTAAACGCGATTTTTTGCTTTTCAAACATCTTTATTTCTTGTTAATGAAGTATTTTGATTTAAACACGACTTTACAAACACTCGGCGAATTTAATAAAAAAAAACGAAAAAGCAATAAATTAATGTCATAAAAAGCTCATAAATGTCATAAATAACATTTGATAACATCAAATTTTCGTATCTTTACAAGTTTATTTTGAATATGTTGAAAAAAGATAGAACAACAGTGTTAGTTGCCGCGCTTACTTTTTGTAGTGTGCAAATATTATATTCTGCTCCTACTGTTATAACGCAGTCCGAGTCGGCGGAAACGTTCCAATATCCCACTGTTACCAAGCCTTTTTCTATTGATTCCATTTTCCATTCTACTTCCCTAAAAGAGCGCAAGGTAGTCGATTTTACGCGTACGGGCAGCAAAGTTGTTCCTGATAAATACCTTTATGAAATTAGAGAAAATGGTTTCTTCAGGTACTTGCCGAATATTTCGTCCCCACAAAAAAAAATAGATGAAAAATTACTCGTTTCGTCAGCAAGAGTGAATGAGTGTGTGAAAAAAACATGGGGACTTCCAAAAGAATATGTCCTGAGCAGCGATAAGACAAAAGCCTTATTCCTGTATGATGTAGAAAGAATTTACAGGTTTTCGTCAAAATATTACGTAATAGTGTGGGATTTTACAAAAGATACTGGATTTATTCTTGGCAACGACGATGCTATAGACGTTAGTGGCGAGCATACAATAAAGAATAAAATTATAAACAAAAAAATATCTTATGCCAGATTTTCCCCCGATAGCAAAAAAGTGGCATACACATTCGACAATAATTTATATTATTACGATTTGGAGAATGGAAAACAGGTAGAGATAACTTCCGATGGAGAAGCAGGAAGAATAATAAATGGTCGCGTAGATTGGGTTTATGAGGAGGAATTTCAATATGTAAACCGTGATTTTGAAGCGTACATTTGGAGTCCCAATTCAAAATCAATCGTTTTTTTGCGTTTTGATGAAAGCGAAGTAAAAGATGCACTAACCGAAGTATGGGGGGAATTATATACAAGTATTCGCTCTTACAAATATCCCAAAGCCGGTACTGAGAGCGCGAAAGTATCAATACATCTCTACAATCTTAGCGATACACTTATCCTGCCTGTTGTGTTCAGAAAAAACGACAGCATTGCGTATATTTTCAATTTGGAATGGAGTGAAAGTCCTGACGAATTTATCGTATATACTTTAAATCGCAGTCAAAATGATTTTAAGGTTTATGCTGTCGCTGTTCCATCGTCATTTTCGCGCCTTATATATTCGGAAAAAGAAGAAAAATATTCTGTCACGTATAATAAAAAATTAATATTCTTAAAAGACGATTCATTACAACGTTATTTTGTTATTTCCGATAGAAGCGGATATAATCATATTTATTCTTTTACTATGGAAGGTACTCCATTGAAAATACTTGAGAGTGGACAATATGATGTGGAAAAAATATATGGGATAGATAAAAAAAGAAAGCGAATATATTTTCAGGCGGCGTATTCAAAGCCGTACAACCGTGAGGTTTTATGGGTTGATTTTGGCGGTACTGCCAAAGAGTTTGTCGCGCCCGAAATTCAGAATGAAGGAGGATGGAATGACGCTTATTTCAATGATGATTTTACGGAAATGTTGCTTGTCCATTCCACAGCAAATACTCCAAGTGTTTCTTATCAGTATGCGATTAATGATGACGGCGAAACTCTTATAAACATACAGGAAAATAATTCGGAATTAAGACAGTTGCACAAAGAATTTGACTTCGTGTCAAAGGATATAGATGTGCTAAGAACTAAAACAGACTCTCTCTATTATTGGATAATGAAACCGAAAAATATTAAAGAGGGGACTAAATGTCCGTTACTCATCTATGTTTATGGCGGACCCGCAATTCAGGAAGTTCGTAATATGTATCACAGGGAAGATATATATCTTTGGAGTCAATATCTCGTTTCGCAAGGGTATGTTGTAGCATGTGTTGATAACAGGGGGACACCGTCAAGAGGCAGAGAATTTGAAAAATGTACATATAATCGACTTGGTCAATTGGAAGTAGAAGATCAATTTTCAGCAGCGCACTATTTCGGTTCATTGCCGTATATAGATTCTTCTCGCATGGGAATATGGGGATGGAGCTACGGTGGATATATTGCCTCTCTATGTCTTTTTAATGATAAAACTCCGTTTAAGCTCGCTATGGCGATGGCACCTATTTCTGATTGGCGATTTTATGATAATATCTATACGGAGCATTATCTCGGATTTCCACAAACAAATATAGAGGGATATTATCGCGCTTCGCTTTTGAACAAGACAGCAAATATGAATGGAAAATATTTTCTTGCGCATGGCACAAATGACGACAATGTGCATTTTCAGCATACGATGGAACTTATTACAGCATTACAAAGAGATGGGAAGTTCTTCGATCTTTTAATATTTCCCAATCAAAATCACTATTTGAGAGAGGGTAATTCTGAGGAGTTACTCTATAAAAAAATGACGGAATTTTTAAATAAAAATTTGTAGCTATGAGAAATTTTATTTTTAGTACAACTGTGGGAATAGTGCTGCTTTGCCTATCCTTTTCGTGCAGTAATCTATCGGTAGAAAAAACGAAGTTTGACAAAATTGCCCTTTCAGGTTTTCTATCTTTGGATAGAGATACAACGTCAATTTTCCTGTTCGACTATTTTCCAGAAATTTCCGTTATTGACAGCATTACTTTTTCTTCGGCATGTCAAAGCGGAACAGTGGTGTCTTCTCAAAATTTGACGGCAGATGAAACGGTGCAAACAGTGGTGTCTTCTCAAAATTTGACGGCAGATGAAGCGGTGCAAACAGTGGTGTCTTCTCAAAATTTGACGGCAGATGAAGCGGTGCAAATAGTGGTGTCTTCTCAAAATTTGACGGCAGATGAAGCGGTGCAAATAGTGGTGTCTTCTCAAAATGCATCACGTCTTTATGTGATGAATGTTTGGTCGAATGGGGAGAAAGGCAGTGTTGTTATGATAAACAGGACAGCACCGTCTTATGATAGCGGTGAGCCTGTGATTGTAACAAACAGTTTTGCTTCCGACAAATTTTCTATTCGTTGCGTAAAAAACGGTGTTGAGAGTTTTGTTGTTCTTTGGCAAAACACAGTCTTAGACAGTAACTTCTACACTCTCTCGGACTCATCTCTCACGGTAACAATCCCTGCGAACGCTTACAAAAGAGAGCGTTCTTATATTCGCGTGATTGCTTCAAACGAATGTGGTGTTTCAAACGACTTGCTTATACCGCTCTCTTATGGAAAAGTTATTTCGCAGACGAGTATGCTTAACCGTAATGATAAGCAGGGGATGATAATGTATTTTTTGATGGTTGATCGTTTTAACAACGGCAGTCAGGATAACGATATGCTTGTAGCTGACACAATGGTTTTGCCGAAAGTAAATTACTACGGTGGGGATTTGCGGGGTGTTATTGAAAAGATTGAAAGTGGATTTTTTGATTCTCTTGGGGTAAACACAGTATGGCTGTCGCCGATTTCTCAAAATCCTTTTGATGCGTGGGGACTTTTTCCCGAGCCAAAGACAGCGTTTTCGGGCTATCACGGCTATTGGCCCGTAAACAATACTCAAGTTGATGTACGTTTTGGAAGTGATAAAGTTTTTCGCGAACTTATTGACAAGGCACATGGTCGCGGTATGAACGTTATTCTTGATTATGTCGCAAATCATCTTCACATAAACAGCCCTACCTTGCAGCAACATCCTGATTGGAAAACGCCTGACACTACGCCAGACGGTCGCCCTAACTTTGAACTCTGGGATGAATTTCGTCTTACGACTTGGTTCGACCGTCATATCCCAACGCTTGATTTGGAACGGGCAGACGTGTATGAGCCAATGACCGACACTGCCTTATATTGGATAGAACATTACGCTTTGGACGGCTATCGCCACGACGCAACAAAACATATTCCCGAAGTTTATTGGCGCACGCTTATAAAAAAGATAAAGGCGCGTTATCCTAATCGTAACGTCTATCAAATAGGCGAAACGTACGGCAGTCCTGAACTTATAAACAGTTACGTAAAAACGGGTATGCTTGATGCGCAATTTGATTTTAATCTTTATGATGCAATTATGTGGACACTCGCAGATAGCTGGTCGGGATGGGCTTCTATGGATCGCATTGTGAAAACGATAAACGAAAGTCTTAATATTTATGGCTATCACAATGTAATGGGACTTGTTTCGGGCAATCAAGACCGTCCGCGTTTTATTTCGCTTGCGGGTGGCGATTTAAAGCCTGACGAAGACAGTAAACGCGCAGGGTGGATGCGTGATATAGGTGTTGGCGACAGCATTTTTTCATATTCTCGTCTTAAAATGCTTCAAGCGTTTATGATGACTTTGCCCGGTATTCCATGTATTTACTATGGTGACGAATACGGTATGCCCGGCGCGAACGACCCCGACAACCGTCGTATGATGAAGTTTGACGGATATAGTCCAATGCAGCAGGATGTCCTCAACAATATGCGCACCCTGATACATCTTCGTAAAAATTCCATGCCACTCATTTATGGGGATTTGGTGCAGTTGTTTTCCGATAAGAATGTCTTGGTATATGAACGTGTTTATATGGGGGAATACATTGTAGTTGCGTTTAATATGGGTGATGAAAGACGTGATGTCACCGTGAAAGAAGCAGTCACAGGAAAAGAGATTTCTGTCGAAGTAGCGGCTAACAGTTATAGTATAATTAGATAGTTTTATGTTTAAAAAAGTGTTTTTAGTGGTGACTGTTTTGGTGCTTGGCGTATATGTTTCGTCGGCGCAGAATATTCTCGACAAAAAAGGTCGCAAGCAGGGACATTGGAAGACATCTGATACTTCGCGCGTTCTCAACTATGAGGGAACTTTCAAAGATGATATGCCTGTTGGTGATTTTACTTATTATGACAAGCGCGGGCGCATAAAGGCAGAGGCGTTTTATTTTCGCGGTGGCTACGCTTCTTTCAATACTATTTTTGATGACAGTGGACGTATTCAAATGACAGGTTATTATCTTGACAAACAGAAAGACAGTGTCTGGAAATACTATCACAACGGCAAGACTGTTATCAAGGAAGAACATTATAAAAAAGGACTTCTTGATGGGATGACACTTTTGTTTGATTATGGTGGAGTACTTTTGGAGTCGCAGCAGTGGTTTCGGGGGTTGCGCAACGGACCTTGGTGGAGCAGGCAGGAAAAAGGGTTTCAAAGCGTAACATATCATCTCAATAAATCGACAGGTCCTTATATGGCTTTATATCCCGACAGTTCGCTCTACATAACAGGACAATATGAAGATGGATTAAAAGAGGGCGACTGGAAATTTTACCTCAAAAGCGGGTCGTTATACAAGATTGATGAATACTTGCATAATGAATTGTTGTCGCGCCACATTTTTCTAATTATAGAAAACGAACCGTATAACGGCACTTTGCAGGAAATAAGTATGGATACTGTCGTAATGGTTTCGCGCAGTCGTGGTGGTAAGGCGGAAGTTTTTACTGCCTCGAGCAGACGTTTGTTGTGCAAAGAAAAATATGAAAATGTTTGCGATATTTTCGACATTGATTATTTCTTCAATGCTTCTTCGAGTGCATTTGTTGCGTACAGGTATGTTGTCGGCTTTTCAGAAGAATTGTTGCAGTTAAAGATCCCCACTCCTTATCCTGTTTATTTGGATAAAGATGGAATTGAAACTGTAAAAAATATGTTTAATAAAGATGAAGTTCCCAAGTAAATTTTTTTTGTTATTGATGATCTTCTGCAATGTGATTTTTGTTAAAGCACAGAGTGGGGGAGCATCATTTTCGTTTGTTGATATGGGGCAGACAGCGCGTGTAGCTTCGCTCGGCGGTGAGGCAATCACTGCATCCGATGACGATATTGGCAATGTGCTTTTCAACCCGTCACTTTTGAGGACAAGTATGCATAATAGCATTTCATTCTCTTTTGTAAATTACTTTTCGGGTATAAATTATGGCACTGTTTCGTACGCTGCAAATATTAAAAAATTGGGCACTTTCGCTTTTCATGCTCAGTATGCAAATTATGGCAATATTATTGTTACGGATTTTATGGGAGGTGAGCACGGAACTGCAACTGCCAACGATATAGCTCTTGTCGCTGGTTGGGGAAAAAATATTATCGACTCTCAATTTACCATAGGTGCAAATGCAAAATTTATGTTTTCGCAAATCCACAATTACTACGGAATGGCTCTTGGAGTGGACGTTTCAGCGACTTATACTTTGCCAAATAAAAATTTTGCAGCCTCACTTTTATTGCGTAATATAGGCGGTTCTATAAAGCCGTACTCCAATGGTAATTTTGGATGGATGCCGTTTGAGTTATCAATTGCTATTTATGGAAAAATTCCACACGCTCCATTCAGAGTATTTTTCGAGATAACAAATCTTCAAAAATGGAAATTGAATTACGACAATCCTTACGCATCTGCCGATATTGAAACAGGCGAGGTGATAAAATCATCAAAAACAAAAATGTTTTTTGACAATCTTGCTCGGCATTTAGTTCTTGGACTCGAAGTAATTCCATACAAGAATATTTATTTACGCGCTGCGTACAACTATAATCGTGGTGCGGATTTGATCAACAGTGATAAGCCCGGTATGGTCGGTTTCTCATGGGGAGTTGGCTTTCGTGTATATAAGTTTGATTTAAGCTACGCCCGCTCCTCATTCTATCGGCTCGGCTCACCGAACTACATCACTTTAAGCATGAACTTAAATTCGTTTAATAAAAAGAGGTAGCTTGAAATCTGATAATTTAAAAATTATGACACCTATTGAACTCGGCATACGAGAAAAATTAATATCATTTGACGGTGAACGTAAGATAATTACTTATATTAATCAAAATAAGAAACGACATTTTGATAATCCAGAAGAAAAGGTACAAGCGGAAACCTTTTTGAGATTGGTGTTTACTTATGGATATCCTGTAAATAGGATAAGGCAGTTTGTTACCATACAAATGGGTTCGGAAGTTAAACAAGCCGATATTATTGTGTATGCCGACGACGAATGCGAAAGTCCGTTTATTGTGATTGAATGTAAAAAAGAAGAAATAACCGACCAAGAATTTGAGAGAGCCGTTGAGCAGGTATACAGCTATGCGAACAGCGGAAACGTGCACGCAAAATATGTCTGGGTAACTTCTAAAATAAAAGATCAGTATTACGAGGTTATACAAGAAAAACCAGTGAGTAGAATTGAAATACCAGATATTCCACAATATGGAGTTGGTAAACTTGCATCCTACAAATATGTGAAAGGTGGGGTTTCCAATGCGGAAAATGGTGTGGGTGAGATAGAAGGACATTATAAACAAAAATTTTTCGAATTAGAAACTGTGAATGAATCTGAATTAGTAAAAATATTCGTTCAAGCACATCAAGCACTGTGGGGTGGTGGACAGCGTAACCCGAGCGAAGCGTTTGATGAATTGGATAAACTAATTTTTTGCAAAATTTGGGATGAAAAACATCCGCGAAAAATAGGCGTTCCCTACGATTTTCAAATTTTCAGAGATGAAGATTCTGCTGATTTATTGAAAAGAATAAAAGCACTTTACAAAGAAGGACAAAAGCGTGACCCCGAAGTTTTCAAAGACGAAATTTCTTTATCATCCGTTGAAGTGCAAACTATTGTAAAATATTTGCAACGGATAAATTTAAGCAATACAGACCTTGACAGTAAAGGAAAAGCATTTGAAACTTTTATGGGAAGCTATTTTCGTGGCGATTTTGGGCAATATTTTACGCCTCGTGCCATTGTAAAATTCATAGTTGATAGTTTGCCTATTCAGCGTGACTCAAAAGTTCTTGATACAAGTTGTGGAAGTGGCGGTTTTCTGCTTTATGCACTTGACAAAGTGCGGCGACAAGCAAAATATTTTTACGATCCGATAAGAGAAGAAAAAAATCATTTCGTATATTGGCATGATTTTGCTGAAAAAAATCTATTTGGCATTGAGATCAACAAACAGATTGCACGTACAGCCAAAATGAATATGATTATTCATGACGATGGACACACAAATGTGATTTCTTCGGATGGACTTGTGAATGATACAGAATTGCAAAAGCAAAATAAGGGCTTTCAGTATGGAACTTTCGATTTTATCATTACTAATCCGCCTTTTGGAAGTTCTATTAAGCTTACTGAAAAAGCGTATTTACATCAGTATAATTTAGGGAAAAAAGAAGAAGATTGGCTTGCTGTTAAAGCTATGAATGCAGCAACACGTGACAGCCAAAGTACCGAAATCCTTTTCATTGAGCAATGCCACCGTTTCTTGACTGAACAAGGATATTTAGCTATAGTAATTCCTGATGGTATTCTTACTAACAGCAGTTTGCAATATGTACGTGATAATATTGAAGAAATGTTTCGCATTGTTGCTGTTGTGTCTATGCCACAAACTGCATTTACCGCTACAGGTGCAGGAGTGAAAAGTTCCGTACTCTTTTTGCGAAAACATGAACAAAAAACTTCTGAAAAGATTTATCACCAAAAATTGAGCTTAAAAGACAGAATAAAAAAAGATAATCAGTACATTGCTACCGTAGAAAAATGGGGAAAAGAAAAAAACGATGTAATCAAAAAATTAGAGAGTGAAGCAAAAAAATCTAATCCAACACTTTCAAAAAAAGAAATTACAGAGATAATAAAACCGCAAAAATCAGAAATTCAGGCAGCATTTACCGAAAAAATAAATTTATTTAAGGACGAACTTATCGAAAAATACTTAACCAACAAAAAAAATGTCTTAAATGATTATCCGATATTTATGGCTATAGCTGAAGATATAGGCTATGACGCGACCGGAAAACCAACCGAGAGTAATGAATTAGATATTATAGGAACGGAATTGACAAAGTTCATTAATGCAATAGAAAAGGGAAATGTATAAATTACCATCACATATCGACCCCAATAAGATTTTTATTATTCAATTTTCAGAGTTGGAAAGGAGATTCGACCCATATTATTATAATCCTCACTTTAAAGTGATTGATGGTAAGTTATCTAAAATAGAATATAGTACAATTCGTAAAGAAAGTATTAAAATATTTTCAGGTATAACTCCTAAAAGCGGTGGTAGTGATTATACAAATCAAATAGAAGGTGTTCCTTTTATTAGAAGTGGTGATTTTGATGAAGAAAATCGTATAGATTTTAATGGACTGAATTATGTAAAAGCAGAAGTCCATAATAAATTAATGAAAGCATCGCAATTAAATAAATTTGATATGTTGATAGCCATTGTTGGGGCAACAATAGGCAAAGTGGGAGTTTATAATTATGATTTAGAAGCGAATATAAATCAAGCAATTTGTGCAGTTAGATTTAAAGAAAACATCAACCCTTATTTTGTTCAAATATTTTTACTAACAAGTTTTGGGCAAACTATTCTGAACAGATTGAAAAGACCCGTTGCAAGAGCAAATATAAATCTTGAAGAAATTGCATCCATTCCAATTCCACAGCTACCAAAGGAAGTTCAACAAGAGATAGTTGATTTCTATGATAATGCCATAAAAAAGAAACAATCTAAAGAAATTCAAGCACAAGAGCTTTTAGCAAGTATTGACGATTATCTGCTCGGTGAATTGGGTATTACTTTGCCTGCAGAAAATATTGTTGATAAGGTTATAGGTTACCAAAATTTTGAATTAAATGGACAAAATCCATTAGTAAAAAACGGACGTTTATTTTTGACAAGATTTAGTGAAGTTAGCGGTGGTCGATTAGACCCGAAAAACTCACTTTATTTGGGTAAAAAGTCTAAAAGTATAATTTATGAAAATATAGCACTATCAAAAATTGCCATAATTGAAAAAGGGCAGTCTATAACGAGTAAAGAAGTTGTTGAAGGAGAATACCCCGTTATAGCTGGAGGACAGAGTAGCCCTTATTCACATAACCAATACAACAATGAAGCAAATATAATAACGGTAAGTGCTTCGGGTGCTTATGCCGGATTTGTTTGGTATCACGATTATCCTATTTTTGCTTCTGATTGTAGCGTAATTCGATCTAAAGATGAAAGTCTATTTTCAACCAAATATATTTTCGAGGTACTAAAGGCAAAGCAAAAAGAAATATATTTTTTGCAACAAGGTGCAGGACAGCCCCATGTATATTCAACGGATTTAGAAAAAATATTGATACCTGCAGTGTCCAAAGATATTCAGGATAAAGTAGTGTGCCATATAAAATCTATAAGACACGAAATTCAAGAATTACAAAAAAAGGCAATGAAAGTAATAGAGCAAGCCAAAGAAGAAACAGAAAAAATGATTTTAAAATAAATAACTTATTCTTCTGAAATTATTTGTTCTATTTCTCGTTTCGCAATTTCTATCAAATTATTTGCTTCTATTTGCAAAGATTTTGCTTCGTTCCGTATTTCGGAAATATGTAATACTATTTCATTTTGTTTGGCAAGTGGGGGAAGAGAGATAGGCAAGGCAAAATACTCATTCAAAATCAAATTTCTAATTCCATTCGTTTGACTTTGCATTAAATTGGTTACTTTGATATTATGCAAAGTTTTCAAATAATTAAATACATATTCAGGAAATGCTTTATTTGTATCAATTCTGACTTTATGAACAAAATTGCTGTAAGCAAAAGTATATTGTTCCATTAAATCTTTTGACAAAATGGCAATTCTTCCTACAGGCTGATTTTCACTGCCACCCGATTTTTCTATTAACAAATCATTTGTTTGTATATCTAAACTATGAAATTTTTGTTTAGATACTAATCTATATTTTGTTCTATTGCTATTTACGTTTAGATTATATTTGTTGTCAAATTCAGTGGCTCTGATAACTAAACATCTTACAAACTCAGACTCATCAAAATCTTCTTTGTCATCAAAGCCCCAATTGCCAGAAATACTTTGCGTAATTATTGATTTCAAAGGTCGTTGCTGATACTTTGATCGATGTAGAGAACTTATCAATTTTCTTGCATTTGTTGAATATAATTTCGGGTCTAATCGACCACCGCTAACTTCACTAAATCTTGTCAAAAATAAACGTCCGTTTAAATACGTCAAAAAATATCTATTGTTGTCGATTTTATCAGTTATGATTTTACCGAGGTCTGATAAATAATCATTACATTTGCAGATACGCATAGAACAGGCATTGAATGTGGATATACATGATTAGTTTGTTTCGACAAAAATGGTAAAATAAGAATGAATATGAATACAGATTTATCGGATATGCAATTGTCTGACAAAATGAATAGAAAGACAGAGTTGTTTAGGAATGGATCGGTTTGGCTGCAAGCAGACTTTCATTTACAGACAAAGGCTGATAAGGAATTTGTTTATTTGGGCACTGATAGTGATTTTGTTGATGACTATGTAAATAAACTTGTAGAGCAAAATATTAGAATAGGGGTAATTACTAACCACAATAAATTTTGCAAAAGCGAGTTTTCTGCACTGAAAAAGAAAGCCTGCGATAATGGTATTGGACTGTTTCCCGGTGTAGAATTTTCCTTAAAGGAGGGAATTCATGTTCTTATTGTATTTGATGATGATTGGTATAAGGGACAAACTGATTTTATCAATCAATTTATTGATACTGCATTTTACGGTATTACTAGTCCTGCAACGCCACCTTATCCCAATTCTTTGTTCGATTTGCAGGAAATGGTAAAGAAATTAGATACTGTCGGACATAATTATTTTATTATTCCTGCTCATGTGAAGGGTTCGGATAATGCTCATGAAGGATTAGATGGAATAGGAATAGGAGGCATTACTTACCTGAAAGTTGGTGATTTTAATTTTGAAGCCCTGAAATATGCATTGATGGACTATAAAAACAGATTGCATCCGAAAGAGAAACCTGAAATACATAATTCCTACATTAAATCCATTTCTTTTCAAGGAGGTTTATTGAATGGAAAGCAAATATCTTTCTCTCCCGAGTTGAATAATCTGATAGGCATAAGAGGTAGCGGAAAATCGTCTATTCTTGAAATATTAAGATATGCACTTAATATTCCTTTCGGTTCGCAATCCGTTGATAAGGAATACAAAAACGACTTAATCAGACACGTGTTGAGAAGTGGTGGAAAAGCTATTGTTGAAATCGTAAACAATCAAGGTGAAATTTATCGCGTAGAGCGTATATATGGACAGAAAGAGGATATTTATAAAGATGGAGTATTGCAGCAGGGGATAACCTTAGAGGCTATTCTCCGTCAGCCTGTTTATTTCGGACAAAAGGATCTTTCCAATAAAAATGCAGATTTCGAGAATGATTTAGTTAATAAACTTATCGGAGGTAAATTAAATGATACGCAAACAAAAATAGATAATCAAAAACGTGAAATACAGCGTATCATAAATGAGTTAGGAACTTTTGGTAATCTTTCTCAATTGAAAGAAGAAACAGAAAAAACGAGAGCTAATGCCGAGCATAGATTAAGTATGTTCGAGGAAAAAGGAGTTACCGAAAAATTACAACTACAAACCTCTTTTGAGTCGGATATTAGCAGACTGCAAGATCAAAAGCAGGGAATTGATAGTTATGTAGCGGATTTGCTGACAGTCATTCAAAATCATGATTATTTGGTAAGTCGGATATTAGAATCCAAAATAAATACTGATTTTTTTGATGAAGCAAACATCTTGCTTAAAAAATTAAAGGTAGAGTTTGAGCAATTAAAGACAATCCTTGAAAATTCACATAAGATAAATGTGGATTTTCAAGATATAATAAATAGATTTACAGCTCAAAAAGAAGAATTAAAGGAAGAATTTGCCAAAATAAAAAGGGAAATTAATATACCAGAACTTAATCTTGATGATTTTATCAAGATTAACAGGGAACTTGAAATTTCCAGATTAAAACTTGTGGAAATTAAAAAGTTGGAAAGCAAAAGGATTGAGTTATGTAGCCGGTTGATGGATGCCATTACTAAATTGAGTGAGTTTTGGCATGAGAAATTTATTTTATTGCAACATGAAATTAGTAAAATAAATAAGGTCGGTGGAAAATTATCTATCGAAGTGACTCATAAAGGAAGGAGAGATAAATTTCTCGCAAAATTACAAGATACATTTAGAGGTTCAGATATAAGAGAGAACTTATACAACGATATTAAAAATACTTATGTGGATTTTGTTGATATGTATAAGGATCAATTTCTAAAATTATCAGATATATTGAACGAAAATCAATTAGTTGAATTTAAAAAACGTTTTAAAGCCAATCTCTATGATTTGCTGACTTATCAAGTTGAAAATGAAATAATCATAAAGTTTGATGATAGACCGTTAAAGGAACATTCTTTGGGACAAAGGGCTTCTGCCCTGATACTGTTTCTTTTGTCCCAAAAAGAGAATGATATTTTGATTATAGACCAACCTGAGGACGACTTGGATAATCAGACTATTTACGAAGATGTTATACGGGAAATTAAATTATTAAAAGGACAGATGCAATTTATTTTTGCGACCCATAATGCCAATATTCCAGTTTTGGGAGATAGCGAAATGTTAGTCGCTTGCCAATATATCCCCGACAAGGAAATAATGATAGAAACCGGCAGTATTGATTGCAGGAACATTCAAGAGAAAATAATACGAATTATGGAAGGTGGAAAAGAAGCCTTTGATATAAGAAAAAATATTTACAAGATATGGGAGGAGGGAAAATTATGAACGCCGTAGAATTATTAGACATCGTTAGTGCTGGCGAAACCAGCAAGGTACAATTCAAACAACAAATGGACGACGATAAAATTGAAGCTGAAATAGTTGCTATGTCGAACTCACAAGGAGGGATTATCATTATCGGAGTTCAGGATAAAACAAATGAAGTTATTGGTTTGAATTATGAACAATTACAATCATATAATAATCGTTTGTCTGCTCTGTGTTGCGATAAGATAAAACCACAAATATATATTCTTACTGAGGTAGTTTCCACGGAGAACAAACGTGTATTGATAATAAATGTACCGGAAGGAAGAGATAAGCCGTATAAAACTAATCGTGGAGTAATCTGGATTAAATTGGGTTCAGACAAAAGAGTGGTAACAGATAATTCTGAGATAAAAAGAATGTTTCAACAGAGTGGTGATTTATTTGCCGATGAAATGGAAATTTATGACACAAGCATTGACGACATTGATGAAAGATTGTTTGCCGATTATTTTAAGAAAGAATTTGAAATATCTTATCAGGAAAAGGGATTAACGTACGAAGAGGCGTTAAGAGCGAAACGTATTTTGCGAGAAAATAAAGTAACACTTGCAGGATTGCTTTTCTTTGGAAAAGAACCGCAAAATATTAAACCATCATTTACAATTAAGACGGTATCTTATGTGGGCAATGATATTGCGGGAGATACGTATCGTAATAGACCTGAAGATTTAAAAGGAACAATTCCCGAATTGTTTAAAAAGGGGATGGATTTCTTGCAAAATAATTTGCGATATACCCAACAAGGACAGGATTTTAATTCATTCGGCATTTTAGAAATACCTAAGATTGTCTTGACGGAAATTTTGCAGAATGCACTCATCCACCGTGAATATTTTAAAAATGCTCCAATACGTTTAATGATTTTTGATAACAGAGTTGAAATAGTAAGTCCAGGAAAACTCCCTAATAGTTTAACAATCGAAGATGTTAAATTCGGAAATACAGTTATACGTAATAACCAAATTGCCATGTTTGCCGTTCATACGTTACCGTACAGTGGCTTGGGGTCGGGATTAAAACGTGCGTTTAAGGAACAGCCTAATATTGAATTGATTAATGATATAGAGGGGGAACAATTTATTGTGAAAATACCGAGAAATTTGGATGTGGAATAATAAAATGCAAAAGAGGTGAACTTTTCGGAATACATTAAGGGATTTTCGTGGCAGGGGGTTACGGAAGATATAGAGAAGAAAGGCTGTGTCGATGTGGAGATGGCTATTGAAAAGGCACGTCAGGGGCAAACAGTCAATATTGAAGATTTCAAAGCACTTGTTTCGCCTGCTGCTGCCGAGTATATTGAACAGATGGCAGTGCTATCGCAACGCATTACTCAACAAAGATTTGGCAAAACAATTCAGTTTTATATTCCACTTTATCTAAGTAACGAATGTACTAATCACTGCGTTTATTGTGGCTTTAATCACAATAATAAAATAACCCGCAAAACACTTTCCGATAAAGAAATTTTAGAAGAAGCTGCTGTGTTAAAGAAAATGGGTTATGAACATATTCTTTTGCTTACAGGCGAAAGTCCATTAAAAGCAGGTGTTGAGTATATAGAAAATGCCATGAGTCTGCTGCAAAATGATTTTGCACAGATTTCTCTCGAAGTACTGCCACTCGGTACTCAAGAGTATGTTCGACTGCGCTCTAAGGGACTGCACGCTGTTTATGTCTATCAGGAAACATATAATTCGGAACGTTACAGGGTATATCATCCTGCGGGCAAAAAACGAGAATATGAGTGGCGGGTGAATACACAGGATAGATTGGGGCAGGCAGAGGTTCATAAGATAGGACTTGGCGCGTTGCTTGGTTTGGAAAATCCACGTACCGAAGCAATTTTTATGGCGGAGCATTTGCGTTATCTTCAAAAAAAATATTGGAAAAGTAAATATGCTGTTTCTTTTCCGCGAATGCGTCCACACGCGGACAATTGCGGTGGTGCGACAGGATTTGTCCCGCAGTTTTTTGTTGATGACAAATTATTTGCTCAACTTATATTTGCTTTTCGTATTTTTGACCCTGACATAGAAATTTCGCTGACAACACGAGAAAGCCCCGCGTTTAGAGATGCAATGATTACGCTCGGCATAACGTCGTTGAGTGCTGGCTCGCATACAGAACCATCTGGATATAGCAATCCTTTGGAAGAGTTGCCACAGTTTGATACTAACGATAATCGCAGTGTTGCGGAAGTAAAAGATGTCGTCAGCCGTGCAGGGTATGAGCCTGTGATGAAAGATTGGACGGAGTTTGCGGCTATGAAGTAGTCGTACGTTGATTTTAGCGGCTATGAAGTAGTCGTACGTTGATTTTAAAAGTGATGAAAGATTGGACAAAATTTACAGTATTATGAATTTGGAAAGATATATTAGACAGACCTCGTTAGAGGAAATAGGGGAGGAAAGACAGCGTTTGCTCGGTACGAAGCATGCGCTTTTAGTCGGTATCGGTGGGCTTGGAGGCACGGTCGCGCTCTATCTTTGCGCAGCAGGGATAGGCAAAATAACAATTATCGACAACGATACTGTTGCTATCCACAATCTGCAACGACAGATACTTTACCGTACTCCGCAAGTAGGGCAGAACAAGGTTGATTGTGCGAAACAGTCGCTTGAGCCGCTTAACCCCGAAGTAAAATTTCGTTTTATCAATGCAAGATTTACTGCCGAAAATGCTATGGCACTTATCAGCGGTTGCGATATTATTGTTGATGGAAGCGATAATCCAACGCTCCGATATTTACTAAATGATTTAAGCGTGGGACTTGATATTCCATACGTTTTTGGAAGCATCTATCATTTTAAAGGACAGGTTTCTGTTTTTAACTCCAAACTAAACAGTGCGACATATCGCTGCCTTTATCCGCAAGAGGAAGAAGCATTGGAGCATTTTAAAACGTTTAAACCCGGGGAGTTTGGCTGCCTGCCCGGAGTTGTTGCAACGCTCGAAGTAAACGAAGCACTTAAAACGCTCTGCGGAATTGGGACGAACTTGCAAGATACTCTGCTCACAATAGATTTATTGACGGCATCATTCAAAAAGTTTTCGATAACTCCCAACCTTTTAGAACGCGAACGTGCCATGAAAAATTTTAAACTGTTATTATGACATCACTCGAACAAATACTCACTCCGCATATAGTTAATGCGGTAAAAGAACTTTTTGCTGCGGATGTTGAACCGCAGCAAATTCAACTTCAAAAAACAATTAAGGACTTTAAGGGGGATATAACACTTGTTGTTTTTCCACTTGTGAAAATTATACGCAAAAATCCCGACGAAATTGCACGTTTAACAGGTGAATACTTGAAGCAAAATGTTGATGAAGTAAAGGATTTTAATGCCGTAAAAGGGTTTTTAAATATTGAGATAGACGATAAATATTTTGTCTGTTGCTTGAAAGAAATGGCGGATTGCGACATTGCTGAACTTGTTCACGGTGTAGCGGAAACCGTTAATCCAACTGTTATCGAATACTCGTCCCCCAACACCAATAAGCCTCTGCATTTGGGACATATACGTAATAATCTTCTCGGCTGGTCTGTTTCAGAGATTTTGAAAGCAACAGGCAGGAACGTAAAAAAGGTAAATCTTGTAAACGACAGAGGTATCCATATCTGCAAATCTATGCTTGCATGGCAGAAGTGGGGTAATGGCGAAACGCCTGAAACAAGCGGACTGAAAGGTGACCATCTTGTCGGAAAATATTACGTAATATTTAATCAAAAACTTTCTGAACAGGCTGCGAGCCTCACCACGAAAGACGAAGAAGCACCGCTTATGCTTGAAGCTCAGGATATGCTACGTAAATGGGAAGACGGCGACAAAGAGATTGTCGATCTTTGGAAAACGATGAACGCTTGGGTGTATGCAGGATTTGACTTGACGTATAAAAAACTTGGTGTGGACTTTGACAAGATTTATTACGAATCGGAAACGTATTTGCTTGGCAAAAACATTGTGCAGCAAGGGCTTGAAAAAGGGGTGTTGTACAAAAGAGAAGATGGTTCTGTCTGGGCGGATTTGCGTGACGAGGGATTGGACGAGAAACTTCTTCTTCGCAAGGACGGCACATCTGTTTATATGACGCAGGATTTGGGGACAGCGCTGTTAAGGCATGAGGAGTGGAACGCAGACAAGCTCATTTACGTTGTGGGCAATGAGCAGAATTATCATTTTGACGTATTAAAACGTGTGCTGAAAAAACTTGGTTATGAATGGGCAGAAAAAATCATGCATCTGTCGTATGGAATGGTGGAGTTGCCAAGCGGTAAAATGAAATCGCGTGAGGGCACTGTTGTTGATGCGGATGATTTAATTGCCGAAATGACCGAAACAGCCCGAAAAACAACGGAAACTCTTGGCAAGGCAGCGAGCGAAGAGCTTTATCATAATATTGCGATGGGAGCGTTAAAATATTTTATCCTGAAAGTTGATCCAATAAAAAATATGCTCTTTAATCCTGAAGAATCAATTGATTTTAACGGTAATACAGGACCTTTTATTCAATATACGCATGCGAGAATATGTTCGCTTTTAACAAAGGCTGGCATAACTCCCGCTGTCACCGATAATGTAGAGATTTCTGAAAAAGAAAAGAATTTAACGGCACTCCTGCTCGCATATCCACAAATGGTAGCGCAAGCCGCAGAGCAATTTAGCCCTGCGCTTATCGCAAACACAATTTATGAAATAGCAAAGGAATTTAATGGCTTTTATCAGGAAACGCCTGTGATTAAAGAAGAAAACCATGCTCTAAAACATTTCCGTCTTCAACTTTGTGTAAAGACAAAAGATGTTTTAAAGCATGGTCTTAATCTGCTCGGGATTGTCGCCCCGATAAAGATGTAGTTTCTACTTGAACAAATCCTGTGCAACTTTACCCTCTTTAATTTTGGTAAGGTCAAGAATTTCTATAAGTTTTTCTATTTCGGCTACATCTGAAAATGAAAACGAAACAACGTTGTTAATGTCTTGGTTTAGCGCATTTGCTGACATCTGATTATTGCCGAGAACTGCCATCGCAACTTTACCTGCCGAAACTACCTTGTTATAGAAAGAAACGACACAAGCACCACCCTCTAAAATTTCAAAATTTGGCTGCAATTCAATTTTAGCAGAAGAAAGTTCCTGGTTATTCGGGGCTTTCCAAAAGAACGCCGTAGGGCTATACTCTATTCCCATAGATTTGCTTGTTGGGGAAGTGACGTTATTGTCGTGCGCTGTTTTTGTCCATTCATTGTATTTTTGAATAGTTTGTTTCAGCCCGAAAATAAAGTCGTCATAGCTTTTTGGAAGAAGTTGAAGACGGGTAGGATGTTCACCTGGAATTTGTATCCAAATGACATAATCGTTCTTCTTTTTTTCCTGATACGTTACTTTGTACGTCTGACCTGATGGGTCAGAAGAAAGGGTATAACTACCCATAGTAACAAGTTGTACAGGTTTTCCCGCAAAGGAAATTCCAGACAACAAAATGGAAATTGCCAAAAATAATAATGTTTTTTTCATAAGTTTTATTAATCCTTAAATCCGCAAGCAAATTATTTTGAGAGTAGAAAAATATTTCCAAAGTTTTTTTTTGCGAATATTCTGGGAAACGAGGGGTTGATATGCTGTTTTTCGACAAAAAAAATGC